>NZ_JAMPKD010000011.1:0-236552 GCF_039961915.1 Trichocoleus sp. DQ-A2
CGCCGAACCAGCCTACATACAGGCGGTTGTCGGTTGATGTAACCCAATCGCAAAACCGTTGCCATACGTTGGCGCTTTCGCGTCTTTGTAAGGTTGTGGTCATGTTTTTATGAGTGCTTTGAATTTTCTAGGTTCGGTATGAATGAGGCGAAGTTTGTCTCGCCTTGTATTTAATAATATTTACATTTATTCGTATTTGTCCAGTCTTTTTTTGTTCATAAATCCGAATCACTGTCATTTCATTTACTTATGAGTGGCTGAGAATGCGGTAGGGTTAGCGATCGCAAGCGAGACGTGTCAGCCAGGAGTAGTGGGCGATCGCTTAATGTAATGCCCTAAAAATCAAAGTAAATGTAGGGAAGACCGCCTTGGGGCGCAAATATCCAGACAATGTAGAAACACAATGGCACCAGCAGCAGCTTCAGAGGCCAATTAAGCTGTAACTTGAGACCCCGATGGACGGCATAGACGAGGAGCATCGACGCGGCTAGCAGCCAAAGCAGTAGACCTAACTGAGATGCATTCACACCCAGCGCCTCCCCGTAGACTTTTTCGGCAAACTGGGCATCAGCAGACTGACCCCAGAGGTGCTGAATCACCCAACTGGATTGTTTCAGATTCGGTAGGCGGAAGAAAATCCAGGATGTGAACACCATAAACTGGGTTAGCAACCACGCAAGCAGTACACCCGGAAGGCTTTTCCACCAATTTCTAGCTTTTTCAGACTGGCGGGAGTGGGCTTCTGTGAGGCGGTGAGCCACTAAAGCAAGACCGTGATAGGCACCCCAGACGACATAGCCCCAAGCTGCTCCATGCCAAATCCCAGCAATTAACATGATAATTAGCAAATTTAGGCAGGTACGGCGCAGCCCTTGGCGCGAACCCCCCAAGGGAAAATAGAGGTAGTTTCGCAACCAATCGCCTAGCGTAATATGCCAGCGCCGCCAAAAATCAGCAATGCTGGTACTGAAGTAAGGAAAATTAAAATTCTCCGGGAGATTGAAGCCTAAGAGGATGGCACTACCACGGGCGATATCTACGTACCCACTAAAATCCAGATAGAGTTGCAGTCCGTAGGCAGCGATCGCTAACCACAAATCGCCGCTGCTCGCTCGCTCTAAGTTACCAAAACACAAATCAACAAAAATTCCCAGCCGATCTGCCAAAAGCGCTTTTTTAACTGCACCGCAGGCAATCAGCCACAGTCCTTCTGTAATCTGATTAAGTGTTGGAAATTGCAGCGTTTTGAGCTGAGTTGAGAATTGATGGTAACGAGTAATTGGCCCTGCAATTAGCTTGGGAAAAAATAACTTATAAGCTGCAAAATCGAGAAATCGCTCCGTCGCTGGGGCACCACGATATACATCAATTAAATAAGCAATGCACTCAAAAGAAAAGAAGCTCAAACCTAAAGGCGCAATTAAGTGAGTGCTGACCCAACTGGCGCTATTTTCGGCAACGGGTAGCGATGTTCCGGTGAATTGTTCGTAGAAGCCCGCCACCGAATTTAAGAAGAAAGGTACATACTTAAAGCTCACCAACAATAAGACATTCAGAACAATCCCCAACCATAAAAACTTTAGTCGCTGGCGATTCCAAAACGCTTGATCGAATTGCCAATCTTCATGGGGATCGGTCGCGTACATCCCTAATGCTGTATTTTCTCCAATTGCCTTACCTAAGCTGAAGTTCATCAAAGTAATAGCAATCAGCAAAGGAATATAGGCGACTTGCGGCGAAGCTAAAATTTGCAGCCAATGCTCATTCACCAAAGTTGGCGCTTGCAGTGAGGTATAGAAAACCAGACTGACAACAAGCAACGTCCACATCTGCAAAGACTGTTTTTGGAACGACCAGTAAATTCCCAAAACGCTGAGCAGAAAAACTCCGTAGATAAGAGAGATAAAAGTCATTTTTGAAGACTGAGGAGTAAGGACTGAGGGCTGAGGACTGAGGGCTGAAGGCTGAGGACTGAGGGTAAATAAGAAGAATTGAACTGAGTAAAAGAATGAGAGAAGTTTATCTTGGATATTGGGCACTCATTTTACTCCTGATTGACTCAGTCCTCAGTCCGCACTTCGTGCCGCTTCGTTAATATGACTCAGTCCTATTTAGCAGGAAAATAAGGGTAAACAACAAGGATTGAACTGAGTAAAAGAATGAGAGAGATTCATCTTAGGTATTCGGTAATCATTCCACTCCTGACTCACTCAGCCCTCAGTCCGCACTTCGTGCCGCGCTAACATGATTCAATCCTATTTAGCAGGAAACTAAGGGTAAACAAGAAGAATTGAACTAAGTAAAAGAACGGGATAAATTCAGCTTGGGTATTGGGCACTCATTCCACTCCTGGTTCACTCAGTCCTCAGTCCTCTTAACTCAGTCCTATTTAGCAGGCCAGGGAATCATGGGATCTTCGGCTAGCTGGTTAGAAACTTCATAAGCACCGTAGCGGTTGAGGTGGCTGGGGTCGGAAAAATAATCGTGTTGAGTAGGATAAAGCTGATTTAAGTCTCGGAAAATCAGCCCTTTTTGGATTGCTTGCGATCGCATATACTGCTGAAATTCTTGCTCATATTCTATGCGTACTGGATCTAAGTAATCCTGGGTCAAAGGCAGGTTTATAAAAACAATCGGAATTTGACGCGCTTGGGTAAATTGCAGCAGCGATTCTAGTGCTTGGGTTTGCTTGCCTTCCATCTTGAAAGCGTAGTAATCGCTGTCATAGTCGCCGCTGACTCTGGCATATTGCTTGTAGTAGGTGGCAGGATTGTAACGAACGGTGAGGGGAAGGAAGCCATCAAAATCGATGGCAAATTGGCTGGCTGTCAATGCTTGGGGAGTATCGGTAGCTCCCTCAGAAGTTGTTTTCGCTGGTTTTGCCCAAACAACATACAGATCCCGCAACCGCGTTTTCATTTGGTCGCGCTGGGGATAAGTTGCTGAGAACGTTCCTAGCGTTTCATTGAGCCAATTATTAACCATTTGATAGCTTTGCGTTAAGGAACCACTAGCTCCTTTATCCGCCGTCGCCGGAGTTTTAGCCGGTGGTGTCGCCGTCGTTCGGCTGGGACTTCCTGGGGTTGAATTCTGCTTGGGGAAAGTACCGGCAAGCAGATGTTGGTAGCCTTGCGAGTTAGCGATCGCATTATAGGTAGCATCTATCCGCCCGCTATTAAACGCTCTGGCACCATCCGCCCAAATAATCAGTTTTGGCAGTTGCTCTGGCGTCAAAACTTGGCGAACCATCAAATCTACTACTTGAGCCGTCGCACCGTTGATGCCAAAGTTAAACACCTGAACACCCGGATATCCCTGCGCTGCCAATGCTTCTTCCAGCGCTTGAGGATCGACCCCCCGCATTGCCCTAGAACTGCCGACTATCCAAACATCCGGGGGAACTCCCCGTCTTTGTAACAGCATCTGTTGGTAGAGAGCCACTTTTTCGTCTAACAGGCGGTTATTAAAAGAGGGATTAGAACTTCGGGCGGCTGCCAAAATTGCTGCTGATGCGGCATTCATTCGCGGAGACTTTTCATCCTCGTTCCTTACGGTGATATCTCCTTGGCGAGTGAATCCTTCGGAATTGAATACAGGAGCCTCTGAACCACGAGATTTTTGCAAAGACATCTGGGGCAAGGGAACTGACGTATCCTCGATCGGTTCTCGCGGGTCAAGGGTTGATTTGCCGCTGACCGCGGACGCTTGATTAATGGGTGGTTTTGACTTCAGGATCGCAGACAGAAACCAATCCGTTTGCACCGTGAGCAAGAATCCCAGCATCCCCCAGACCAAAGCCACGACGAAACCTTGGTAATAAGTGTAGGTGGAATTGCTAAGTTTCCCTAAGGCGACGGGTGCCAGGTCTTTAATCTCCACCGTGGGAATAAACAATTGGGAAGCGCATAGCCATTGCTGGATGGTTCGAGTCACTTTGAAAGAGACAGCGCTAGCGGCTGCTTTGAGGTCTTCCTTGGTGACATCAGAACGCAGAACGGGTTCGTTACTGCCAGAGAGGATATCTCCTAGATAAACATCGCTGGCAGCAAATTCTGGGGTTGCTTCCGGTACCAGGCGTTTGCGAGGGGTGAAATCAACGCCCATCTGCCACAAGGGGGTGGAGTGACCGGCGCGACGCCCATAAATTCGCACCCCTTTAATGCCAGGAATCGCCAACCCGCGCAGAAACTTGGCAACAGGTGGCCCGACGGCAGATTGCTGCGGACTAGAGAGTGCCTCGCTCATGATGTGCAACAAATCTTGTTTGCGGCGCAGAGATAAACGAATGCCACCCGTTGTTAATCGCTCGTCTAGGTCGGGATTGAGTAAGCGTTGCAATAAAAACTGAATTGCGTTCAGATCGCCCCGTTGCGCCAATTCCAAAGTAGATTCTGCTAAAGCGGGATCTCTGGACGCAGGTAAATTCAGCCATTCAATCCAGATTGGCGTTTCTTGTTCCGGGACTGGTGTTACACCGTGAGTCTCAACGCCGTAAATGGTGGCAGCGTGAATGCCTTGCGTTGTCAGAGACTCTAAAACGGGAGCGATCGCACTGGTTGCGGTTTTTCGATCGGGTGCAGCGATCGCAATCTCAGCCGCATCGCTCGTGGCAGATGCGGTGTCGCCCGCTGCTTTTAGCTGCTTGAAGAGCTTCTGGCTACAAAATAAATGCAGCGTTGAATCTTTCAGAACTGCGGAGATTTGCATCTCCTGCGCGTTTAACACTTGATTGAGCAAGCGGGCGATCGCTTGGATATCTCCCCAACGCGCCCAATCCTTGAGCATTTCCTCTGGAGGGGTCAGATCCACCCGCAGCCGCCAGTCGGGAGCCGCTTCTCCTCGAACCTGGCTGCAAATCACGGCATCCCGAAACCCTTCCAGCTTCAAATTTCGTAACTGAGCCGCCACCGGCTCCGCCATCAGCGACTCATCGGTGCTGTAGTTAGAATCGCAAAGTACCCACAGACGACGGGAAACCGCTGGTGAAGCAGGGGACAATTCTTGATGCTGTCCGGCTCCCCGGCTTCCTGGCTCCCTCCCAAGCGTCTGAATCACGACCTTGACGCCGACTCCCATTGGGCTGAGAGTTTCGCTCAGATAACGCGCGATCGCTTCTGGTTGACCGGAGCGAGCGAGGCTGCGGTTGGAGACTCTCAGCCCGTCAGCATCGCTAGTTGCTCCTTGCTCGGCGGTCATTTCCTGCCCATCCGTCGGCGTCGCAGCAGCAGCCACGCCTGCGGCATCTGACGCCTGATGCAGTTGCAGCCGCTCTAGGTGAATTTGCTTGATCCAGTCTGGGCGCTGGATGCCCAGTTTCCGACCATAAAGAATCACCTGGTCAATGGGAGCTTCTTGCGGGGGGAACCCAGCTCCCCCTTCCTTCCCCTTCAGTGCCTCGACAAATCGGCTCACAACGGGTCCAGCAGGCGGACATTCGGAGCCTTCACAAAGAATATGCAGGTTATTCCCTCGTAAGCGAAATCGTAGGCGCACTTCCGGAAGACCGATAGCGCGGGAAACCCACTGGGCGAGGGAGGATTGACCCTCTAAATAGGCGATCGGATCGGCATCCAACATCACAAAGAAAGTACCCTGGACTTGCAACAGATGAAAAGACGATGAAGCATAAACGCTGTAGCCCGGAGGGCGCACCCTGCGATTGGAAGTCGCGCTTAAAGGTTGTCACAAAGGATGAAAAATTGGTTGAACACCAAAATTTCAGGATATACTTCACACTTCATACTTCATACTTAATACTTCATACTTAATACTTCAGCAAGCGTTAACCGCTCCGAACGTCCCCAAGCTTTGTACAATTGCTTCTAGATTCTCAGTAGTCTTACACAAGACTGCCATTGGTGCTACCGAATTATTGCCCTTGTGCCATAGCTATTTGCCGAACGCCCCGTGCTTAGGACAGTAGCGCTGAGGAGCGTGTTCCCTTCCTACTATGCCCTAGGAGGCTATCGCTGTATTATTCAGATGCATAAACTAGAAGGATAAGTGCCCCTTGTGCTGTTTAAATTCTGACCTCTTTTATTTGTTTGTCTAAAAAGAAATTAGTTTTCATCTAGACCTTCTCCCATGCAAACTCTTCCTAACAAAAAGCAACCGTCAACCGCCGAAAATGCAACGTCTGCAACTCCCGAAATTTGGTTGAGTTTAGCCACGGTGCCGATGCTACTCGGAGTTTTAGGCATCAAAGCAGTCAGCGAATTGCTATGCGCCATTGGACAAAATAGTGAGGAAGTATTTCGGGGCGATCGCTTGCCGGTTCTCCACGTACCCACCCCAGGAAACACATCACAGGAAGGGGAAAATGAGGAAGAGTAGCGGAAAGTAGATAAAAATAAGCTCGCCGACAAACTAGGACGCGATCGCGTGTCTTTGAAGCGAGGCGTTAGCCTAGCGCTGAAAGAGTCAGTTCGCAACCCCTCCCTTTTTCTGGAAAAACCCAGTTGGTGTTCGCTGTAAACCACTTGCTGGGACTAGAAACCCTAAAATTAGGTGATTATTCTTCTTTAGAGAGAATAGACTCTATGAGTTCCCTACTGCAATCGACGGATCAGCCATTGACGGTAACATCTACTTCTGCTTTATTTTTACGTCATCGCCTCAAAGTGGTGGAGGACTTATGGGAGTCTGTTCTCCAGCAGGAATGCGGTCAGGAACTGGTCGATCTGCTTAATCAACTTCGATCGAGGTGTTCGCCAGAAGGACAGGCAACAGAATTGCCTGAATCAGTGCCTCAGCTGATCGAAAAGCTTGATCTCAATGCAGCGATTCGAGCCTCACGCGCCTTTGCTCTCTACTTCCAGCTCATTAACATCGTCGAGCAGCACTACGAACAGCGGGATCAGCAGCTTTCCCGACGTGCTACCTACAACGCTCCTGCTGGTGAGGCAGCACCTCGTAAACTTCCTAGCCTGCAAGGAGATGGGGACTCCGCCATTGTGTTGTCGCCAGAAGACATGGAGGAAGAAAACCAAAACGGCGGACCGGGAGCGGATTTGCTTGAAAAGAGCTGGCACCACGATGGCACAGCCAAACGAAATGCCGGGACATTCCACGGGTTGTTTCCCCATTTGCGCCAGATGAATGTGCCTCCGCAGCAAATCCAGCGGTTGATTGACAATCTGGACGTGCGGCTAGTTTTCACCGCTCACCCCACGGAAATTGTTCGCCATACGATTCGCGGCAAACAGCAGCGGATTGCTAAGATTCTGCAACAGCTAGACCAGGCAGAAGAAGAATTTAGAGCCTTAGGTTTGACGACTTCTTGGGAAGCAGAGGCTTGCATCGAACAATTAACCGAAGAAATTCGCCTCTGGTGGCGCACCGACGAATTGCATCAATTTAAACCAACCGTGTTGGATGAAGTGGATTACACCCTCCACTACTTCCAGGAAGTGTTGTTTGATACGATTCCCCAGCTTCATCAACGCCTAAAACGTGCCTTAAAAGCTTCTTTTCCGGGACTTACTCCCCCTGTAAATAACTTCTGCCAGTTTGGTTCTTGGGTGGGGGCAGATCGGGATGGAAACCCCTCAGTTACACCGAAAGTCACTTGGCAAACCGCTTGCTATCAGCGCGGTTTAGTTCTGGAGAAGTATATCCAATCGTTGCGGCAACTGACGAATCAACTCAGCTTGTCGTTGCACTGGAGCGATGTCTTGCCAGATTTGCTGGACTCCTTAGAGCAGGATCGGTCGCAAATGCCAGAAGTCTACGAGCATCTGGCAATTCGATACCGGCAAGAGCCTTACCGCCTCAAGCTGGCATACATTCAGCAGCGTCTGCAAAATACCAGCGATCGCAACCGGCGACTTTCGGATGGCGAAAACTTGCATCGGCAAATCTCAGATAGCCAGTCTCACGTCGTTTACCGCTCTGGAGAAGAATTTCTAGCAGAACTGCGGCTGATTCACCGGAACCTGATTGAGACGGGTTTATCGTGCCGGGATCTGGAAAATTTAATTTGTCAGGTGGAAATCTATGGCTTCAACTTGGCGCACTTAGATATTCGCCAGGAAAGCACTCGCCATTCCGACACCTTCAACGAAATAACCCAATACCTGCAAATTCTGCCCAAAGCATACAACGATCTATCGGAAGCCGAGCGCGCGCTGTGGCTGGCAACGGAACTGCAAACCAAGCGCCCGTTGATTCCAGCAGAATTGCCATTTTCTGAAAAAATTTGCGAAACCGTTGAAACCTTCCGAATGCTGCGGCAGCTCCAGCTAGAGTTTGGTTCTCAAATTTGCCAAACTTATATCATCAGCATGAACCGGGAAGCCAGCGACGTTCTGGAAGTGCTGCTGCTGGCCAAAGAAGCGGGTCTGTATGACCCCTCCACAGGAAAGAGCAGCATCATGGTGGTGCCGCTGTTTGAAACGGTGGAAGACCTGAAGCGGGCACCCGCAGTCATGCAAGATTTGTTTGAACTGCCTTTGTATCGCGCTTGTCTTGCAGGAGGCTACGAAAACGTTAAAGATTCGCAAGCGTTAAAGGTTGAGGATTCAAACCAACCTGCCAACTTGGAATCTCCAACCTATAACCTGCAAGAGGTCATGCTGGGCTACTCAGACAGCAACAAGGATTCTGGCTTCTTGAGCAGTAACTGGGAAATCCATAAAGCTCAGAAAGTGCTACAAAAAATCGCCGAACAGTACGGCATCGCCTTACGGATTTTCCACGGGCGCGGCGGTTCGGTCGGTCGCGGCGGCGGTCCTGCCTACGAAGCGATCCTGGCTCAACCCGGTCATAGTATCAATGGGCGGATCAAAATTACCGAACAAGGGGAAGTGCTGGCTTCTAAATACTCGTTGCCAGAATTAGCTCTGTACAACCTGGAAGCGGTGACAACCGCTGTGATTCAGGCAAGCTTGCTGCGAACCGGATTTGATGATATTGAGCCGTGGAACGAAATCATGGAAGAGTTGGCAACGCGATCGCGTGCCCACTATCGCGCCTTGATTTACGAGCAACCGGATTTAGTCGATTTCTTCCACCAAGTGACCCCCATCGAAGAAATCAGCCAATTGCAAATCAGCTCTCGTCCTGCCCGTCGCGGCGGTAAAAAGGATTTGGCGAGTCTGCGGGCAATTCCTTGGGTGTTTAGCTGGACGCAAACGCGCTTCCTGCTGCCGAGTTGGTACGGCGTCGGAACGGCATTGCAAGAGTTCTTGAATGAAGAACCCGAGGAAAATCTGAAGCTGCTGCGTTATTTCTATTTCAAGTGGCCTTTCTTCAAGATGGCGATTTCTAAAGCAGAAATGACCTTGTCGAAAGTAGATTTGCAGATTGCTCACCACTACGTGCGGGAGTTATCCCACCCGGAAGATCGCGATCGCTTTGAAGCCTTGTTTGAGCAAATCAAGAGCGAGTTTCACCTCACTTGCGATTTAGTTCTGACGATTGCGGGTCACAAACGGCTGTTGGATGGCGATCCAGTCCTGCAAAGGTCTGTGCAGTTACGCAACGGCACGATTGTCCCTCTGGGCTTTTTGCAAGTCTCTCTGCTAAAACGCCTGCGCCAACATGGCAAGCAAGCAGCCTCTGGTGTCGTCCATTCTCGTTACAGTAAAGGCGAATTGCTACGCGGGGCGCTGTTAACAATTAACGGCATTGCCGCCGGGATGCGGAACACGGGTTGATGGTTGATGGCTAATCCGTAAAAGAACCCCACCCCCAGCCCCTCCCCGCAAGCGGGGAGGGGAGCCGGAGACGCAGGCTCTGGCGGGGTGGGGTTCCGGAGAATTGTGGCTAATCAGTCATATTAAATCTGTTTCATTACCCATAAAAGAACCCTACCCCCAGCCCCTCCCTGCAAGCGGGGAGGGGAGCCGGAGACGCAGGCTCTGGCGGGGTGGGGTTTCGGAAAATTGTGGGGAATAAACGGGATTTGATATCATTAGCCATTACAAATAATTAGCCATTAGCCATGAATAAAAAACGTATGTTAATTTGTACTTTTATGGCGTTAGCATCGGGTTGTTTCGGTGCTTATATGGGGGTACAAATTAAGTTGCTGGCTGATAACCAACGCTGCGAAAATATGACAAAAAATACCTTGGAATTTGCAGCATTCAAAACGGCGTGCCAAGCTTGGATGATGCCGGGAGCTTATATGCAAGGCAGCAGCAGCGGCTTGTGGGGTGGAATGGTTGTGGGAGCTTTTATCGCGGGTTTGGCAACTCACCACAAGCAGCCTGAGTGAATTGATATAAAGAGGAAGTTTAATAGCGGGTTGAGGAGAAGCGATCGTACTCTAATCTTCTAATATTTTCTCCCTAATCCAACCCACAATATCCGCAACTAAATTAGGCTGATTTGTTATTAAAAAAAATTGCTATCCGTGACGTGGATCTTCAATAGGCGGATGCCAACCACCCTTGCACCCAAAGCTGCCTAGATGTCCGAATAGAATCATCCTCATCATAGCGTTCATCATTCAGATCAAGGCGATCGCAAGTTGCTCGACCTATTGGAGTTTGCCCTAAAATATTCAAAGCATCTGTTGTCCAAATAAAATGCTCTGACCACTGTTGCTGACGCTGATTAAATAAAGGAACGATTGCTTGAGTCTGTGGATCTGTCGCAACTGTAAAGTTATAGCGTCGTTCATTACAACGCTGGCAAGCTAATGCTAAATTATCGGAGTCATCAGACCCACCGAGGGACTGCGGCATTATATGATCGAGCGTGAACCTTGCCGCACTTGCTTTTTCTGAAGAGTGGCAGTATTCGCACAGGTATTTTGCTCGTTGCCGCACTAACTGGCGAGTGATGTCATTTATTGTCATGCCTGAGCGATAATTTTAGCGTTGATTAACGTAAAAATTCTATCTAGTTCTAATATTGCAGCTAATTCGGCTAATTCTTCTGGTGTCAGTAAGTCAGCCTTTTTTTTCTGCAAAAGTTCCTCCATGCGAGACTGTAGCTCATCAGTAAACTTAAAGAGATTCAGGTTATCTACTTGACTAATGTGGATACCCTTGGATACCAAGGATGAGGGGTTAACAATTAATTTAGTAGTCATAATATTTTTAGAGCGCTGGTACTATTGTAATAGGTTAATGATCGCGCTTTATTCTTCGATCATCTTCTCTAGAATCCAACTCACAATATCGGCAACTAAATTAGGCTGGCTGGGAGAGAATGTTTGGAGATTACAAGGCTGTTCGCTCACTACACAAATTCTCCTCACGTTATGAAATTTGCTCAGTGATGTAAGGAAAGTTTGACTGAAGCCTTGGGATGGTTCGCCGCTTGTATCTTCGTCAAAAATTAGGAAGACTCCCTGGCATTTTAGCTGACAATAAACTTTGAGCGCTTGCATCGTTTCCGGTTCCCCATTCTGACGTTCGGGACAGCCTTGCAGTACCATCTCGGCGTAAATTTCCGAGGCGGGTTTATCTGGGTTCTCGAATTTGCTGCCGTTGATGCAAATGAGGTGGATGGTGTCGTTGAGGCTGGAGTTGTTAGCGATCGCTGTGTTGAGAAGTTGAGGTAAATTAGATATGTTGAGGCTTTGCTGGGAGTCGTAGGAAGCGAAAGCTGTGGTTTCTGGGAAAAGGGTGATATATGTAGGGTTCCAAGCCTGATAAAAGGCTGGATAAGATATATGTTTCGCGTAGTAAATCCAGATAATTTTAAAGCATTCTTTTCCAAAAGGATTAACGCCAACTGGCTCGGATAAATAGTTTTTTAAGTGTGTAATTACTACCGAAAAAAACTTTCCTTGAGATGCCGCTTTAAGCACTAGCAATTCCAAGTTTGACAAATTTTGCCACAAAGCTATTGCATCTTTAGGGGCGTCCATTTTTCTTAGTATAACCTTAATATTTTCTTCCAGAGTATCAGCACTATCAATACTATATTCTTCATCGGCGAATGCTGGAAAACCATCTAAAGAAAGATTCTTATCTCTAGCCTGTTTTTGAAGCGAGTTGATAGACCAGTTGAACCGCTTATTTTCCAGCTCAATAAGCTTGTTGACATTGTTCTCACATAACCAGAATTGCCCCTGAACCCAAACATCCTCACTGGTATCGTTTAGCTTATGTAGGGCACTGAGCGCATCTGGGTTCTCAGGAAAGATTGTTAACAAAATAACAGCAGCTTTCATACAAATTTCATCACTGACACAAATCTTCTGTCCCCATTTGCTGGTGAAACAGGAGCTTCTATACTTAGATTGACAAGTGTGTACTAAGTTAGTTAGGGCACTCATTACCTTACTGCGATCGCTCTCTCTCAGTGCTGCCTTAGCTTCCTCTTCAATTGGCTCAGGAAATGTCCGCCATTCCTGGCTGTCAATACTGAAATATCCAAAACCTTTCTCGACGAGTTGCGCCACGATCGTTTCCGCAAGTCTACAACCCCCAAACTCCGCAATTCCTGCTGCTGCTAGAAAATATGCTTGATACCTATAAAAGTCACTGCACCCATCCTTAAACTCTACTAATGCCTGAATAAACTCCTCTTTCTGCTCATCTGCTACTTCTCTCTTATCTCGCCCCAGCCATAGCAAAATCACCTCTTTCCACTGTGGCTCAAAAATTCGGTAAACGTTGCCTGGTAACGGTTGAGGATTGTCCTTGTCGTGAGTCAAGAAAGAGCACCAATCGTCAATTGCCAGCGCTGCAAAATATTCCTGAAACGTGGGATGGAAGAAAGCGTAAACTGTTTCATCGGGATTTTCAGCAGCCAAACCCACGTTGTTCAGCCAACTTAGTTGAATAATCGCTAACTTATACAAGGGTTGATCCGGATGCCCCAGTACCTGACAAACCAGACTGTGCTTAAGCCTGAACCGGGAGGCGGTTTGGTCAATTGCCAGCTTTGCTAACTCTCCTAACACCTGATTCAATTGCATCTGTTGACTTAAAGTAGTGAAAAATTCCTTGCCTTTCCACTCATAAAACTTCTCCACAAACCCCTTGTAGAGTTTCGCTTTGGTATCCGGCAATCCCCCATTTTCGCGCCACAAACTCCAAGTGCTGCACAACAGCGTCAACCGCAGGGGATTTTTCGCTAAATCCTTAATCCGTTCCTTACCGAGTTCGTCTAACGCCTGTCGCAATTGCTCACCTAACTCTGGTTCGCGCTTAAACCGCTTGGCGATAAACTCCCCTACTCGATCTGGGGTTTTCCCCTCTCCATAGCTAAATTCCAAAGTGCGATAAATCTCAAAATTGTCCGCCAGCACATTACGGTTGGCATCCCAGACATTTAGCCGACAACTTAGCACCATCCATGTCTGTCCAACCCAGCCGTTTAGCTGATTTTGAATTGCCAAGAGGGGTTCTCCCTGCAATAACGGCATCTCATCCACCCCATCCAATACGAGCCACACTCGCCCTTGGTTGCACAACCGTTTTAGCTCAGTTTTCAGTGCTTCCGTTACTTCTACAGCATCAGGAGAGATAAATGGCAGCGCAGCTTTTAGCCATTTGCCGAGTAAATACTGCTCTAGAAACTCCTGCTGGGGATTAGTTTCTGGTAAATCTGCAAGGGTTATCAAAATCGGCAAATCAGAGGTATTTTCCAACACCCAAAAGGCAATTTTGCGTAACAGGGTAGATTTTCCCGCCCCTGGTTCCCCAATGATCGCAATGCGCTTGCCGTTGCTCTTACCCTTCCCGTCTTTTAAGACATCCTGCAAAAACCGCTGATGCTCAAACCGCTCCATTTCTTCATACTCTGGCTCGTATAAGCGCGAACCCTGCTCTGCGAAGTCACCTCCAGCTACTTTGGGTTGTTTTTTGCGCTCCACCAATCCCAACTCGACATAGACATCATCGATTTCAAACTTCATGTCTTCGTCAGACATAAGCTGATTGGTAGTCAGCCGTTTCTGGCATTCGAGCATAGTTTGGCAGATTTTGCGCCAGTCGAAGTCGTCAGATTCTTTCGATATTGGCTTTTGAGCATCACCTGAATTCGATTTTCGAGATTGATCGCACCTATCCCACTCGCCACCCTTATTAAACAACCACTTGATGTTTTCTTCCCTGTCAGTTGCAGGAAAGTTCAGCGAAAAGCGCCAAAATTCTGTGTTTGTGACTGTTTTGGCGCTAATTTTACCCCTTTGATCCTGCAAAATTTTCAAATTTATTAGGCAGTGCAGCGCATTGCGGATTTCTTCTCCGTTTAAGTTGCTGCCGCATTGGCTAACCAAAGCCGCCAAGTTTTCCAGCGTCGCCTGTGTCACCCATAGCTGAGAGCCTTCCTGCCAATCCGCTCTAATCTCTGTTTTCGATAATTCGTTATTAATGTAACGCAGCAGGGCGTTTAGCAATATCTTGGCGTGTTCTTTCCCCTTTTTTTTACTAAGATTACGCCCCATATTCAACAAGCCCAAACCTAAAGAAATTGTTAATAAACTTCAAGTTTCCCAACCAGGAGACTTTCCCAAGCAGATTTTTCCCATCGTAACAACCCTCTGAACAGCTTGGGAAGTTTTACTTGTACCAATTTCCCAAGCTCAAACTTCACCTCATCAACCTTGAAAGTAGGTGAAGTTAATGATTACAGATTCTCAAAAAGATAAGATTAAGCAGAGGGAAGCTGTAGAAAATTTTCATGGTAATTTTGTTGAGCCACAACTACAGGCTAAGACTCAAATTCAGTATCAGCCGCAGTCAATCCAGTACGATACTGCTGGGCAAACATCTCCCAGTCTGTTGTTACCATTGCTATTGGCATGGTTCTTTTGTCTGGGGCTTCACATCCGCCATTTGTGCCGGATGAATGATAAGAAATAAATCACTCTTAACCCCGCCAATGACATTTTGTATCTCAAGAGGAGAGTGCAATCGCATCCACCGTAGTAGTAGGGGCGAAGCATTCGGTTCAAAATATTTCACAGTTGACGGCAAGATTTGTACCCGAATGCTTCACCCTATCGCAGGGAAGCGTGAAGCATTCGCATTAATAATATTGGGTTAAGTGGCATAGGCGATCGCGCTTTCTTCTTCGCCCCTACCGCTAACCATCTGCAATATCGTTGGGTTGAATTGGAAAACTGTATGAAAAAACGCCGATGGGTGTGGTTCTTTAGTTTGCTGTTTGCTTCCCTGCTGGTTGTTACCAGTTGCGGCAACAATTTCGATGATGTCAAAAACCTCAAAGCGGGTGCTGGTAAGCAAGTTATTGTTTTAGGCGATAGCATCGCCTCTGGATATGGCGTGGACAAGACAGAAGCTTTTCCCAGCGTGTTGAGTCGTCAACTCGGTTTGCCAATACTGAATCGCGGTGTTAGCGGCGATACAACCGCAATGGGGTTGAGTCGCTTACAAAAAGATGCGATCACAGCAGAACCTTGGCTGGTAATTGTTGAATTAGGCGGAAATGATTTTCTGCGAAAAATTCCCAAAACTGAGACAGAACAAAACTTGCGGCAAATCGTAACTTCGATTCAACAACAAAAAGCAATTGTTGTGCTGCTAGGAATCAATCTCGGCTACATAGAAGATGAATATGATGAACTTTATCAGCGTGTTGCTAAAGATACACAGGCTTATTTAATTCCGCAGGTTTTAACTGGAATTGTCGATAATCCAAAAAATCGCCAGGAAGATATCATTCATCCAAATGCTGCCGGACACCAGCTTTTAGCCTCCCGCGTTGCTAAAAACTTACAGCCCTTATTAGCCCAAGCTACTTGGCCTCCAACCTTGTTGCAATATCGACGGAGTGCTAATCAAACATAGGAGCGATTTGCACTGAAACTGTTAAAAATTTTCCATAAATCGCTTTTTGTCAAGTCCCTTGGGTTGTAAAGGAATAAAATAGACATTAGCCTCTAGAGCTGACTTTCGCTGTTACGAATAAGAGGTAAAGATTTCGTAACAAGTCCTACAGAATTGGATCGTAGAAAGTCTGTATCCAATAAGAGTTTGCCCTTGTCTATTTCACTTGAGATTCTTTTATGACCTCCTCGATCCGCTTCCTCATGTGCGCTCCCGACCATTACGACGTGGATTATGTGATTAATCCCTGGATGGAGGGCAATATTCACAAATCCTCGCGCGATCGCGCCGTCGAGCAATGGCAAAAGCTTCATTACGTCCTCAAAGACCACGCCATTGTCGATTTGGTTGCACCCCAGCGCGGTGTGCCTGACATGGTGTTTACAGCCAATGCTGGCTTGGTTCTGGGAGATACCGTTGTCCTGAGCCGCTTCTTCCACAAAGAGCGGCAGGGTGAGGAGCCTTATTTCAAGCAATGGTTTGAGGAAAAAGGCTATAAGGTGCATGAACTGCCTAAAGACTTGCCGTTTGAAGGCGCGGGCGATGCGCTGCTGGATCGAGAGGGGCGCTGGTTGTGGGCGGGATACGGCTTCCGCTCAGAACTCGATTCTCACCCGTTGTTGGCAAAGTGGCTCGACATCGAAGTGCTATCGTTGCGATTGATGGATGAGCGGTTCTATCATCTGGATACCTGCTTCTGTCCCCTGAGTGGCGGCTATTTGCTCTACTATCCCCCCGCATTTGATTCTTACACCAACCGCTTGATTGAAATGCGAGTTGCGCCGGAGAAGCGGATTGCCATCGAGGAAGCGGATGCGGTAAATTTCGCCTGCAACGCTGTGAATATTGACCACGTTGTGGTGATGAATAAGGCGAGTGAGCCACTCAAAAAACGCCTTGCCGATGTTGGATTTCAAGTTATCGAAACGCCGCTGACAGAATTTTTGAAAGCCGGTGGCGCTGCTAAGTGTCTGACGCTGCGGGTGACGGAACCCGTCCGAGAAGAAGTCCATGCCAATGTCTCGGTGGAAAGCCGCACGATTCGCCTAGAAGGGCATTTGCTGGACTCCGGCTTAATCAACCGTGCTTTAGATTTAGTCGTAGAAAATGGGGGCAGCTTCCAGGTTCTCAACTTCAGTCTGGGAGAGCAACGGCAAAGTACCTCCTCTGCGGAGGTGAAAGTGTCGGCTCCTTCCCACGATGTGATGGAAGCGATTTTGTCGCAGCTTATCGATTTGGGTGCGGTGAATTTGCCCCAAGATGAGCGTGATGCCAAGCTGGAAGATGTCATCCAAGCTGGGGTGGCTCCAGATGATTTCTATGTGTCCACCATTTATCCCACAGAAGTCAGAATCAATGGGGAGTGGGTGCGAGTGCAAGAGCAACGCATGGATGGCGCGATCGCTATTACCCAAACTCCCAACGGACGGGTAGCACGGTGTAAACTGCTGCGGGATTTAGAACTTGGCGAACAGGTGGTGGTTGATGTCGTCGGTATCCGCACGGTGCGGAAGACGGAATCCCGCGAACAGCGCAACACCCAAGAATTCAGTTTTATGTCTGCCGGAGTTTCCAGCGAACGCCGCGTGGAATTGGTGGTGGAACAAGTTGCCTGGGAACTTCGCAAAATTCGCGATGCTGGCGGTAAAGTAGTGGTGACAGCAGGGCCAGTAGTGATTCATACGGGCGGTGCCGAACACCTGACGCATCTGATTCGGCAAGGTTATGTGCAGGCGTTGCTGGGAGGAAATGCGATCGCTGTCCACGACATTGAGCAGTCCATGTTGGGAACCTCGCTGGGTGTGGATATGAAACGAGGCGTCGCTGTTCGGGGGGGACACCGCCATCACCTGAAAGTAATTAACACGATTCGCCGTTATGGCAGTATTGCCAAAGCTGTTGAGAATGGTGCGATCAATAGCGGTGTCATGTACGAGTGCGTCCGCAATGGCGTTCCCTTCTGCCTTGCCGGTTCCATCCGCGATGATGGTCCCTTACCAGATACTCAGATGGACTTAATTAAAGCTCAGGAAGAGTATTCCCAACTGCTGCAAGGTGCAGACATGATTTTGATGCTCTCTTCCATGCTGCACTCAATTGGAGTGGGAAATATGACACCAGCCGGGGTGAAGATGGTCTGCGTAGATATAAACCCAGCCGTTGTCACCAAATTGAGCGATCGCGGTTCTGTCGAATCCGTCGGCGTCGTCACCGATGTCGGTTTATTCCTCAGTCTGTTAGTGCAACAGCTGGATAAATTAACCAGCCCTTATCACATTGCTCAATCAGTTTAATTATTGTGTAGACACGATAGGGTGGGCACTGCCCACCCTATTTGTTTTTTCAATAGTGGCTCCGAAAGCGTGAAAACTGACAGCATTTTCTATCAACTCTTTCAAAATTTTCCCAGCATCTTCTTTGAATTGATTGGGCAACCAGAATCAACTGGCAACACCTATCAATTCACCTCAGTTGAAGTCAAACAAACCGCCTTTCGCCTCGATGGTTTATTTCTACCCTTTGACGATTCTGCTGACCAACCCATTTATTTTGTAGAAGTACAATTTCAACGCGACGAAAGATTTTATCAGCGCTTTTTTGGAGAAATCTTCCTTTACCTATCTCAATACGAACGAGCTAACGATTGGAGAGGAGTGGTAATTTTTAGAAGCAAAAGCCTAGATCCAGGTGTGAAGCCCCAGTATCGAGAATTACTGACAAGCCCGCGAATTCGACGGATATATTTAGATGAATTAGGAGAAGCGGCAGATCGATCTCTTGGCGTGGGCGTGGTGAAATTAGTTGTAGAGACTAAAAAGAAAGCCGCTGACTTGGCAAGGCAGTTACTTAATAAAGCCAGCCAAGAAATTGCTGATGAAGGGGTCAGGCGGCAACTTATAGAGTTGATTGAGACAATAGTCTTGTACAAGTTTCCACAAATGACTCGCCAGGAGATGGAAGCAATGTTTGGATTCAGTGAGTTAAAGCAAACTAGAGTTTATCAAGACGCCGTCGAGGAGGGTAAACTGGAAGCAAAATTAGAAGCAGTGTCTCGATTATTGACATTAGGGTTAACTGTGGAACAGGTCGCAGAGGCTTTGGGATTGACAATTGAGCAAGCCAAACAAGCCGCAGAAGCAAAGACTTCCGATTAGGCATTTAGTCAGTATTGCTGGGATGGGAATTCATTGCCCAAATCATTGCAAAGGGAATGCCCAAGCCCAGCCTACTGGAGAAAGGAGTATTTACCGAGCGACTTTGAACCATTGGGTGACGCCTTCTGCGATCGCTGCCGCCATCTTCTGCTGCGCTTGCGGATTGACCACCCATTCAAATTCTTCTGGATTGCTCATAAAACCTAATTCCAGCAATACAGAGGGTGCAGAGGCAGGACGCGCGAGGGCTAAGTTATCCCAAAAAACGCCGTAGGAAGGACGCCCCGCCTGAGTCACGATGTAGTTATGCAGAAACATCGCTAAGCTGTGGGCTTGGGGATGATACCAAAAAGTCCCAAAACCCTGCGTATTCTGGGCATCTCCTTCATCGGGGAGGGAATTGTAGTGAATTGAAAGCGAAATTGCCGGTTTCACTGCGTCAATGATTGCTACCCGTTCTGGCAACGACACCGCCTTATCAACCTCCCGCGTCAGGTACACTGTGGCACCCCGTGCAATCAGCTGAGTGGCGATCAGCTTTGACATGGTGAGCGTCACCTCTTTTTCGGGATAGCCGGTTGGCCCTCCTGCGCCACTGTCTTCACCGCCATGTCCGGGATCGAGAACAATTTTGATTCCAGATAAAGGCTTGTTGGAAGACTGAGAACGGAGAGGGGAGGGACCAGAGGTGAGACGAGGGGGATGGCGCAGAGATAAAATCAGGCTCGTGCCTTCATATCTCACCGTATAACCCCATTGCTGGGCGGATTTGAGATTAAACGTATATTGGACGGTTTCTGGGGCGACCTGTTGCCAATCCAGGCGGGAAATGACGGGATCGGGGTCGAGGCGAATGATGTCCGTTTGCGCCGTCGTGTTATACAGCGTTAATGTCAGCGTGCGATCGCCCTGCTGCACAACGAGCGGTACCGGCACTTGTAAGGGAAAAATGACTTCTGTAGCACCGGCAATCTTCCGAGCGCGAATACTGCGAATCAGCGATCGCGGTGGCACCGAACCTTTGACAATTTGAACTTCTTTACTGTTAATCCAGCCGCCATAGTCCAAGCGCACCCATTCCCCGTCTCGACCTGTAATTGTAGCTCGCGTAGTTTTCGGCAGCGGTGTCAGGCGAGAATAATCTGTACTTGGCCCGGTTCGGGCGACCCCGGCATCAACAATCACCTCAGCCACGTCTAGCTGTGCTGGAGAGAGAATCTGAATCTTCGCCGGTCCCTCCTGACTCACAATCTGCCCATTTTTTTCTACTTTGAACTGGGGACGACCCAAATCAGCCGCCGCCGCCGCTGCTGCACAACCCAGGTAGTGTCCTGCCCCAGCGACAGCATAAGGTTGATTTTGTGCAGTTAAGGCAGCGGAATTCGCTGGTAGCTGTACAACCTGCTGCTGGTTAGTTAGCGGAATCGTTTGATTCGCCAAATTGACGGAAACATTGGCGTCAGCAGGAGCAACTGCGCCGAAACACAGCAACTCACCCGGCAGTCTGGCGAGATCCTGCGATGGAGTCAGGGAATCTTTGGCAAATGCCAACCCCTTTGGTGGCTCAGGGTGGGCGGCAGCCCGCGTAACTTTAAGTTTGACGGCTTGACCTTGATAGCTCACCGTAAAGAGGTTCTCTCCCGGCTTTAACGGAAAACTGGGAGCAAAATGCCCCTGTTTGCTCCGCGCGATCGCCTTCCCATTCACCAACACTTTTCCTGGCGGTGGAGCTGTGCCAATTAAGAAAATTCGGTCAGCTGTGGTTTTATGGCTAGCAGGAGGATAGGAAACGTAAAGAGATTGTTTTGCCGATACTGGTGCTGCCATAACCACCCCTAATACAGCCAATCCCAGGATGTTTCTCATGTTAAATCCTAAGTTCCTTACATCAATTAGAGGATAAAATTAGTAAAAAAGTTTCTTTAATCTTGTAAAAGTTTTGTGGGGAGTCCATCGATACTCTTTTGATTCTTTTCGCACCAATAGTCAAAGATTCCTTGTTTCCCTTTTTTTTCACCCCATTCTCTGATAGTTTTTCTTTCTTCTTTCAGTTCATAAATGGGCACGCCATATCCGCATGAAGTTTGTACTGATTTTATCTCAAGTACCACGATCTGACGTTCTCCTAAGATTGGCGTAAACAAGGAATAAAATTTGTCCCAGGCTTCATGTCTTGGAAAAATTACTTTTCCCTGACCGTATAAACGAAGAATCAAAGGCTTTTCAGAAAAGCTGCAAAACATGATTGTCATCCGCCCATTTCCTGGTTCATGTAAATGAGCGGAGGTCTCGTTGCCACTCCCAGTTAAATCAAGGTAAGCCACTGTATTATTATCAATACAGCGGAAAGTATCTACTCCTTTAGGCGACAAATTAATCCGACCTTCTTTCGGTGCAGTCGCGGTAAAGAAGATTTTCTGCTCCTGAATAAAGTCTCGGAGATTCTGATTTAATTCATCGTAAACTTTAGCCATGTCTAGTGTCTTAGCCCACCGATTATCCAGTTAATAGTATTTTAATTATCAAGCAATTTACAGAGGTCGAAGCATTACCAGGTATCAATAGTTTAGAATCTAATTGGCAGGAAAACGAGTGGGATTGATGACATTGAAAGGAACGAAGCTATCGATTTCGTCTAACTTCCGGTAAAGGCAAAGTGCTAATACCAGAATGCTAGCAGCGAAGTCGGGAGGTACTCAGTCAAAGCCAAAAATAGTGTCACTCAGGGGTTAAACCGTACCAAAAGCGCGATCGCCCAAGCGTGGGAATTGTCCGTCGTCAGTCCTTTGAGGGGTTTGAAGGCCTATAAGCGATCGCAAAGCAACTGTTAGCCTTGTTATCGTTCCTATAGGATAGGTGATAAGGCAGCCAACAAAGCCACTCTGCCAAGGTTTTACAAACCAGCGATCACCGATCGCAGACTGCAAACAACAAGCAACGAACAACTCGTTAAGACTGTGGCACAATTAACGGGGTGGGTTGCCGACATGGCTCTTCTTTTAAGCATTTTATGACTAAGTTTGTCTTTGTCACCGGCGGCGTGGTTTCCAGTATCGGCAAGGGAATTGTAGCAGCAAGTTTAGGACGCTTGCTGAAGTCGCGTGACTATTCGGTTTCTATCCTGAAATTAGATCCGTATATTAACGTCGATCCGGGGACGATGAGTCCTTTTCAGCACGGAGAAGTGTTCGTAACGGCAGATGGTGCCGAGACGGATTTGGACTTGGGGCACTACGAACGCTTCACCGATACGTCCATGTCTCGGCTCAATAGCGTCACAACTGGCTCGATTTACCAAGCGGTACTCAATAAAGAACGTCGTGGCGATTATATGGGGGGCACCGTGCAGGTAATTCCCCATATTACGAATGAAATCAAAGATCGCATCCAGCGAGTTGCCAAAAATACCAACCCGGATGTGGTGATTACGGAAATTGGCGGCACGGTGGGCGATATTGAATCCCTGCCATTTTTGGAAGCAATTCGTCAGTTCCGCAAAGATGTGGGGCGTCATAACGTGCTGTATATGCACGTAACCCTGATGCCGTGGATTCCCTCAGCAGGGGAGATGAAAACCAAGCCGACGCAGCATTCGGTGAAGGAATTACGGTCGATCGGGATTCAACCGGATATTTTAGTTTGTAGATGCGATCGCCCTCTACACCCAGGACTCAAAGAAAAAATCTCAGAGTTCTGCGATGTTCCCGTCGAGTGCGTGATTACAGCCCAAGATGCCAAAAGTATCTACGAAGTGCCGCTGATTTTAGAACGGGAAGGACTAGCACAGCAAACCCTAGAATTGCTGCAACTAGAGCAACGCCAACCCAACTTGAGCCAGTGGAAAATCTTAGTAGATCGCCTATATCATCCAACTCACCGGATAGAGATTGCCATCGTTGGTAAATATGTAAGGTTAACAGATGCCTATCTCTCAGTGTTGGAAGCTTTGCGCCATGCAGCGATCGCAATGAATTGTGACCTTAACCTCCGTTGGGTTAGCTCGGAAAGCATCGAATCGGGCAGTGCCGAAACTTACCTGGCTGGTGTGAACGGCATTGTAGTACCTGGAGGTTTCGGCGTTCGGGGTGTCGATGGCAAAATTGCGGCGATTGAATACGCCCGTAAAAACCAGATCCCCTTCCTCGGTTTGTGTCTGGGGATGCAATGTTCGGTGATTGAATGGGCGCGACACGTCGCAGGATTAGAAGATGCCAATAGTGCTGAATTTGCCCCGAATGGATCGAATCCGGTGATCAACCTGTTGCCGGAACAGCAAGATGTGGTGGATTTAGGCGGCACGATGCGCTTGGGGCTATATGCTTGTCGTTTAGCGCCCAATACTCTAGCCTTCCGGCTCTATCAAGAAGAAGTGGTTTACGAACGGCATCGGCATCGGTATGAGTTTAATAATGCTTATCGCAACCTGTTTTTAGAAACCGGCTATGCGATCAGCGGTACCTCGCCGGATGGGCGATTAGTGGAAATTATTGAACTACCTAACCATCCTTTCTTTATTGCCACCCAATTCCACCCGGAATTTAGCTCTCGACCCAGCAATCCCCACCCGATGTTCCAGGGATTGATTCAAGCGGCACTAGCCCAGCTTGACCCCGGACTCGCTCGTTCTGACTCCTCACAGCCTACCCAAGAAGATGCGACGCTCCAAGCAGCTGAGGTATCTTAACAGTTGCTGGCAATTACAGCAGGACGGAAAGCGATCGCTTCACGTCCTGCTTTCCACCAACCACTTGCGCGGGGGAGCGTTGTCAGTGCCAGAACTCACCTTAATGTGAGGAGGTCATGTGGCGTATTGGATTAAAGTGAGTTATGAGCGAAATGAATATGTAATCGATCTTGACCGCATCAGTGCCTTCGCTTGCACCCCGAACGGTAAGGTAACTTTTTGGTTGCCTGATAGTGCCATCCCAATTATTATCAACCGTCAAAGTAACCCGGATGGCTATCAGCAAGTAATGGACTATATTCAACAAGTTAGCTTCCATTCACTGGCAGCATCTTGGATCAAAGTTAGTTATGAACGGAATGAATATGTAGTCGATCTCAACCGTATCAGTAGCTTTTCCTATTCTTCTAACGGTAGGCTCACGTTCTGGTTGCCGAATAGTGCTATTCCCATCATTATCAACAAGCAGAATGACCCGGATTGCTATCAGAAAATTTTGGAATATATCAAACAGAAAACCGGGCACTCATTTTAACCAGTAGGGAGAACGACAAGTGCTGAGACTAACACTCCTCAATCCTCAACCCTCAGTCCCCAGCCCTCAACCCTCAACTTTCAGTCTTCAAAATTTGCCAAGCCAATTTTGCCGCCCCAACCATTCCAGCTTGGTTGCCTAACTCAGCTTTTAATAGGTGCAAACCCTCACGGGAACTCTTCAGCACCCGCCGCTCAATTTCTGCAAGTGCAGCCGGAAAGAAAAATTCTGCACTTGCACTAACGCCGCCGCCAATGACAATCGCTTCCGGCGTTAAAACATAAATGAGACTCGATAATCCAACACCGAGATCGCGTCCGTAGCTTTGCCAAAATTCTAATACTTGCGGGTCGCCTGCCCTTGCCAACTTGCCCAGTTCCTCTGGTTCTAACCCCGTGCGGCGGCGAATGGCGGCTACTGAGGCATATTGCTCTAAAGAGCCTTGATTGCCGCTATTACAGGGCGGACCCTCTGGATTTAAGGTAATTAATCCTAGCTCAGCGGCGGCACCTTGATGACCCACAAACAGGTTCCCATCGAGGATAATCGCACCCCCCACACCTGTACCAAGTGTTAGCAGAATCAAATTCCGGTAATGGCGTCCAGCTCCTAACCAAGCTTCTCCCATCCCAGCACAGTTAGCATCATTGGCGAGAACTGTGGGTAAACCTGTTTTGGCTTCTAACCAATCTGCGAGGGGTACATCATGCCAGCCTGCCAGGTTAATCGCGACTCTAGCAATTCGACCGGATGCATCGGCGGGACCAGGGGTACCGATACCGAGCGCGATCGCGTGTCTTGCTGGATCGAGCTGCGCGATCGCTTCTATCATCGCATCCAAAACCGCTGTCGGTGTTGCCGGTTGCGGTGTCGCCACACTCAACGACTCCAAGCAAGTCCCATCCTCGCGGAACCTCCCCAGCTTAATTGCCGTTCCTCCCAGATCAATGCCAATTACTTCCCGATTCACCACAACCGTTCTTCTAATTTCCAAAAACTAATACCACTTATCTATATTCATGCCATTTGTCACTTTTCCCAACCTTTAGAGCTGATTTATAAAGTCCCAATTCCTTCTGTAGGGGCATTGCATTGCAATGCCCCTACAGAAGGTGAAGTTCGTCAGTTATTTAATCCACGACCCTTAATATCAGTCTGAAATTTTAAAGGAATTCCAGAACTTTTGAAATTCTTGCTTAGCCTGCTGATAACTTACCGCTTTCTGGTCTAATACTGATTTTACAATTTCTTTGTCTTCATACTGCTTTTTCGCCAATTCAAACTCCAGCTTTTTCATCTGATAATCTTGCTTTTTAATTGTCCCTTCAACGGAAGCAACCCAGTTAGTAAAGCCCAAGTTTTGAACTTCCCAATCAGTATTCCCTACCTCAGAGATAGCTTTTTCTCCCAAAGCAGATTTACTTTTTTCCGTCAAAGTGTGAAAACTATTCAACGCCCCCTTAATTTGTGGAAGAACGCGCATTGAATTTTTTACAGAAAACCTTTCATTCAGGGTATAACTAACAGTTTCATCGGGATAAACAGGTTTAAGCTGCAAATCCGCTACTTGGGCCGTGTTGGGACTGGCTTGCACCTTCAAGCCTGTAACAGGTGCCGCCCTAAGTATCCCAGCGATCGCAATAGATAACATAAAACCACCTGTAGCGGCAGCAATTAAAGAAATATTGTCTTTCATATCTCAGCAGCAGTGCTTATTGGTAATGGATCGTTGGTAATGGGTCATTGTATAAAAAGGTTTCGATTACCCATTACCGATAAAATATTTGACTCTATTCAGGGGATTTTTGGTTCCAATTTTCTCTCCGCAACCGGGGATTCACAAACTCGCTTAATCCTTCTCCCACCAGAGACAACCCTACCACCATCAGCGTCATCGCTAAGCCTGGGAAAAGCGCTGTCCACCAAATGCCAGTAGGCAGAGCATCCAGCGCCTGACGGAGATCGTAGCCCCATTCTGGAACCTGATCGGCAAGCCCTAACCCTAGAAAACCCAAACTGCCCAAAATCAAAATTGCATCGGCAGCATTCAGAGTAAATAATACAGGCACGCTCTGAATCACATTGAGAAACAGGTAGCGAGAGAGAACCCTCCAAGTGTCTGCCCCCATTGCTTGAGCAGCTTCGATGAACAGTTCTGTTTTAACACTAACCGTATGGTTGCGGACGACTCGATAATATTGGGGAATGTATGAAATGCTGAGCGCGATCGCGGCATTTAAGACCCCTCGTCCCACCACAAACGCCAGCGTCACCGACAGCAACAGCCCCGGCAACGTATAAATTGTATCCATCAAAAATAGCAGCACCCGATCCAACCTACCACCCAAATAACCGCTGACTAAACCCAACGGCACCCCGATGACAAGGCTCAACACGGTTGCTAAGATAACCACTTGCAGCGCCGCTTGGCTCCCAAATAGGGTGCGAGAGAAAACATCGTACCCTTGGCGACTGGTACCAAACCAATGACGCCACGAGGGCGGCTCATGAATCGGGTTAGCCAAGGACTCCAAAGGATTTTGCACCCATCCCCAAGCCTGAAATGCGGGAGTGAGGAAGGCTATCAACACGAACATCAAGGTGATAACAATTCCCACCCGCATCATCTGCATGGAGAGACTGGGACGCCCAGATAAACGTAAAAGTCGAGGTAAGGGAAGTTTTGTCGGGGTCATCAATATATCCTGGCGATGATAAATCGCGGCTACGCCAACCCCCCTTCAGAAGAAGGGAACAGAAAGCGAAGTCCGGATGCTACGCGGACTTCATTTTAAACCCTTGTCTAGCGGGTTTTGTTGGTATAGCTGCGAATTCTATGCGCCTGATTCCTAAAACCCTTGCTAGACATATTGCTCAATCATTTGGCGGAACTGGCTCTTTTGCTTAACGCCCTTCATCTCACCCACTAATTCTTTGTTTTTGAAGAACTGCACTGTAGGCGTTCCGGTAACACCAGCATTCTCGGCAATGTCTCTATCTTCCGCAATGTCAATTTCTACAAAGTGGATTTTGCCATCGAACTCATCCACCACCTTATTTAAGATCGGCTTTAGCGTATGGCAAGGCCCGCAATTGGGCGAGACATATTTGACCATCAGCAGGCGATCGCTATCATGAAATAGCTTCCGCAACGCATAGCTACCCTCATGCCTCGTCGCCTGCGGGTTAAACGCCGCTTCTGGATTCAGCTCAGCTATCTTATCACCAGGCTCATCTGCCGGTGTATCTGGCTCTTCAGACGTATGTATCTGCTGACGATACTCCTGGAGCAAACCATTAACAGATAGCCATCGTTCCGCCAACATTGCTGCCATACACCCAGTACCCGCCGCAGTAATCGCCTGACGATATTCACGATCCTGGACATCCCCCGCAGCAAAGACACCTTCTACACTCGTCTCCACCGAACCAGGCTTCGTCACGATGTAACCAACTTCATCCAATTCCATCTGCCCCTTAAATAGGGAGGTGTTGGGCTGATGACCAACCGCGTAGAACAATCCTTTAACAGGGAGAACACTCTCTTCACCCGTTTGAGTATGTTTGAGCTTAATCCCGGTCATCCGACCATCTTCACCGACAACATCCACAGGCTGAGAATTCCAGTGAAGCGTAATCCTAGGGTTATTCAGCACCCGATCCTGCATTGCTTTACTTGCCCGCATCTTGTCGCCGCGAATCAGCATGTGAACGCGATCGCCATACTTAGTCAAGTAAACTGATTCCTCAGCCGCTGAGTCACCCCCGCCAACCACAGCCAGTTCCGCACCGTGGAAGATCGGTGTCGCACCATCACAAATCGCGCAAGCCGAGATCCCCCGGCTCCAAAATTCATGCTCGCTGGGCAGCCCTAACCTCTTCGCCGTCGCCCCCGTAGCAATTACAATACTATGAGTTCTAACTTCCCGTTCCTCAGAGCGGACAATAAAAGGACGCTGACTCAAATCCACCGAAATCACATCCTCGGTAACTAACTCAGCCCCCCATCTCTCAGCCTGAGCCTTCATCCGATCCATCAATTCTGGTCCGGTAATCCCTTCTGGAAACCCCGGAAAGTTCTCCACTTCCGTCGTGGTCATCAGCTGCCCACCAGGTAGCCCCCCAGATTGAAAGCCTTCAAACACAAAGGGTTTCAGATTCGCCCGCGCCGCATAGATAGCAGCGGTATATCCCGCAGGGCCAGAACCAATAATCACCAAGTTCTCTACTGTTGGGTTGGTCATGGTAATTATACAAACTCATAACGACTACGCTTAGTCTAGTATAGCGGTTTGGGAGGATGGGGAGGCGATGAGCGTAAGAAACTTTCGCTAGCTGTATATTTTTGCCCATAAATGGGAACCCTTGAAGGGGGAGTGCTGGCATTAACTATATTTTGACCCGCTTCCCAAATGTTTAAAATTCCAGTATCAGGAAGTATTCCGCATGAACGACCAAGCATCAGAGTTACTAGAAAGAATTCGTCAGCAATTTGACTTTGGACCCTATCCCAGAATTCCAATAGATAAATCTCCTAAGGATAATCCTAACTATCTTTTTATTCATAATTTAGTAACACCTTACTACTTAAGAAATCAAAAAATTATAGATACTAAAGAAAAATTAATTTTAGATGCAGGTTGTGGTACTGGCTACAAAACCTTAATATTAGCAGAAGCAAATCCAGGCGCAAAAATAGTTGGCATAGACATATCAGAAGAGTCAATCAAATTAGCACAACAACGCCTAACATATCATGGTTTTGAAAATACAGAGTTTCACATTCTCTCTCTCTATGACTTACCAAAACTACGTTTAAAATTTGACTATATTAATTGTGATGAGCTTCTTTATTTGTTCCCAGATATATCTGTTGGCTTAGCCGCCCTGAAATCTATACTAAAGCCAAAAGGTATTATTCGCAGTAATTTGCATAGTTCCTTGCAAAGATTTACCCATTATCGTACCCAAGAAGTTTTCAAGATGATGGGGCTAATGGATAGTAACCCAGAGGAGATGGAAATAGAAATTGCTGTAGAAACCATGAAGGCTTTAAAAGACGGTGTTGACATAAAAGCTAAAACTTGGAATCCCAGCTATGAAAAAGAAGATGGCAAAGAGGGGGTGTTGATGAACTATCTGTTCCAAGGTGATAAAGGTTACACGATTCCTGATTTGTTCGCTGCTCTGAGAGCAGCAGACCTAGAATTTATCAGCATGGTGAACTGGCGACACTGGGATGTCACTGACTTATTTAATGAGCCAGAAAATTTGCCAGCTTTTTGGGGGATGAGTTTACCAGAAGTTTCTACAGAGGAACGGCTGCATCTTTTTGAACTTATGCACCCAGTTCATCGGTTGTTGGATTTTTGGTGCGGTCATTCGAGTCACGCAGACTCGTTCACGCCAGTTGAACAGTGGGAATTATCGGATTGGCAAGCCGCTAAGGTACATCTACATCCTCAACTAAGGACTTCTCAGGTCAAGGAAGACCTTCTAAAGTGCCTTGTGGAGCAGAAAGCTTTTGAAATTAGCGGTTATGTCACCCACCCAGCTATGGCTCCTGTCCAGATAGACAGTAGTATACTAATTTGCTTGCTACCCCTGTGGGAAGAGCCAAAGCCTGTTAAATTTCTGACGGAACGCTGGCTTAAGGTAAAACCGCTGAACCCTGTAACCTTGGAACCTGTGACCTTCATGGAAGCCCTCAACGAAGTGAAAGAACTTCTCAGCAAGCTAGATTTCTTTCGCTATGTACTTTTAGAACTATCTGCGTAAGAGCTTTGGAAACGGTAACCAAAATTTTTTGCGGAGGATGATATGAAATTGATCGGATGTGGGTAAGTTACATCTAGGAGTACAAGTCAAGCATCCCCCACCCCAAGGAGAAACGCTCATGAAGACCGAACTGAAAGCCAAATTTCTGCAACACCTCAACCAGAAAAAGCAGGACGAAGGTTTCACCCTGATTGAACTACTCGTCGTTATCATCATTATCGGTATTCTGGCTGCCATTGCTCTGCCGTCCTTCCTTAGCCAAGCCAACAAGGGCAAGCAGTCTGAAGCCAAGACTTACGTCGGTTCCCTGAATAAAGCTCAGCAGGCAAACTTCACGGAAAAAAGCGTTTTCATCGGTGGTGGTTCGGCAGCTATCCCGGCTTCGGGCATTGGCATCAAAACCCAAACTGTCAACTATATATACGGTGCATCTACCGCTGGTGCAGGCACTGGTTCATACGCGTCAAGCTATTCTAGTATACCTTCCAACATTACTGCACCTCTGAAAAACTATACTGGCTATGTATCCCTGATTCTGGCTGGTACTGGCACTGCTGCTGGTGCTGGTGAGTACACAAGCGTTGCCGTTTTGTGTGAGAGCAAAACAGCTGGCGGTTTTGGTACAACTCCCCTCGTTGGTACTGGTACTGCTGCTGGTGCCGGATGCAATACTAACCAAGTTCAAGTTGGTGGTACACAGTAATTACTATCCAACAAATACCTGCATGACGGAAACAGTAGGTTGAACTTGACAAAATAAGTGGGTGGTATAGATTTACCCACCCACTTATTTTTTAAGAATTCGGACTTAAAATAAACATACGTTAGTTAATACTAAAATTTAAAATTTTATGACTTCTTCACAAGTTGTGACAACTGCTACGGATTGGCAAAAACAAGCAAATCAATACCTACTTCAAGGATTTTATAGCAAAGCAGCAGACCTTTACGAGACAGCAATTTCAGTTGAACCTGAAGTAAAGGCTTATTACTGGCTTTTGGGATTAATGCTTCTGTTGCAGGGGCAGGAAGCTGAGGCTCAGACAACTTGGATGCTGGGAATTGCAGAGGGAGAACTAGAAGAAATAGAGCTGTGGACAGCGGAATTGGTTCAAGTTCTGCTAACAGAAGCAGAGCGACGAGAAGTTATTGAAGATTATCAAATTGCCTGGGCTATCCGCCAACATATCCGGGAAATTGCTCCAACAGATGCTAACAATATCTTACATATTATTTTACTTTCTATTCAACTGGAAAACTTTACAGGTAAAGATATAACAGAATCAGGAATCATTGAGTTGTTGCAGGAAAAAAAAGGCAATGTAGAGTTTAATTTATTGCAACAAGTTTTAGTAAGCCTTATGACTTATGCCTATGCTGACCCGGCAGTTCTCGCATTTACTGAGGCTTGCATAAACTATGGTAATGAGCCTCAAACAATAATTGATATTGTGATACTTACTTGTATAAAAATTGCTTACTCTGGAAACCAACCTAAAATAGCATCGCGCTATGCTGAATTGTGTCTAGATAGATGTAATAACCTTCCTCAGATTCAGTCGCAGCTAACAGTTTTTTATCAAAACTGTTATGAATACGATAAAGGTATAGAAACAGCAAAGCACTGCTATGAGTCATCTACATCTTTACTAGAAAAGGTTTACAGCAATTACCTAATAATTAGAGCATTGATGTCTGCATCGGGGTATTGGGAAGAATCGTGTTTGACATTTGCATTACATAAAGAACTGCTGCTTTCACTTATAAAAGAATGGCCACTAAATATAAACGTAGACTATTTACCATCTCTTTTGGTCACACCATTTTTTGCCCCATACTTCAAAGATGACCTTCCTAATAATCGCTTGATTCAAAATAAGATTGCTCAGATTTGCTATGAAAATCATCAAAAATCAATAAAAGAAGCAGCAAGAGTAGAAGAAAATCAAAAGGTGCCTTCTACTCAAATATTAACTAAAAAGAAAAAAGTTCTCAAAATTGGCTATGTTTCTCAATGCCTAAGAAGACACTCGGTAGGCTGGATATCTCGCTGGCTATTTAAGCATCACGATCGGGAACGGTTCCAAATTCACACTTATCTGGTAGGCTATTTATCGATTGATGATTTTACTCAAAATTGGTTTGTTGGTAACAGCGATCGTGCTTACCGTGCTGATGTTCTCGGCTTAGAAATTCTTAAGCAAATGGAGGAGGATGAACTTGATATTCTAGTCGATCTCGATAGTATTACATCTGGGCATACGTGTCAAATTTTTAACAGAAAGCTTGCTCCAATTCAAGTAAGTTGGTTAGGATGGGATGCTTCAGGGTTACCATCCATTGACTACTTTATTGCAGATCCTTATGTTCTGCCTGATTATGCTCAGGAACACTATACAGAAACTATTTGGCGGCTGCCCAATACCTATGTCGCAGTTGATGGGTTTGAAGTAGCTGCGCCTACTCTGCGGCGCGATCAGCTAGATATTCCCAATGATGCTGTTGTGTACTTTGTTGCACAGAAGGGGTATAAACGGAACCCCGATAATGTACGACTACAGATGAGGATTCTCAAAGAAGTACCGAATAGCTATTTTCTGATCAAAGGCCCATCTGATGAAAAATCTTCACGAACTTTTTTTGAAAAGATTGCTGTAGAGGAGGGTGTGAATTGCGCTCGCCTGAAATTTATGCCAATTGACATTTCAGAAGAAGTTCATCGAGCTAACCTGGGTGTTGCTGATGTGGTACTGGATACTTATCCCTACAACGGAGCTACAACTACTCTAGAAACACTCTGGATGGGTATTCCTTTGGTAACGCGAGTGGGTGAGCAATTTTCTGCACGTAACAGCTACGGCATGATGATAAATGCAGGTATAACAGAAGGTATCGCTTGGACGGATGAAGAATATGTAGAATGGGGAGTTCGTTTAGGGAAAGATGCAGTTTTGCGGCAACAAGTTGCTTGGAAACTGAAACAATCGCGGCAAACAGCTCCTTTGTGGAATGCTAAGCAGTTCACCCGCGAAATGGAAAAGGCTTACGAGCAGATGTGGGAAAAGTATACTCAAGGCAATCGTACTTAAGCAAGCAAACCTTGAACATCGCCACTAACGCGATCGCGAATTTTTTCCACAATAGGCAAGGAACCTAATCCTTGCTGTATCAGCCCAGGAAATTGAGCCAAACTCTCAATGATATTGTTAGCAAAATTATAATTTGCATCAGTTCCATATTGCAGAGTCAAATACTCCAATAGTTCCAGAGCATAATCTGGAAAATTCATTATATCGGCCATGCAAGCTAACTTAAAAATTTGCTTTGGTGTTTTTAAAGGGATACTGATATCCTCTCTAATCAAATCTCGGAAGTAAAACGCATCTGCCCAAAGTAATTGTCCAGCACGAACTCTTGAATGAATAGGTGATCGCGCACGAGTACGATAAGAAGTAGCTAAGTCAAATAATGTAAAGCCTTTTTTTCGGAGATAAGTGTCTACATCCGCAAACAAAGGCTGTTTATCGTATAAATGAGAAAATTCAACTTCAACTTGAACAGCCAGAGTACTGCGTTTTAATATCTCAGAAGCTCCTTCCAAAACTTGCAGATCCGCACCCTGAACATCAACCTGAAGAAAATCAATCTCTTGGATTCCCTCTGTTTGACAAAAAGCATCTAAAGTTGTGGTTTCAATTTCTAGAGTAAAATCTAAATTTACTAACTCTGGAAGTCCGCCAAACCTAGCTAAGTATGGTTCATTGGGTGGATATAAGGAACTACACATGGGATGTTTGGTTACATAGAGTGTAGACTCTCCTACAGAATTTCCCAGTGCTAAGGGAATGTGTTTTTCTGTCCAATTTATTTGTCTAGCTTCAAGCTCAGCGTTCGCTTCATCACAAGCATCTACATCTGCATCGAATCCGTATATAGTGAGCCGAGGTGCAAAGATATCCCAGCCAAGGCTGGTGTAGTCATCGTGACTTCCTAATTTACGAGAACCAACATTACATATAGTTAGGTGGAGCTGATTCAAGTGACCGCTTTTCTTTAAACTGGAAAGAAAAACTGACATTTTATATTCCTCGCTTTTGAGTGTTTAATAATTATTAACGACTGAGGTTTTATAATTCCTGGGTGTGCAAAGCAATTATATTCAATTTACCTTGCAAATCTTCAGCAGAATTAACTGGAATAAGCTGCTGTAGGTAAGGCTGATATCGAAATAGTTGATAGCCTCTGGATGTCAGAAAATCGGCAACAGCTAGATTACTGCTTTTACTACCTGCAATATTTTCGTAAAGTATAGCAGGAGTAAATTCGCTGAGAATCTGGCTGCTTCCCTCTAACACTTTCATTTCATGTCCTTCAGCATCAATTTTCAATAAATCAACCTGCTTGACATGTTCGCGTTCAATTAGACTGTCAAGAGAAAAGCAGTCAATTTCCTCAAAATTACCATGCTGGTTTGTTGCTTCTGCATCACTAGAAACTATTTCGTTAAGTTCACTAGCAGCATGGAGAGACAATCGGGCTGTGCCATTGCGATCGCTTGCTGCTCCTGCACAAACTTTAACCCAACTTAAGTCATTAACTTTACAGGTTTCTTGCAAACAACGAACGCAGCCTGAAAAAGGTTCAACAGCTAGTACGCATCCTTCCGCTCCCACCTTTAAAGCAGCGCTGAAAGTATATACTCCTACATTCGCACCCACATCGATAACCGTCATACCGGGTTTTATCCAGTTTCGCCAAAACTCCATTTCTTTCTCGAACCAGTCTCCTTCAGCAATCAGTACGCTGGTTACAATACTGCGTAAACTTGGTTCAACCGCTAATAATAATTTGCCCTCGAAAGGTACATAAGTTAGTAAACTGTCAGCTTCTTTATTAGTCCATTTCCACTCTACAGAACCTGGCATTTTCTTGCCGATATTTCGCCCAATTTCTAGCCATAAACCAGCAGGTTCTATCTGTTGTATATCTCGATAAGCTAAATGTAGCGCTTGCAGAATAATTGCCGAATTTGCTGCTTTTTGCCTAGCGCGGTTTAAATACAAGAGTCCTTCCCATTGATTATTCATCAAACTAGAAATTCCCAGTTTTAGATTAACTGCAAGGGAATCGGGTGATAGTTGAGCAGCTAAATTTAATAATCGTAGTCCTGTTTTATTGTAAAAGACGAGAGTTGCCCAACACAAAATTTCACTGAATAACAACAGTGCTTGAGAATAGCCATCTTCAATTTGCAGAATTTGAGCTAGTTTCTCATACTGGAAATCTATTAAGCTAGTGGGAGTAGGAGGTAGATATACTATACCTAGAGCAATTGGTTTATCATTGATATAAGCAGGCTGGAGGGTAGCAACAAAGGTAGAAAAAGCTGTCTGCATCGCTTGTTCGCTTTCTCCAATCATGGCTAGGACTAGAGCCAGATGAGCTGTGCAGAGGGGATTACCATCCAACTCTGCCCCCCTATTTAAGGCCTCTAAAGCCATCTCAACATAAAGCGAACGCACAGATGGCTCGTGAGACTGTTCTGCCTCAATGAGTGCCACTACTGCAATATTATTTAAATCTAAGGCGGATGTGGGGTCATCCCAAGAAGTACCATCAAGAATGGTGTTTATACGCGATCGCACATTTGAATCGAGGCAAATACAAGCCTTTTCGAGATATTTCCAATATGCATCAGCAGAAGCCAAAGAAGTTGCCATACTCCAACTCAGTTTTTATCATTTCTTATCAAAGTTAGACTATCATCATCTTAAACTAATATACTTCTAAAAGAAAATATCATATTTATTATAAAAACTTAATCAATCTTATTATATTATTTATACAGCTACAAACGATAAAGAAAAAACTTTAAACTTTTAAAAGACTAGTTATACTTTTTTACTTTTAAGCAGGTGATATAAATGCTTTCTCGATTTCGTCAAAGCTTCAGTCAACTAGTAGGTGCGTCCTTCTTAGCCCTGCTGTGTGTTTTGGCAATTGGAGTATTACAGATACCTCAATTAAATAAACTAAGTTCAAAAGCAAAAATTGCCTCAGCAGAAGAACTAGAAAAAGAAGTAGAAGCAGAAAACATCCGTCTCAATTTGCTCCAGAAATTTCCGGACTTTGGATTTGATAATCTTTTGGCCGACTGGGTATTTCTTGGATTTGCACAGTATTTTGGTGATGATGAAGTTCGTAAAGTTACTGGCTATACCCTCAGCCCAGAATATTTTGAAATAATAGTAAACCGCGATCCCAGATTTCGGGAAGCGTATCTTTTTCTTTCAGCTAGTAGTTCTTTATACGCAGCGCTGCCAGAACGATCTGTTGCTTTGATGGAAAAAGGGCTAAAGTCACTTACTCCTCAAGTTCCACCCAAGTCTTATTTTATTTGGCGTTACAAAGGGATGGACGAATTGTTGTTTTTAGGAAATGCTCAAGCGGCAAGGCAATCCTTTGAGAAGGCAGTGGAATGGGCGAAGGTTTATTCCGATCCAGAAAGCAAATCAGTAGCAGAAATTTCTCGCCAAACATCTGAGTTTTTAGTTCGCAACCCTAATAGCAGAAAGGCTCAAGTGTCTGGCTGGATTTTGGTGTTAACAAATCCAGTTATTGACGATCGCACGCGCAAGATTGCTATCAGTCGGATTGAGGCGCTGGGTGGTAAAGTCATTATTACGCCGGAAGGCGGAGTGCAGGTTCAGCTACCGGAGCAAGATTAAGGGATACCGCGCAGGTAGACTTTACCAGAAGAGATGAGATCGCTCTCTTTAACTTTCCTTCGTAGGTGTTAAAAACAAAACTGCCCCACAGCAAGACTGCTGTAGAGCAAGAGGACAGTTAAACGCTTACTCTAGTTTCCAGAAATCTAGCACCCATTGACTTGCCCTGTGTGACGGTATTTACAGTGTCCATTGAGAGAAATTAAAGGCGCGATAGGCTGCAATCCTGCTTGACTGACAAAATTAAGAAGCAGGAATGCGGGTGAGGACCGTAAATTCACGCTTGCAGGATTCATCGTATTGTCGCTTGGAAGCAAGGGCAGGTTGCGGGTCAGGTGCACCAGGGAGAAACGGAGCAACCTGAATTTTCCATTGCTGTGTAATGGCAAGGCGAATCCAGTTCCAACCCAGTTTGAGGTAACTCATCCCTCGTTGCCAGTGAGCATCGACTTGACGACGCTTGCCTGATACAACGACTTGCACTCCTTGTAATACCAGAAATAACATTGTTAAGGCAATGACAGCGCACAACTGAGACAGGGCAAACTTGTCCCGCAGCCTTGACGCTTCCAGTTTTAACCCGTTCGACTTAATGTCCAAAAACGATTCTTCCACCTGAAACCTCAAGCGATATTGGGCAAAAGTTTGCAGGGTGGTTGGTTCGTCACTCACAATCACCCAGGTTTCATTACTTTGCTTATCATGGGCAAATGCAAGATAGACGCTCGAATAGGGCTTGGTTTTGCCGACTGCAACCCCAGGAGTGAAGTAGGCTTGCCCCGGTTGCAACGCCACCGACGATACTTTGCGCCACTGCCCCTTAAGTTGAAACTGGAATGAGCGCTTAATGCGAATCCGAAAATGCCAACCCAGGGTTTCTTTGAGGTACTTCATCAACTTGCCATTGCTCAAAGCCCCGGTCTGCTAACAGGACAACGGCTACGCCAGGGGGCATCACTCGTGCCGCTTGCCGCAGCACCCGTTGAAGCGTCCACAACCGTACCGTACTGCTCGATTGCGCCACCACTCGCCAAGCTACCGGAACCGTTCTGCCCCGATACACCACCCCAATCCAGACGATGCAGAAACAATTCCACACTACGGTTGTGTCCAAGCTCAGATACAGTCGTTGGCTCTTCCACTGGCAGAGAGCTTGCTTGATGAGGGCATGATGGGCTGAAACAACATCAATTCGTCGATTCGATAACCAACGCCGAAACCGTGGTTGGTGCGACTGAGCAACTTTAGCCCGACTGATGACATACACCTCAAATCTATTGAGATGAACATTTTGGCTTTGAATTATGCCAATCATCATCCAACAGAGCGTTTGCAGATGGCGCACATCTTGCCACGGAATCTCACATTGACCCAGATAAGGACACAACGCATCATAAAGACGGGAAGTAGGTGACATTGATTTGACCGATTAGTGTGGTAACTCATCAGCTTAAATCAAGCTCTGCTTCCCTCCTAGCTTTTGTTCCAGTCCCATGCCCTTTTGTCAGTCAATCAGCGCTGCAATCTATGGTTTGTGCCTACTAAAGGCAAGACAGAAGCTGATGGAGGCGTTGGCTAAAAAGATGGATGTAGCAACAAACGATTTAGTATCAAGCCTAAACCAAACCCGCTCCAAGATACGGCAACGAGAATCCAAAAAGCTTGCAGTGCATTGAATTTAGCAGTTTGAAGGTCTAGTCTAGCTAGGGCACCTGCTGAGAGTAGAACAAAAATATTGGCAAAAATATTAATCCAGGTGAGGATAAAGACCCCAGCCAAAGCTCCGGTTATGACTGAAAGGAAGGCTCTAGTATCGGAATTCATCCAACGGGCAAAAAAGATTCTTAAGAGCCTGATAGGAGCCGTTAAAACCAAAGCTATCAACAAGGCTACTCCTATCTCTAACAGCAAAATCTCCCAGGTATATGTAAAGGAAAACAACCAGCCGTATACGCAATAAGTACCCAGAAGCAACGCCAGGGTTGCCCTAGGCAATCTTTTCAGGAAAGACATTCCATTCGTTGCGCTCCTTTTGGCGTATCAATCTTGTACCAAGAGTCTACACTGAGCTAGCAAACTATGGTCTCCTTTTTAGGCTTTTTTTAGGCTGGGGAGATTTTTGTCTTTTGGGGGATCGCGCAAGATACTACTGCGCCTGCAACTTTGTCCTACGCATTCGTAAGCGATCTTCTTGTGCGATCGCAATCACAGAAGAAGATGATTGATATCGCTCTCCCTGTATGGCTGAGTGGTCATACTAAGAGACGACTGAACTCTAGCCGAGTCATCAATAGGGAACACACGACCAGCCGACAGATTCTGTAGAGAGACTGTCGGTTTTTTGTCGCTACAAGGATGTCGCTACAAACGTAAAGACAAGAAGTGAAGAAGAAAGATTCTTCTTCACCCGCGATCGCATGTTCTGTTTGATAGCGATAGAATCAGGACATGGCTTGAATGATGTAGTCGAAATAAGGAGCAGCGGCGATTGCATCGTCCTCGCTGAGTAAGTCGAGGGAGGCTTTTTTCAAGCAACGGATAGATTCAGCCATGCCTGGGACAGGAACGCCGAGGGAGTTGTACATTTCCCGCACGCCAATCAAACCAATTTTTTCAATCGGTTCCTTGTCACCGGAAAGAACTCCGTAGGTAATTAGACGCAAGTACCAGCCGTAATCCCGCAGGCACAGCGCCCGTTGCCGCTCCCCGTAGGCATTTCCCCCTGGCGCAATGAAGTCCGGGCGTTTTTGCCAGAGCTGCTTACTGGCTTCTTGAACAATTTTTTTCTCATTTTCAGCCAGCGTGTTGGCGATACGCACCCGCTGTGCGCCAGTTTGCAAAAAGTCTTTGATGCTGTTGAGTTCGCCACTACTGGGGTAACGAAGTTCGTCGTCTGCTTTGAGAATAACTTGGCTAACTACACTCATGATTATCGGGATGATTCAGAATATCATTCGTAGTTTAACGAGTCCGTGGGACACAAATAAAGAGACAGAGATAATATGTCACTAACAAAATCACTAAATACAGGTTCTAGCGAGGCGGGTGAAGACCTTTGGCAACAAGGTCAACTGGTGGAAATAATCATCAGCGATCTTAGTGACAGCGGTGACGGAGTGGGTCGTTTGGGAGGTCGGGTAGTTTTTGTCCCGGATACGGTTCCGGGCGATCGCGCTCTTGTGCGCTTGGTGCGAGTCAAACCTCAATATGCCCACGGCAAATTGGACGAGATTTTGGAAGCATCTAGCGATCGCATCCGTCCATCCTGCATTGTGGCAGATAAGTGCGGGGGCTGTCAGTGGCAGCATATTGACTACCAACACCAGCTAGAAGCCAAGAGAAATCAGGTGATCCAAGCCCTAGAACGCATTGGCGGGATCGCCCAGCCAACGGTCGATCCCGTCCTGGCAGTTGCCGATCCGTTGGGCTATCGCAACAAAGCGACCTATCCGGTAAAACGGTCATCTACGGGTCAAGTCCAAGCAGGTTATTACCAAAAAGGCAGCCACCACCTGATTAACTTGAATCAATGCCCGGTTCAAGACTCGCGTTTGAATCCCTTGCTGGCAGAAGTCAAGCAAGACATCCAGGAGCGGGGTTGGGGAATTTATGACGAAAAACTTCACCGAGGGAAAATCCGTCATTTGGGGCTGCGGATTGGGCGACGCACGGGCGAAATATTGCTAACCTTGGTCGTCAAAGATTGGAATCTCGCCGGGATCGATGCTCAAGCTCAGGAGTGGTTAACTCGGTACCCCCAGCTAGTGGGCGTCTCGCTGAACTGCAATCCCGATCGCACCAATGCAATTTTTGGCACGGAAACCCGCTGTATCGCCGGACAACCTTACTTGCTTGAGGAATTCGCGGGTTTACAGTTCCAAGTGCGTCCCGACACCTTTTTTCAAGTTTATACAGAGCAAGCTGAAGCGCTGTTACAGGCGATCGCTGATGAACTGGATCTGCAAGGCAATGAGGTGCTAGTAGATGCCTACTGCGGCATTGGCACGTTAACCTTGCCGTTGGCGCAGAAGGTAAAGCAGGCAATTGGCTTGGAGATGCAGCCAGAAGCAGTCGAGCAAGCGATTCTCAATGCCCAATTGAATAACATCACGAATGTAAAGTTTTATACGGGAACGGTAGAGACGTTATTGCCCACGCTGGAGGTGAAGCCGGATATTGTATTGCTCGATCCCCCGCGGCAGGGATGCGTCAGCTCAGGGCGTCCGAAGGACGGTCGCGATGTCTTAGAAACCCTTTTAGAAATTCAGCCGAGTCGGATTGTCTACGTTAGTTGTAAACCCGCTACCCTAGCCCGCGATCTCAAATTATTGTGTCAATCGGGTGGCTATAAGCTAACCCGCGTACAACCTGCTGACTTCTTTCCCCAAACGTCTCACGTTGAATGTGCCGCCGTTCTTGTACGGCAATGACGGCCCTCTGTAGTGTACTTGACTGAGGTTCGGGGTGGCTTTTTTAGAAGATTTTGTTACAATAGAGAAAGTGGTTTATCCTACAACTTTTAGGATAGAAAGCACTCCTCTAGAGGTCAGAAGTTAGCAAGTTATTCGTATCCGTCAGAAAGCTAGCAATTTGCCAAGTAATCTAACGGAAAAATGTAGTTGGTATCCTCGATTAAAAAAAGAGAGTACCGGACAAATACGCAATGATTAATGCTTGGCGATAGGTGTACTTAAGCCTGGACATCATCTCGAATCTACGTGATTCCCCTGATTGTACGCAAGAGATGTTGTACGTAAAGGATGTTGTACGCATAAGATGGGTCCAAAACTACTCGTATCAAAGCTGTATAGCGCTACGCGCATACCCTTCGGCATCTGACTGTTAATTCTATTGAATGAAAGTCTAGAGGTTTTTTGAGTGATTGCTATCTCACAGCGTCCGGTAAGGCGAACTTGGGGCACGATAAGCTTCGCTTCTACCCTCTACCTTTGTCCCGTCCTGGATCTTCTCTTAGCTCAGATTCCATCTCGGTGGCAAGCAGAAATTCGGTTAGGGCTGCAAGAGGCGCTAGTCAATGCAGCAAAACACGGCAATAAGCTCGATCCCAGTAAGACCGTGTCCGTCCGCTTTTCGATGGTAGAAGGACAATACTGGTGGGTAATTTCAGACGAAGGAACGGGCTTTTCTCCCCCCTGTGATTGCCATTCTGACCCCGAACAACATCTCCCTGACGACGAAGCAGAAAGCGGCAGAGGGATGTGTATCCTCCACCAAATCTTCGATCAAGTCCACTGGAACCACCAGGGAACGGAACTCAGACTCTGCAAGCAAGTCAAAAATCGCTTCCGGCAACCCCTGCTTTTCTAACGGTTGTGTCCATGAGTTGGGCAAGGCGGTGCTGAGATAGACTTGTCCAGCCAACCTGAAGCCTGCTGAAAGCGCACCAACGCTTCTTCCGGTTGATCTTTCAGGAGAAATACCAATGCGGCGATGGCTTGTTCGCCAGCACGAACTTTGCGGTTAGACTTGAGCCGATGCCAATCATTCGGTTGAATACTCAAGCGTTCTGCCAGAGCTTGAGCGAGTTCCAGGGTACTCAGTTCGTTCAAGTCAGAGGTTTTAGAAAGCTGGGTCGGTTGAGACATACTGAAGATAGACTCGCATTTATCCCTACTCTACTGTATGCCGCGCCGTCCAAAAGGATCAGATCCATCACCTTCCCCACTTGGGGATCAAGAGCAATTTGAGCGATCGCTCTTGGAAGTTGAGACTTTGCTTGCGGATCTCAAAGAACGCTATGCCCAAGTGCAGCAAGACCAGCAACGGCAAGCAGAACTCCAACAGCGATTAGACGATATAAAAAAGGAACAAAGGCTTTCCCAGCAGCGACAACTACAAGTCGAGCTGCGGCGCATCAAAGAAGAGCTGGATACTATAGAACTTAACTTAGAAAGTCGTCTATTTTCTTGGGACAGTTTAAAAGAACCTTTTTGGCAAGCTGTCCGCTTTGCAGGACTTGGCATTGTTGTAGGCTGGATCTTGAAGTCCTGCGCTGGGTAGGGGTTAGCAGGTTGAAAAGGTGGCAAGTTGAAAGTTAAAGCTTCAACCCTCAATTTTCAACCCTTTAACTATCGAAACCTTCACTTAGCAGATAACAACAGATAACAACATGGTGACTCGACGGATTGCAGACATATTGCGAAATGGTCAGCCAGATGAGCCGCTGACGATCAAAGGCTGGGTACGAACGAAGCGAGAATTGAAAGAATGTGCCTTTGTTGAAGTCAACGATGGCTCATCAATGGCTAATCTCCAAGTTGTACTCAATCCGGATTTGTCAGATTATGGAAACATCATCAAGCAGCTGAACACGGGTGCTTCTGTAGAAGTTGCGGGTGTGCTGGTAGAGTCTCCGGCAAAAGGACAGCGGATTGAGCTGAAGGCAGAAACGGTGAAAGTGTACGGGGAAGCCGATCCCGAAACCTATCCGTTGCAAAAGAAACGTCACTCATTTGAGTTTTTGCGAACAATTGGACATTTGCGATCGCGCACCAATTCCTTTGGCGCAGTGTTCCGCGTCCGCAACGCCTGTTCCTATGCAATTCACCAATTCTTTCAAGAGCGAGGATTTCTCTGGGTTCATACTCCGATTATCAGCGCTAGCGACTGTGAAGGGGCGGGAGAGATGTTTACCGTCACCAACCTCAACCTGAAGGATATCCCCCGCACAAACGCTCAGGAGATTGATTACAGCAAAGACTTTTTTGGACGCCCTGCCTATCTCACCGTCAGCGGACAACTGGAAGCTGAAGTCATGGCGATGGCATTCAGCAATGTTTATACTTTTGGTCCCACCTTCCGAGCAGAAAATTCCAATACTTCTCGCCACTTGGCAGAATTTTGGATGGTAGAACCAGAAATGGCTTTCTGCGATTTAGAAGGCAACATGGACTTAGCAGAAGCCTTCCTGAAGCACGTTTTCAAGTATGTGCTGGAGACGTGTCCTGAAGACATGGAGTTTTTTAACCAGCGAATTGATAACTCCGTTCTCGCTACAGCGGACAATATCATTAACAACGAGTTTGAACGGTTGACTTACACGGATGCGATCGCGCTTTTGGAAAAAGCCGATAAAAAATTCGAGTATCCCGTCAAATGGAGCTTGGATTTGCAGTCAGAACACGAACGCTATTTAGCTGAAGAAGTCTTCAAAAAACCTGTTATCCTTACTGACTACCCAACAGAAATCAAAGCCTTCTATATGCGCTTGAGCGACGATGAAAAAACCGTCCGCGCAATGGATATATTGGCTCCTAAAATTGGCGAAATTATTGGGGGATCGCAGCGGGAAGAACGTCTGGATGTGCTAGAACGACGAATTCAGGCTCAAGGGCTAAATCCAGCAGATTATTGGTGGTATCTCGATTTACGTCGCTATGGCACGGTTCCTCACGCTGGCTTTGGTTTGGGGTTTGAGCGCTTAGTGCAATTTATGACTGGAATGGGCAATATTCGAGATGTGATCCCCTTCCCTCGTGCGCCATTGACTGTAGATTTTTAAGTTCAGTAGAGTGGGTATTGCCCACTCTACTGAAAGCCCAAAAAGCACAAGGGCAAAGTATGAAATCTTGAAACTATATTTAATTAGCTGACTTGACACGACGGCGGCTGCGACTTAGTAAGGCAAGCGCACCGAAACCGAGCAAAGAGCCAACAGTACCAGGCTCCGGAACGGAGGTGGCAGCAAGACCAACAATATTGCCGCCGCCATTAAAAGTACCCAGTGTTGTAGCAGCACCTGTGGCCAAGTTAATGCTGTAAATGTTCGAGCCAGAAGCTGCGAAGGCATTATTGACAATGCTACCTCCCTTCTTGGTCGTTACAATGTCAAATCCTCCAGTTTCGCCGAAATCAACACCTAGGGAGCCAATCGTGTTCAGAATGCCAGCATTGGGCGGGTTCTGCTGAACCAATGTGTCGAGAGCAAAGTCAATTCCGTACAGTGCGGTTGTGGTTGTCCCAGTAAACGAATTAGTGTAGGCCGCAGCGGTAATATTGGGGTTAGTGCCAAAGTTGGGATCGCCAGCCGCATAGGCTAAGGTTCCATCGGTAATCACGGCACCGCTATCTACGTTAATGCGAAGGTTTTGGTCATTGCTACCGACAAGCCGCAGGCGGTCGGGTACTGGGTTGAAGTCAAATCCAGACTCGAATCCTCCCGTGAAGGCAGTGCTGAGGGTCTTCACGAAAGTAGCAGCACCCGTGGTGGTGTCAATGGTATAAATACCGTTTTTGTCTGTGACACCGTAGAGGAGACCATCGGCTGGTCGAAAGTCAATCCCTAGCACAGTCCCATCAACCCCTGCAATCTTTACGGTGCTAGAAATCTTGGAAAGTTTGCGGTTAAAGAAAACTAGGCTGTTATCGTCGTTCAGACCAATCAGCTTCATGGTCGCTGCCTCTGCGGGTTTGGCAACGCCGAGCAGATCGAACATCGTAGCTACAGTTAATGCAGCGATCGCTGTACCAAGCTTAATTAGTTTCATGGGTAGTTCTCCAACTGCTAATTTTTTCTAGTTTTGTCAGCCAAGCTCAACAAGTAACTAAAACTACGCAAATATGCTTAGTTTTAACGGTGATTGACAATGACTGTGTACTGTACGGAGGAACTATCACTACGGTTTTCGGTCAGAGTCTATCTTTACAAATTCTTTAATTAGCAGCCTCTTTTCTCTCAAAAGATGAAGTTTTGATGAAGTTTTGCTGAAATGCTTGTTTAAACTACGCATTGTAAAACTACGGAAAGCAGAAACTTTCAGTTTGTGTTTCAAGGCAGTGTGGAAGTATAGCAACAGCCAGGGCGGTTAGGACGCTAAGTATAGAACATACTCCATAGCATCGCGTAGACAAACAAACTGGTCGAGTTGTTTGCGAATTCAACTTTTGAGCCAAGACTTGAGCCAAGGATTTGCGTTAAAACACTTCTTTGTTGATTCCGTAAGAGTTGACGCTTTAGAGAGTGTTCCACTACGAAATTTTCGATGTAACGCTTGAAGGTTTTTAATTGAGGCGGTGCTTTTTTAGTTTACTTCAAATGTTTAATTGGAACATCAACAAGCTTCTGTAGTTCGCAAGCAACATCTACTCTATGACATTTAGATGAGTCCATCTCAGCACACAATAGTAAAATCGTGCCGACTTCAGCAAGCTTTGAAATTTCTATTAGTGTTTCACGCGCTTTATCATAATCAGGAGGAATCCAGTTACTTTTACCAGATGTATTACCTAGAGATTCTTTTGATAAATACTTAATTTTTTTATAACTACAAATTTTTTCTATCTGCTCTTTGTACCATTGACGACTCCAAGCACGAGGGCTTAATCTAACGTCTATTACACAAGTGACATTAAATTCATGTAAGTAATCTAAAAAAACTTCGTGGTTTGTTCTATTTCCATAACCAAAAGTCAGGATGAGTCTATCCATATTAGAAATAGTTTTAGAATCATCTTCTGTAGCAATAATAGCCATTTTTATTCAGAAAAAACTGAGCTGTTCATATTTTACTATAGGTGGGTACACTAAACCAATAATCATAAAATTCTGGGGATGGCTTTTTAAATTCCCAACAATAAAATAAAGCTCTTTATCATACATAAAGCTGCTTTCGAGTTTTTGCCTAACTTTCTCCAATGCTTCATTCTCCTTAGAGTATAAATCAGCTAATTTTGAGCGTTCTCAACAATTTCTGTACAACTGCATGATTTCCCAGTCGGTGATTGTATATTTGTGTTTAACGTCATCATTATCTGTAAATTCATATCCAAACTTATAAGGAATTTTCTCTAATGTTGACAATGGATTGCTTGGTTCTAGTAAATCGAGCAACTCGAGCTGATCCTGCACGGCTTGCTGCTTATCGCTCCATTCACGTTCTACTGGCTTGCAAAAATATTTACTTATATTTTTAGGCTTAATTAAACCTAGAGTTTTATTTTGTTTTTTAATACTATTGATGGAATCAAACTGAAAAGGGAAAATGAAAGATTTTATTTTTCCCCAATTATTCTCCGTCCCGACTTTTCTAAGGACACTTATAGAATCATCATCTATCCTATAACTTTCAGGTCTAGCATCCTTATCATTTTTTTCTATTCGAGCGCTGATAATACTCCATCTAGGAAATTTTTTATCGAATTCTAGCTCGCGGAAACGAATAGGATAAATGCGAATCCAACTTTTAGGATTTTCGTCGTCATCCAATAAGATTCCAGCCGTACAAACAGTTTCTTTGTATTTGGTGCTTATTGAAGGATAAGTCTTTGTTGCAATTAGTATTTTATTTCTTTCCATATAAGTTAACCTTCTTTAAATTCAAGGTGGCTTGGCGGTGCAAAGGGGAAAAGTTGGTTATAGGCTAGGCTACAAGGCCTGCTAGTGATTGTTGGCGCACGGGATCTCTGCCAAACCGTGAAATTTTCGATGCAAAAGAGCGATCGCGTTGCGCCGAAGAAGTCCGTTCGCTTTTGCTGGAACCATCGCCCCACTCGCTCAAAGCTGTTGAGATATTCTATGCGCTGTCGTAGAAGGGTCTTTTGGCGCAGGCGACTCTAGCTCAAACCCGTGCTTTTTGTACCAGTTGATAAGACCTGGAGTGGTGGCGATATCTTTGTGAGTCAAGCAACCGTAGATGTGTGTCATCCCCTTCTGGCGAGCGAAGTCAAGCGCAAACTTCAGAAGGTAAGTGCCTAGTCCTTTGTTGCGGTAGTTTCTAGGTTTGAGTTTAAATACTTTCCGCCACCTTGGGATCTCTACGACATCATCATCATCATTGGAGATAATCAAGTCGCTTATTTTCATTTCTCCTGGTGGATCGACGACGCATTGAAGCCGACCAACTTCATTATTTTGATATTGCAGCTTGACGACAAGAAGCCCGGATTCATCGTCATAATCGCCTTTCATCTGGTACCGGCGACCTTGCTTATCTCCAACTAATTGCTCTATCTCCTGAGTCATCCAGCCGTTCTCGTAGACTTTCTAAAGTTCCAAGGCATGATGAGTTCCGCTTGATTCCAAAACCCAAGTCGCTGTTATAGGTGTACTTGTAGCGATCGCACGATTATCTAGAAATTACTTCTTGAAAGTTATTGCTTATGGCGCATTAGGCGTCTATATAGCTTGGGCAGCCCATGGCTTATTCCACCAAATTCTAGCTTTAGGGCAGGTAAATCGCTAACTGAGAAGCAAGCTCTATTTACACCAATGAAGTAATTTTAGTCAAAGCTGGAACCATAATATTGCCACTGGTAGATGGAAGCATAAGCCTGCCGTTGCGGCAAAGTTATGGGTAAAGTCACAAGGAAGCTAGAAGGCACAAACGTCACAAAAAAAGCTGGTGACAAGATTTGAACTTGCGACCGGCTGATTACAAATCAGCTGCTCTACCCCTGAGCTACACCAGCAACCAATGTATAGAATAGCAATTTTTGAATTAAATATCCAGTCCTTTCAGTATTAATACTCAATTCTTTCCCAGGAACATCAGCCAAATCATCAAAACTAATTTGGGCTGGAGTCGCGATCGCCCTCCCCTTCCTCTTAACCAAACCTCTGGTTGAAATTTCGCGGAACTAGACACAAACGTTCTTAGTTGCTGTAGAATCTATGTTCGTACCCAAAATTACGGTATCCCGACCGATGTACCGGGGATTAAAGGAGAGCGTTCATGCGTTTGTGGCAAATTACTCGGCTTAAGGCACTTCAACCGTGGAAACAACAGACAGCCAGATGGCTGAAGGTCACTTCCCGGAAGGGTTTTGTGTCTCTGTTCCTATTGGGGATGAGTTTAAGCGTAGCGATCGCATCTTGCGCCCCCAGTAACTCTAATTCCCCGACAACTACTGCTACCGGTAGTGCTAGTCCCGCGGCAAAAACCGGCGATGCACAAGTAACCCTCGTCTCCTACGCAGTGACTCGCGCCGCCTACGAAAAAATTATTCCCCAGTTCACCGCTAAGTGGAAACAGGAACGCAACCAAAACGTTACCTTCAACCAAAGCTATGGTGGATCTGGCTCCCAAACCCGTGCCGTAATCGATGGTTTAGAGGCGGACGTTGTAAACCTGGCCCTGGCTCTTGATACCGAGAAGCTTGAGAAAGCCGGGTTAATTGAAGCTGGTTGGGAGAAAGAAGCACCGAATGGTGCAATTGTAACCAAATCTGTTGCAGCACTGGTTACTCGCGAGGGCAATCCCAAAGGAATTAAAACCTGGACAGACTTAGCCAAAGATGGCGTGCAAGTCATTACAGCTAACCCCAAAACTTCTGGTGGCGCTCGCTGGAACTTCTTAGGTTTATGGGGTTCAGTGACCAGAACCGGGGGTGACGATGCCAAAGCCCAAGAATTAGTCACCAAAGTTTACAAGAATGTCCCCGTGCTACCGAGAGACGCCCGCGAAGCCAGTGATGTCTTTTTCAAGCAAGGACAGGGAGATGTCTTAATCAACTATGAAAACGAAGTAGTATTGGCTGGGCAAAACGGTCAGAAACTTCCTTATGTCGTGCCCGATACGAACATCTCCATCGACAGCCCGGTCGCCGTTGTGGACAAAAACGTTGACAAACACGGCACGAGAGAAATTGCAGAAGCGTTTGTCAAGTTTCTATATACCCCAGAAGCCCAACGAGAATTTGCCAAAGTGGGATTCCGACCCGTTGATCCAACAGTAGGGGAAGAAGTCGCGAAGCAGTATGCCCCAGTTAAAACTCTCTTCACCGCTCAAGATTTGGGGGGCTGGGACGAGATCCAGAAGAAGTTTTTTGATGACGGAACAATTTTTGACAAAATTCAAGCTAGCAGTAGATAAAGACTGACTAAGAGCTAATTGCTAATTGCGTCATTATCAACCAAGAAAAGACTAGGATTCATTAGCAATTAGCCACAATTAAAACCGAGAACAATTACCGAATTTCATCATTCTTTAATACTGGATACTTTTCTATGGCTGTATCGGCTCCTCCTCAACAAACTTCTGTTTGGAAAAACCCATTTCGCCAGATAAGCAGTATGTCCTGGCCTTGGCGGATTACCTTGGGGTATCTCACCATCATGCTCATCCTGCCAGTGTCTGCCCTTGTGTTGAAAGCAAGTACAGAAAAACCGATTGATTTTTGGAGAATTGCCACCAGTCCCATTGCTCTTGCAACCTACGATGTTACCTTCATCACAGCCTTCATTGCGGCACTGCTCAACGGAGTGTTTGGCGTGTTAATTGCTTGGGTTTTGGTTCGCTATGAGTTCCCATTCAAACGGTTCATTGATGCAGCCATTGATTTGCCCTTTGCACTGCCTACCTCAGTCGCGGGTTTAACACTGGCAACGGTCTACAGCGATAACGGCTGGATTGGTTCCCTGCTAGCACCTTTGGGAATTAAGGTGGCATTCACGCGCTTGGGAGTGGGGGTGGCGATGGTGTTTATCTCCTTGCCATTTGTCGTGCGAACCTTACAGCCTGTATTGCAAGAAATGGAGCATGAAGTCGAAGAAGCCGCTTGGTCTTTGGGAGCCTCTAAATTTCAGACATTTTGGCGAGTTGTTTTGCCACCTTTAATGCCAGCGATTTTAACGGGTGTAGCGTTGGGATTTGCGCGTGCTGTTGGAGAATACGGTTCGGTCGTAATTGTGGCGGCGAATGTACCTTTTAAGGACTTAATCGCATCCGTGTTGATTATTCAGCGATTGGAACAGTATGACTATTCCGGAGCAACGGTGATTGGGACTGTTTTATTAGTAATTTCGCTGTTAGTTCTAATCGTAATTAATGTTTTGCAAGCGTGGGGACGAAAGTATGAACTCTAATGTAGCAGGGAAGTCTTTTAATCCAGAATTAAAAACTCCTCAAGTCTCCCCAAACCAGAAGGAAAAAAGCTGGGTAAAAGTTGTTTTGATCGGGGTAGCGATCGCTTACTTGGCTGTGATTTTGTTCATTCCAGCTATCAACGTCTTTGTGCAAGCATTTAAGGGAGGGTTTGGCCCGTTTATCCACAATATGACGGAACCCCATTTTCTCCATGCCGTAAAGCTGACTATCTTGATCGCCCTGGTTGTCGTACCGATGAATGTTGTGTTTGGACTCTGTGCAGCGTGGGTGGTCGCACGACATCGATTCCGGGGTCGAACCTTTCTGATCAGCCTTCTAGACATCCCCTTTGCCGTATCCCCAGTCGTCGCTGGACTGATGATCGTGCTGCTCTATGGACGCAACGGTTGGTTTGGTCCACTGCTAGCGGCGGCAAACATAAAAATTATTTTCGCCGCGCCTGCAATGATATTGGCGAGTGCTTTTATTACGATGCCCTTCGTCGCCCGTGAAGTGATTCCCGTTTTGGAAGAAGCTGGTTCAGATCAAGAAGAAGCGGCTAAAACGTTGGGTGCAACTGACTGGCAAATCTTCTGGCGCGTCACTCTGCCGAATATTCGCTGGGGCCTCCTCTACGGCGTCATTTTGACCAACGCCAGAGTCATGGGCGAGTTTGGTGCCGTCTCGGTTGTATCTGGCAATATTGCGGGCAAAACTCAAACTTTGCCGTTGTTTGTGGAGGAAGCTTATAAGCAATACCAGACTCAAGCATCTTTCTCAGCCGCCGTTCTACTTGGGGCACTCGCGTTAGTTACCCTGGTCTTGAAAGAAATTCTAGAGCGTAAAACCAGTATTAAAGATGTTGAATAGGAGGAATTGAGGACTATGTATAGTACAAATGACTTGCCTGTAAATACATCAAAACCTGCTCAATCTACGACTGGGCACGAAGATAACAGACCTACTAAAATGCGTGTCAGAATCCGCATTCCCAAGGAATATCAGGAAGATCCCATCATCTCGCGACTAGTCTCTCACCACGGTGTCACAGTTAATATTGCTGCTGCCCTTTTAGGAGCCAACGCTAGAGATGATGGCTGGTTTGACCTAGAACTCTCAGGATCGACTCGCCAACTTCAAAGCGCCTTAACTTATTTGAATGAACTGGATCTAGAACTGTGGGGCAAATCTGACAGCGAACAAGATGGGTGGTAATAAAAAGTTAAAAAGGCAAAACTAATAATAGAAATTATTAATTTTGCCTTTTTATTTGTTAAGCCATATTACTCTCAATCGCCCAACGAGCTAACTCCGTGCGGTTATGGAGATTCGTTTTACCTAACATATTGGATACGTGGCTCTCAATCGTCCGCTGAGAGACGTTCATCTGCTCAGCAATTTCTCGATTTGCCATACCTCTTGCCACAAACTGAACTACTTTCAGCTCGGTCGGGGTTAATTCTACAGTGTCAGGTACCTGGAGTTTCGACCCTCCTTCGGTTCCTCTAGCTGGATGATGAATTAGGCGAGTGGCCTGCTTAAGAGAAGATTCCACTTGCGCCACCAATTCTTCAGGCTCAAAGGGCTTGACCATGTAGACATCTGCCCCAGTATTGAGACCCTTGACTCGGTCTTGGCTTTGACCTTTCGCTGAGAGGAATAGAACTGGAATCCAGCTGATGCGGGGATCTTCTCTGACGTGTTGCACAAGGGCAATTCCGTCCATCTCTGGCATCATGACATCACAGATAATCATGTCAGGAATATCATGCTCTAGAACTTCCAGTGCTTCCCGACCATTTTCAGCGGTGATGACTTCGTACCCCCGAAATTCCAGGTAGTCCTTGACCAGCAAAATCAGGTTGGGGTCGTCATCAATCAGCAACAGTCGTTTGTTATCTCTTATACTGGTGTCTTTCATGCTGTGCCACTCGCCAAGCCTGGAATTGTGAAAATTTAAACCGTTTTGTACGTATAGTTTACGTTTTTTTCAGCACCCTGCTGCACCGACTCCTACTAAGTCTAGGCAATTCCTATAATCTCTTTTTAGAAAATTATAGTCACTGACATGGGTCACAACGACGAAAATCTAGTAGGTACACGGAAGAATATAACGTAGCTACTATGTTACTGTATAGGGTTTTGGTAGTGGATGAACTAAGAAAGCGTATTCTTGCACAATTTTGTTGCCAATCAGATGTTCTTGGATAATCCGCTCAATGACTTCAGGAGTCGCTCCACGATACCAAACACCATCTGGGTAAACGACTAGAATTGGGCCTTGGGAGCAAACTCGCAGACAGTTTGCTTTGGTGCGGAAAATACAAAGAGGGCTTTTGTCGGAAGGCTTGTCTAGTTTTAGCTCTTTAAGTCGCTTTTTCAAGTAATTCCAAGATTCTAAACTGGTTTCCTTGGAGCAACACTGGGGTAAGGTTGGATCGGCACAGATGAAGACATGGCGCTGAATTTGATTCAGTCCCAAGGTCTGCACACAAGCGGCGAGAGCGTTTGGGTCTGATGATTGACAAGTTTCAGGAATTTCAGGGCTAGACTCAGCCACTGTGTTTTCAGTCATTATTTATTTGATTTCCTTGGAAGAAGCGAGATATCCGTTTTTTAGGAGATTTTAGCGGTTCCAATTTTTTTTAGCAGATTGAGTGCGATCGCGCTATGCCATCCCAATGACTAAAGCTATCTTTGTGTCTTAAGCATTTCTACTAAAGTCTTCCGACAACCGGATAAGTTCGGGAACCCGTACAAAGAATTTTGTTGCGATCGCACACTGGTTGGGCTAAATTAGCACTCAGAGGTTGAGAGTGCTAATTCTCAACGAACGAATCGTGTGTCTTGAGTCAAACCTGTAATAGGAGCGAAGTTTGTATGGCAGCTGTATCTCTAAGCGTATCCACTGTTAAGCCGCTGGGCGATCGCGTTTTTGTGAAAGTGAGCGCTGCTGAAGAGAAAACCGCTGGTGGAATTCTTCTTCCTGATAATGCCAAAGAAAAGCCTCAAGTAGGGGAAGTCGTCGCTGTGGGACCTGGCAAGCGCGATGACAAAGGCACTCGTGTTGAGTTGGAAGTCTCTGTGGGCGACAAGGTTCTCTACTCCAAGTACGCTGGCACAGACATCAAACTCGGCACAGAAGAGTATGTTCTGCTTTCAGAGAAGGACATTTTAGCAGTCGTTTCATAAAGTTATGAGTTCTGAGTTGAGAGTTCCGAGTTAAAAACATCTGCTTAACTCAACACTCAAAACTCAATGCTCAACACTCCTTCAAAACTCAAAACTCAAAACTCAAAACAACTGAGGAACTATGGCTAAGCGCATTATTTACAACGAAAACGCTCGTCGCGCCCTGGAAAAAGGGATGGACATCCTAGCTGAAGCAGTAGCTGTCACTCTCGGCCCTAAAGGCCGCAACGTGGTACTAGAGAAGAAGTTTGGCGCACCACAAATCGTGAATGATGGTGTCACCATTGCCAAAGAAATTGAATTAGAAGATCACGTTGAAAACACGGGGGTCTCCTTAATTCGTCAAGCCGCTTCTAAGACCAATGATGCTGCTGGTGATGGCACTACGACTGCAACCGTTCTCGCTCATGCAATTGTAAAAGAGGGCTTGAGAAACGTTGCTGCGGGTGCAAATGCAATTTCTCTGAAGCGCGGGATTGACAAAGCCACTGGCTTCCTGGTGGAAAGAATTGCCGAACACGCCAAACAAGTAGAAGATTCCAAAGCGATCGCTCAAGTTGGAACCATCTCTGCTGGTAACGACGAAGAAGTCGGTCGGATGATCGCTGAAGCGATGGATAAGGTGGGCAAAGAAGGCGTCATCTCCCTAGAAGAAGGGAAGTCCATGACCACCGAACTAGAAATCACTGAAGGGATGCGCTTTGACAAAGGCTACATCTCTCCCTACTTCGCTACCGACATGGAGCGGATGGAAGCGGTTCTGGAAGAGCCTTTCATCCTGCTGACCGATAAGAAAATCACGCTTGTCCAAGACTTAGTGCCCGTTCTGGAGCAAGTCGCTCGTGCTGGTCGTCCTCTGATCATTATCGCTGAGGACATCGAGAAAGAAGCACTGGCAACCCTAGTAGTTAACCGCCTGCGGGGTGTGCTGAACGTGGCTGCTGTTAAGGCTCCTGGTTTTGGCGATCGCCGCAAAGCAATGCTGGAAGACATTGCCGTTCTCACTGGTGGTCAGCTGATCACCGAAGATGCTGGTCTGAAGCTGGAAAGCACCCGGTTAGAAATGCTGGGCAAAGCTCGCCGCATCAACATCACCAAGGACAACACCACAATTGTCGCCGAAGGCAACGAAGCTGCTGTGAAGTCTCGTTGCGAGCAAATCCGCCGTCAAATGGACGAAACCGATTCTTCCTACGACCGCGAGAAGCTGCAAGAGCGTCTAGCTAAACTGGCTGGTGGCGTCGCTGTCGTCAAAGTGGGCGCTGCGACCGAAACGGAAATGAAGGACAAGAAGCTGCGTCTGGAAGATGCCATCAACGCGACTAAAGCTGCTGTGGAAGAAGGGATCGTTCCTGGCGGTGGCACAACCCTAGCTCACCTGACTCCCCAACTGGAAGAGTGGGCAACTGCCAACCTGAAGAATGAAGAGTTGACAGGTGCGATGATTGTTTCTCGTGCTTTGGCTGCTCCTCTGAAGCGGATTGCTGAAAACGCCGGTCAGAATGGCGCTGTCATTGCTGAGCGCGTCAAAGAGAAGGACTTCAACGTCGGCTACAACGCTGCAACGAATGAGTTCGTCGATATGTTTGAAGCCGGTATCGTTGACCCTGCCAAGGTGACTCGTTCCGCTCTGCAAAATGCCGCTTCTATCGCTGGCATGGTGCTGACCACCGAGTGCATCGTGGTTGACAAGCCTGAGCCGAAAGATGGCGCTCCTGCGGGTGCTGGCGCTGGCATGGGCGGCGACTTCGACTACTAATTTACTCTCTGGGTGGGCATTGCCCACCTACTAATTAAAAAAGCTGTTTCCTAGTGGAAGCAGCTTTTTTTGTTTGAACCGCGTTAGCGAAGCCGCAAGGGAGCGCTTAGACGCAAAGGGCACGAAGCAAGAGAAAGAGGAGGGCGATCGTGATGTTGCCATATAGACTCTTTCTAAGATAATCGCTCCCAGGTACTCCCAAACAAATCATATTTATTACAACAATTGATCACACATAAATCTTTCATGCTTCTTGATAGAGCAGTGTAAACCAGATAATCAAGAGATTTTCCTGTATTCATGAGATGGTTTATCTCTGGTGTCAATAGGATTACTGTCTTTAGTTCCCACCCCTTGAAACTGTGAATAGTTGACATTTTTAACCTGCTATCACCCATCCAGAATGATTTTTTGTGATAATGGCTCTTCTCTGGATCTTCAAACACATGATTTACATTTATGCCCTTACTTTCAAAAATATTAACCAGGTTCCAGCCAGTTTTATGGTCTGGAACTAAAAAAATAATGTCACTGGGCTGGACACCTTTTTCAAAAAAATATTTGTATGCTTTTTCGCAAAGTTCTATTCCTTTGTTTACAGGAGATACATTTTCCCAAATAAGTTTTGGATTATTAAATAACTCCATTTGATTTGAAACTATTGGGATATCCTCTGGATCTCGGTCAAGAAATTGAACTGCAAAATCATTGACTACTTGTACAAGTAAATTTTGTAATCTATATGATTTGTTTTCTTTTAGTTCTCCCCAGCGTCCCCTAAACTGTACATTTTTCATTTGTCCATTTGTCCATTCTAAATCTCTTTTATAAATATTTTGCCTGGGATCGCAAACCAGGAGTAATTCATTCCTTAGAGTTAAATACTTGCAAAGTAGACAGTACCATTCCCAACAATAATCTTGACCTTCATCAATCAAAATTGCATCAAATTTTAATTGCTGTCTACTAGCTTTATAATTAGATTTATCAGTGATAGCTTCAAGCAAACGGTTTGGTACAATAGTCTTAAAAATCTCATCAATGTCAGTTTTATTACTAATAGGCCATTTCATGCCTAATCGCTTATATTCATCACTACAAAATCCATGAAAATGTTTAAATACAATATTTTTCCCTTGAAAGTCAAACGGTGTACGGGCTATCTGATCTCTTATATAATGCCAAAGGGTAATATTAAACGTTATAACCAGAACGTGCTTACCCTCTGAAGCTAATCTTGCTGCTCTATAAGCCAGTATTAATGTCTTGCCACTACCAGCTACAGCTTTAATACGGTGATGCCCAGGATTTGGCTTGGAGTGTTGGTCTTGACTTGAATCTAGTTTAATCTTTGTACCTTGCTCTTTACTATGAAATGGAGGAGCAAGCCAAACTCTTAAACTCTCAAAAATCTGGCTATCTTTAGGCTCAATAAAATTGCTGCGTTGATAATTAGCATCTGGTACAATACTTAGCAGTTTTTCTTTATTTAGAGCATCATGACCTATCATTGGCTCATATTTTGAGCCTTTATATTTTGATTTTTTCAGAAACTCAGTTACTTCCTGAGTAGTTGCCTTGTGAAAGTAAACACCAGTTTTTATAAGGCTAAAAGCCTTTTTGTTATTATCAATTTTTTCTCCTAAACTAGGTATGTAAAGATTTAATATATTGTTCCTGTAATGTCGTACTTGTTCAATTGGGTTGTCAACAATGTATTTTCCTGTTGAATTACTAACAAATAAATTATCTGAGTCCCATTGATAGCTACGTAAATTCCAATCTTTAACTTCATATACCATTACACCTACCTGGGGATTTAAAATTACAACATCTGGTCTGTCACCATTTAGAAACGGTTGTACATAAATATCCCAAGCTGGGGGTAAATACTTATCCAAAAATTCTGCTAGCTTTCTTTCGCCTTCAGTCAAAGGATTGCTAAAATTATTTATTTCATTCCAACTGGGAAAAATACGTGCCATAAAATTTATTAAAAGTTTATTTAATAAGTGCGTTACTAGCCATGCAAACATAGCGAATAAGCATCCGCATCAGGAATAGCACCTAGATTTAAATAAATACAAAAATATACTTACGGAGTTTTACAGTTGCTCACCCTAAATTTAAGCAAAGTGAGCGCACCCACCATTACCCAGCGCCATCACTCTGGCTTTGGTTTAATTTTTTCAAACTTCTATATTAATTTTGTCTGAGGCGAGAATTGCTGCCACTTCTTGTAAAAGCTCGTTTTGTTCTTTCTGAATGGCTTCTAGCCTAGAGGATATCTCTGCCAGTCGTTGCTGTTTACCTTTCTCGACAGAGTGAAAATTTGAATCTGATAAAGCTGGGAGTTCAGCATTCTTAGCACCCGTTAACTGTTGGAAAGCTAAGCCTCCAAACTTGGAAATTGATTGAAAGCTAACTCCAAATAAGAGCTGAATTAGCTTAAAAGGAGCTTTCAAGATTGATAAGCTAGTTGTCTCAATTAAGCGACCAACTGCTTTGATTAAGCTCCCAGCGATCGCTATCGCAAACAACAAAACAACTAAGCTGACAATTGGGTGATTCGTCGCCCAGATGAATACCTGAAGTAGCCGCAAGACGGAGGGGTGAGCTTGCAGCCATTCATTGATAGAAGAAGCGATCGCTGTTTGAATTGGATTAGACATAACACCACCAGAGCTAAACGCTTTTTGCTGCGTTTGTTCGTATAGAGCCTTTGGTTCCTCAATTGTGATGTTATCGTTTTCCCGAACAAGTGCGATCGCGTCACACCTATGTTTCACATAGCACTTGCAACGGTTGAAACCGAACGCGCAGCCTATCTCTTGGGTGGCTGGTGGGAATCTCTACTGAATCTAGGCGTTGATTTGGTAATAGTTCCCACTGATAACCCCGTAGTAAGTGGGCGGCTACAATTTTCATCTCCATTTTCGCAAATGCTATCCCAATACAAATTCGTGGCCCACCACCGAAACCAATTAAACTAAAGGGACGCTGCTTGTGTTCTTGCCGTTGGGGGCTGAAGCGATCGGGATCGAAACGTTCTGGTTCGGGGTAAACCGTTGATAGTCGATGAGTCCCGATAATCGAATACACCGCCTGCCACCCAGATGGAACTTGAAAGCTATTAAACTCAAATGGTTTGACGACACCGCGAAAACCACCCCCGACGGGCTGATGCAGTCGTTCAGTCTCGCAGAGAATTTGGTCTAGATAAGGCATTTGCCCTAATTGTTCTAAATTTACTCCTCCCCTAGCCGCAAGCTGCTGCTGTTCTTCCCTGGCGCGTTGCAGAACCTCTGGGTGACGGGCTAACTCCAGGCACAACCAAGTCAGCATCGAAGTGGTCGTTTCATGCCCAGCGAAGAGTAACAGCATTGCTTGGGCGCGGATTTCCTTTTCGCTCATGCCGTTACCGTCTTCATCCTTAGCTTGTAATAAAAGGCTGAGAACGTCTTTAGTCGGATGTTGCTGGCGATCGCGCACCACTTTGCCCAAATGTTCTAAAATTTCGTTACGAGCAGCGATCGCTTTCCCAAACTGCGTAAACGGTAAAGGCAGCGGATTGATGGCAAACAGCCCATTCGTTAGTCTTGTAAACAACTGGCTCAACCGTACCGCTTCTGGCCCCGGATTCGTACCCAGCAATAATTGACTAGCAATATCAAACGTTAGCAGTTTGAACTCATCAAACCAGGTAAATTCCTGTTTCTGCTGCCATTTTTCGAGATAGCTTTGCGTAATCGACTCCATTGTGGCAACGTAGTTTCCTAACGCTGCGCCATGCAAAGCTGGCATCATCAGGCGGCGATTTCTCCGATGCTCCTCGCCATCTTGCACAAATAGTGATTCGCCCAGCAGCATTTTAAAATTGTTGGGCCACCCTTCGCGCCACGAGAAACAATCCATGTGGCTGGAGAGAACAAATTCAGCTGCCTCTGGCCCCACCATAAAAACCGTAGGTTTGCCAATAACATGACTCTTAAAGATAGAGCCATATTGCTGATAGCGCTTTTCGATAAATTTGGGGTCGAACACAAACGCGAGTGTTTCGCCAAGCACCGGCAACCCCATCCTACCAGGAGGAAGTTTATCGCTGTTCATTATTGTTAATCTGCGTTAAAAGTTATAAAAAAATGAAGTATAAAGAGAAACTTCAGGGTTCTTCTTTTATACTTCATTTTTTGGTTTATCTAACAGTTAAAGACTGTTTTCAACCCAGATCTAAATCCGTCACGGCACCGACACTGCTAGAAGAAACTAACTTGGCATATTTTGCCAGTACGCCAGTTGTATAACGCGGTTTAGGCGGTTGCCAAGCAGCGCGACGACGCTCTAGCTCTTCATCGGGTAGATGAAGGTGTAACAGGCGATCGCGTGCATCAATTGTAATGGTATCGCCTTCTTCAACGAGAGCGATCGCGCCTCCTACAGCCGCCTCTGGGGCTACGTGACCGACAACCATGCCGTAAGTCCCACCAGAGAAGCGTCCATCGGTAATCAAGCCAACAGCATCCCCTAATCCCGCACCAATCAGGGCAGAAGTGGGAGCCAGCATTTCTCTCATTCCAGGGCCACCCTTGGGGCCTTCGTAGCGAATCACTAGGACATCTCCACGGTTGATCTTGCCAGCCAGAATGGCTGCTAAAGAAGCTTCTTCAGATTCAAACACCCGCGCTGGGCCGGTTATTGAAGGGGTTTTGACGCCGGTAATTTTGGCGACAGCCCCTTCCGTTGCCAGATTGCCTCTCAGGATGGCGAGATGCCCTTGAGCATACATCGGGTTATCCCAGGGACGGATAACATCTTGATCAGCACGGGGCTGTTCTGGGACATCTGCCAAGACTTCAGCAATGGTTTGTCCGGTGATAGTCAGGGCGTCTCCGTGTAGCAAATCGCGGACCAGGAGCATCTTCATCACCTGGGGAATTCCACCGGCTTTGTGGAGGTCAGTGGCGACATACTGACCGCTAGGCTTGAGGTCGCACAAAACCGGAACGCGGGCGCGAATGGTTTCAAAATCATCCAGGGATAATTCAACCCCAATCGTATGAGCGATCGCTAGTAAGTGCAGCACTGCATTCGTAGAACCGCCCACTGCCATAATTACAGAAATGGCATTCTCAAACGCTTTTCGGGTAACAATCTGTCGCGGTAAAAGTTGTTTTTTAATTGCCTCTACTAGGACAAAAGCAGATTTCTCAGCACTTTCTGCTTTTTCAGCATCTTCTGCTGCCATTGTGGAAGAATAAGGCAAGCTCATCCCCATCGCTTCAAAAGCGGAAGACATTGTATTGGCAGTGTACATTCCGCCGCAAGAACCGGCACCCGGACAAGCCTTGCGTTCTACTTGCAGCAACTCATCCGTGTCTATTTTTCCGGCGCTGTGTTGCCCCACCGCTTCAAAAGCACTCACAACCGTCAAATCGCGCCCGTTGTGATGTCCCGGTTTAATCGTACCGCCATACACGAAAATAGCCGGAATATTCATCCGAGCGATCGCAATCATCGCTCCGGGCATATTCTTATCGCAGCCCCCAATTGCCAGCACTCCATCCATACTCTGCCCGTTGCAGGCAGTCTCAATCGAATCGGCGATGACTTCCCGCGACACCAGGGAATACTTCATCCCTTCGGTGCCCATCGAAATGCCGTCGCTGATGGTAATCGTGCCGAACATCTGAGGCATCGCCCCAGCCACCTTGGCTCCAGCTTCAGCCCGTTTCGCTAAATCATTTAACCCCATATTGCAGGGGGTAATGGTGCTGTACCCATTGGCAATTCCCACAATGGGTTTCGTAAAATCCTCATCTCCAAAACCAACAGCACGTAACATAGCCCGGTTGGGCGATCGCTGTACGCCTTGGGTGACGACTTGGCTTCTCAAATTCTCCGGCATTCTCTGTCCTTAAGATTGCTTTTCGGTGGATCGGCTATTCTCTTTGCAGGTTTGGTGTTTGAGAGAAGGTCTCCCCATATAACTAGATTACAGGAATCTTCTTGTCAAAGAGCTACCCGCTGACAGCTACCAGGTGGCAGCTATTTTGTAACAATTAGAGTTAATTGAGCGGAGTTGAGCGCTCAAGTTAGGAATAAGATTCAGTAGCTAGAGATTAACCTCTAGTTCTCATGATTATTTAGGAGTTTCCAGCCTTGTAAATCTTTGATAGAAAATGCGCGAACTAACAAGTCAGCGCTACGCTAACGCCTCGCTTCGCTGTTTTCATGCCCAAAGGGCTGTACGCTATTGCCACCCCTCCGTCAAAATTCTAGGCGCGGTGAAGCATAGTGACTTTATCCCACACTTAACCTTACGGTTATAGTGTAAGCTTTCTCAACCTCACGGCTACTGGTTCTAGTATCCAACAGGCAAACTCGCTCAAGCATCTACACTGACTGAATGTCCAACAATTAAACTGACCCAGGCTCCAAACGCGAGTTCCACCGTTTTTGAATCCCGCTCGAAGTGAAGGATCTAAACAAATGTTCGCTCTACCTGTGTACCCAGGAGGTTTTACGCACTCAAGGGTTAGGGAGTGCCGCCTCCTGCTTCAATGTGTCATGGTTCTGTGTCGATCCCAATCGTCGATTAGAACCTTTATTTTTGGCTTTGAGCGTCTGTCATCCCACCCTTGGGCAGTTGGCATAGACTGCGATCGCTATTTTCCTGCCACTCTAGGAGAGGGGTTGAACCCCATCCCTAACGACTGTAGCGGCAGTACCCTGAAGGGAGGTCTAGATGGATGCCGATGAACTGAAACGTCTCTACGCAGCAGGCGAACGAGATTTTCGAGAGGTAAGTCTGCGAAGAGCAGACCTGATGGGAATTGACCTGAGCGAAGCGAACCTGCGGGGAGCAGACCTGCGCGAAGCAAATCTAATTGGGGCATACCTAATCGGAGTCAACCTACGGGAGGCAAATCTCAATGGAGCGGTTCTCCGCGCCAATCTCAGCGAGGCAAATCTTATCGGCGCTAGCCTGATTGACGCCAACCTGAGCGAAGCGATTTTAACTGAAGCGAGTTTACGAGCTGCCAATCTCAGCGGAGCTAACCTCGCCGGAGCTAACCTGAGTCACGCTCTTTTGAGCGAGACTATTCTCCGCGATGCCAATCTGACTGGAGCCAAACTAATTGATGCACCCTTAAGTCGAAGCAACTTGACGAATGCTACGTTGATTGGAGCTGTGCTGGAAGGTGCAAACTTAACGAATGCCATTCTAATTGGAGCCAACCTGGAGAAAGCCAACTTAGCGAACGCTGTTTTAAATGGAGCCAGTGCAATTGGAGCAAATCTCACGCAAGCAGACTTGAGCCGCGCCAAGATGAGCGGAACCAATCTGACAAATGTCATCTTAATTAAAGCCAATCTGAGGGGAGCAAATGTAAGTTGGGCGACTCTGCGAGGAGCGAATCTCACCGGAGCTAACTTGTACAGGTCAAAACTATGCTGGTCAAACCTGACTGGGGCAATTCTCACTGAAGCGGTTCTCATTGACGCTAACCTAAATCGGGTCAATTTCCGTGACGCCGATATGACTGGTGCCATCATGCCTAATGCAGCTACGCACGAGTAGCGAAGTGACAAGTCAGCCCTAAACTAACGCCTTGCTTCGCTGTTTTCATGCCCAAAGGGCTGTACGCGATCGCCAGCCAGATTTTAGATTGGCAATTCATCGAAAATCAATCTAAAATCCAAAATTCCTAAGTCCACGCTAACCGGAAGCAATTTAGAGGCAATAGAAATGGATGGGGATGAGGTTTTAACACGATATGCTGCTGGAGAACGGGATTTCCAGAAGTTAGATTTGAAGGCGGCAAATCTGGAAGGAGCTAACCTACGCCAGGTCGATTTCAGCGAGACGATTCTGGAGGGAGTTAACCTAGCCGGAGCCAACCTGCGGGGGGTGAACCTAACAGGTGCCGATCTGAGTGGAGCAAACTTGAGTCGTGCTGATCTCACGGGTGCCGATCTCACGGGTGCTGACTTGATCGGAACCAATTTTGATAAAGCCAGACTGATTGGAACAAGGCTTGTTAAAACCGAACCGATTGGTGCTGAGCTAACTGGAGCGAACTTAACTGGCGCAAATCTAACTGGCGCAGATATGAGAAGGGCAAACTTGAGCTACGCCAACCTCAGCGATGCAATCTTGTGTGAAGCCAATCTGACTAGCGCCCTCCTCATTGGAGTAAATCTGAATAGAACCGACTTAATTAAGGCGAATTTGAGTCAAGCCGACTTAAGTGAAACTGATTTGAACGGAGCCGATTTAAGTGGAGCGGAATTGAGCGGGACAATTATGCCAGTTGAACACTTTACACCCAGCGAGAGCAAATGAGCCGCGATCGCTGGTAAATTCAACGATCAAATCCCACGATCGCGCCAAACTTAGTGGTAGAGATGCAATTCCTGTCAGTCTTCTACAATCTAGAAGCTAAAATCCAAAATGATATTTTGGATTCGACTCGCTTAAAAATATCACGTGATGGGCACACGCGCTTTCTACCAGTATTAAGAAATTTACAACTAAAATTATTAGGGGCAGTCACTAGTGTGCTACCCCTAAGTCAGAAAATCAGAGACGCAGGGCAAAAATGCTGTGCGGAAATGAGCTATGCGGAAATGAGAAATTTACGAGTTATTGGAATCCCCGCCGACAACTTGCGACTTGAGAGCTTTAAACTCCTCGGACAACTCCTGACGATTAGAAGCTCGGAGTAAGTAGCGGTACACAAACCAGGCTGAGTAGCCAATTCCTACCAGTTCAAAGGTCGGCGCTAGCAGAGGAATATCATTAAGCGCATCCAGAACCGCCAGTGTCACCTTCACGGTAATGATGCCAGCTAATATTAGACCTAGAGTGGTCAAGGGGCGCTGGTACTCTGAGAAGAACTCACCTAAGTATTCGGGTAGTTCTGCGAAAAATGCGGAAATTTGTTCTCCAATTTGCTGCCACTTTTCCGTTGATTGGGTGGCTGGGGGTAGAGCTGCCAATTCGCCTGGGGCGTCAACTCTCATTTCTACCTGGGTTTTTTCGGTCTCTGGAGCGGAATAATCAGTTTGCATGGTGTCCATATCCTCCATATCGTTGTTTTAGGTACGATTGTGTATCGTTTAGGCAAGATAGCTGGGTACAATTGCGGGGTGAATTCCTCTTGCTCATATTATCAGACACCCCAAGACCACTTCGCTGAGTCCAGAATTTTCCGGTTAAAACTTAGTGATAATCGGGCGAGCGGTCTCCATGCATCTCCCAAAAGCGGGACGTAGCTAGAGAAAATAAAAAATTAAAAATCAAGAAACTTTTTAGCTCAATCTACGCTGTACGGATATAGATTAGAAACTAAAGCTGAAAAACATACCTAGTAAGCTTTTCGGGCGCAACTAAGCTCTCGGCAATACATAGATTGCCTTATAAATTTTTATTTTTAATTAAATGCTATTGGTCGTATTCCATCACTTTGGCGTAATCGCCCAAAGCATAGCAAGCAACTCGGAGGCTTCCCAAAGCCTGCCCTTCGACTCGGCTGTCTTGGAGGATTCGCGCTATCCTTAAGCGTTGTTCATAGTAGTCAATTGCTTTAGCGTAGTTGCTCAATGCCTCGTAAGCCACTCCTAAATGCGAAAGTGCCTGCTCTTGGGAGCGGAGGTCATCCGTTGCCGAAGCGATCGCTAGGCGTTGCTCTCCATAGTCAATTGCCGCAGAGTAGTCCCCGATTGCGTAGCAGGCGTTCCCCAGATTTCTCAGGATCTGTACCTCAATACGGTGATCTCCAGTCTGCTGCACGAGTGCTAAACGCTGCTTATAGTAGGCGATCGCTTTGACATAGTCTCCCAAAGCGTAGCAAGCATTTCCCAAATTTCTCAGGATCTGACCCTCTGCCTCTTGGTCTTGGAGTTCCCGCGCCACTATCAGACTTTGATGCTGGTATTCAATGGCGGCTGAGTAGTCTCCCAGTGCCTTGTAAGCTAGTCCGAGATTATTCAGCGCCGCCACTTCTGCACTCAAGTCTTTCAGTTCCCGCACGACTAGCAGACTTTGTTGCTGAAACTCAATGGCTTTGGCATGGTTGCCTAAGTGACGGTAGGCATTGCCGATGTTTCCCAGCGCTTGACTTTCCAATCGCTGATCGTTGATACTTTGGGCGATCGCTAAACTTTGCCCAGAATACTCAACCGCTTTGGCAAAATTTCCCAAGGCATAGTACACTAGCCCCAAATTGCCGAGCGTTCTTCCTTGTCCTCGCTGGTCTTGAAGTTCGCCGTAGACCGTGAGTGCTTGATGAAAGGATAGTCGTGACGCCTCGAAATGACCGTTTTGGTGCTGCTGGGCACCTTGCTCCAGCAGTCGATCGGCTTCTCCCTTAGTGTAATTATCGGTTTTTGGCTGATGCTGGCTATGAGCGCTAATATCTGTAGGAGGAACAACAGTGATGCGTTCCTCCTCAGGTAGGTCGCCCTCTTGTTGGCTGTTGTGATGGTTAACGCGGCGATCCATATATTTTTCTCAACACCTTGATTCGCTTAGCACCGACTTGCGGTATAAGGCTAGGTCGTCTCTTTTTAGTGTTCCCGGATCGGCTGGTTAAGCTCTCATGCTTTGAACAAATTTTTCAAAAAACCTTACAATTTATCGCTTTAGGCGTTGGAATGCAACCCTTGCTTGCCACTGGACGAACGCTGCTTAGGATTCGGTAGACGCAAATCGATAGCGGGTTTGTTCCCGAAATTTTCTAAAAACTTGCGTCTCCCGGCTAAAACATCAAGTAGATACAGGCGTTAGAGAGCGATCGCTCTGTTGAATTCCCGCTAAGTTTGGAGCGGTTTCGGTACAGTATACTTCACACGAATTATTCGGGCTTTCAACCAGTTTTACCTTATGCAGCTTTGCTCCTAATTCCCGGATAGGCTCTTGCAGAAGATTCCGGATATGAATGGCAATATTCTCAGCGGTGGGAACAACTTGGGCAAAATAGGCGATATCCTTGTTCAGGAAAGTATGGTCAAACGGCTCAACCACATAATCTTCTACTACCTTGTTTAACGCTCCTAAATCCACAATCATCCCTGTGCGCGGATCAATTTCGCCTTGAACTGTTACTTCCATGTGGTAGTTGTGCCCGTGACCGTTGGGACGAGCGCATTTGCCATAAATCTCGCAGTTCTCTTCGTAACTGAGGTTCGGATGAGCCAGTCTGTGAGCGGCGCTAAAGTGGGTACCAATTGTCAGATAAGCTTCCATTCCGTTTCCTTGATAGTCAGCCCAGAGTTCGGGATGTTCAAATAGTTGAATATTTACCAACGGTAAGTGAGGTGCTAGACGCTGCCAAATGGTTCGCGCGATGTTTTCTGTAGTGGGCAGGGTTTGTTGAAATTCCGACCACACATCGTTGAGATAACAGAAGTCTAGCTGACTGGTGACTTCCTGTTTGATCACCCGTTTGACTTCAGACAAGTTTTGCACCATGCCATACTCATCCAGATCCCCGGCAAGGGAGACAAACAAAACGTAGTTGTGTCCGTGTCCGGGCGACTGAGTGCAGCGACCAAACGCTTGTATATTCTCCGCTTGACTCAGTTCTGGCAGCCAATAACGGTGGCTCGCCGAAAACTGAGCGCGGCGGTTGATGATGCATCTCATAAGTCCAGTAACCAGCAGAATTATTAAGTTACGTAAATCATTCCCTTTATTCAGGATAATCGAAATTTAGGCGGGGATCTCCAATCTTTCTTGAAAAACTGCATCGGCAAAGTGAGAATTCAAAAGCGAAGATTCGCTCTCTAAAGCTCTTGAATATGCCACACTGAAGAACGGGAGAGAGTAGGCGCAGGTGGTTGCAGATTTGCTGTTTGTGCGAGTCTGAGGAAAGTCCGGGCTCCCGAAAGACCAGACTTGCTGGGTAACGCCCAGTGCGGGCGACCGTGAGGATAGTGCCACAGAAAGATACCGCCGGGAAAATTAAAAATTAAAAATGCAAAATGAATAATTTTTAATTGTCTCGGTAAGGGTGCAAAGGTGCGGTAAGAGCGCACCAGCAGCGTCGAGAGGCGCTGGCTCGGTAAACCCCGGTTGGGAGCAAGGTAGGGAATCAGGTTGGTCTTTTTCCGATTCCGTTTTAAAACCGCTTGAGGCGTCTGGTAACAGGCGTCCCAGATAGATAACCGCCCTTCCAGCGGCACTGCTGCTGTGGAGAACAGAACCCGGCTTATGACCGACTCTCTCCCTTAATCGCTTAACGGTTATTCACAAGAGCTAGAGAGCCGAGGGTGAGTCTAGGTTGAGAGATTCTCTAGCTCAACTGGCATTTGAAAAATTGGGTAAATTGAGCGATCGCCTATCGAGTCTTCCCGGCAAAACAGGACGAGCAAAGCCCAGTGTTGATTGGCGATCGCGATCGCGCTAGTAGAGGCTGCAAGGACGAGCGGTCGGAAAAGTAATCCTTTTCTCAGGCTAAATCAATTTAATTAATAAATTCAGTGAAGCTTCATGTAAAAATGAGCTTGTTTTTCTCTTGATGCAGTCACAAAAGTCAAGACTTCAAGAAATTTTGCATAGCCACCCGTAACATTTAGCGGTAATCTGTCTGCCAGAAGCGATATTTACACGATTTTGAACTCTTGTTAATCAGGGTGGCTTAGTGGACATATCATTGTTCCGCTCGATTGCGAACCAATACCAAGAATTGCGCGGTATTCACACGATCGCAACGATGAACGTTATCGGCGATCTCCTCGAAGATCAGTTGCTCAACCACAAACTTCCGGTTGATTTGTTTGCTGGCTTCCAGCGTTTCTCTCACTTCCTTGAACATCTCCGTCGATATAGTTACTTAGGTGAGGTATGTCGGCGGGTCTTTATATTTGGTGTTCCCGACGTTCATCCCCCCGAAATTCCGGGAATCGAATTTATTGGGCTTGAGCCTAACTCAGCCTTGTCCAGGGAGCGGTTTTGGCTGGTTGATACCCCCGATTTCTGGACGGCGGTATTGACTCAAGCCGTGGAAGGGCCAGAACGCAACAGCAGTAGTCAAAGCTTTGATGGGCTGTGGTCTTACGATGAAGAGGTAGTGGCGCGGGTTTCGTTGCTGATGTCCCAAGTTATGGGGACGTTTTACCAGCCGATCCGAACGCGAAACTACGTTCAGCAAAGTGCCCACATTGCCGAAATTAATGGACGGTTGCTGGGACGGCTTAAAGAAGCCGAACTCACGAGTCACCGCCGTTGGGTGCAGCTTTCTACCTTGCATAAATTTTCCACCGCTCTATCGCAGTATCAGCCTTTGCCTTGTATATTGCGAGATGCGGTGCAGATATTATTTACCAATTTTGGTGCCGCCGATGCCGTCATCGCCCTCAACTTGAACAATGACAATTTTATGGTAGTTTCCGCAGCAGGCAACATCAGTACCAACAAACCAATTGTCGGAATTAGCGATGGAGCTAGCGGTAAAGCAATCAGTGAGGGTAGATTGATTTATGTTGAAGATGTGCGCCAGAATGGTTTGATGGAACCCCTGATGCCCACGGCTCAAACGCTAATGGCAGCGCCGCTGCAAGGTCGTCGTCGCGTTTACGGTGTGGTGACGGTTGGTGGTAGAGAACCAAAGCAATGGAATGAGGAAGACGGTCAGACTGTGATGGCGATCGCTAAAATGCTGGCGGTACTCATCGAACAGAAGACCCAGCTCAGCGGGGATGTCGTGTTACAACTCAGACGTGCCAAACACTTAGAGCAGACAATCTCCAAGTTGCGTCAACCCATCGCCCGCCTGCGCGATTTGCAGCAAAAACTCCGGGAAGAAGTCCACCTCTTACCAATTCAACGAGAACTGATGGCTCAGGTTGAGGCGCTGTTCAGTGATGTTGCAAAAATGATTGGGGTTCCCCTAAGTCCAACGCATTCCCATGAATCTCAGCTATCCTCCTCGTCAAAAGCAGCTGCAAAGTCTGATCCAAAAGTTAGGGCTTCCACCGCAGGTACCAGTGCAGTGGTCGCTCCTCAACTTAGCGCTCACCCACCCCACAATTTCGACAACGGCGAACTATGAGCAATTGGAGTTCCTGGGGGATGCGGTAGTGCGGATGGCAGCGTCTGAATTTTTATGGGAAGTTTATCCTGATTGTTCTGTGGGTGAATTTTCGGCAATTCGCAAGGTACTGGTGAGCGATCGCACCTTAGCCGGTATTGCAGATAGTTACGGACTAGATCGCTACCTGTTAATTTCTGAAAGTGCAGCAGGTGACAAAGCAGGTCTTACCTCGCGGTTGGCAGACGCCTTTGAAGCGGTGTTGGGTGCCCTGTACCTGAGTACGCATACCTTAGAACTAGTGCGTCCGTGGCTAGATTCTCATTTTAAACAACTGGCATCCGAAATTCGGACAGACCCAGCCTACCAAAACTACAAGGACGCCCTCCAGGAATGGACGCAAGGTCATTACCAAATGCTGCCAGAATATCGAGTCGAGGAAACCAGACGAATTCACGGCGATCCAGAACGTTTTACCGCCGAGGTTTGGCTGCAAGGGCGTCGATTGGGTCAAGGCAAGGGACATTCTAAAAAAGCTGCCGAACAAGCTGCGGCGAGGGAAGCTTTTTTAGCCATTAGCAATTAGCCTAGTTCATGGCTAATTTGAAGACTGGTTAATGGGGAATGACAAAGAACAATTAGCCAGTCTTTAATGAACAACGAACAATAAACAACGATGAAAACTGGAATTGCTGTGTTGGGGGCTGGACGCTGGGGTGTACATCTCGTGCGGAATTTCCTAGAGCATCCTCAATCCCGCTTGGTCGCGGTATTAGACCCGAAGCAGGAGCGCCTGGAAGCACTTCGAGAACGGTTTAAGTTAGATGACAGCGTGCTGCTAACAACCGAATGGTCCCAGGTGCAGCAGATGCCGGAAGTCGAGGCAGTTGCGATCGCAACCCCAGCCACGACGCACTACACCTTGATCGCTGATGCTCTCCGGCAAGGCTATCACGTCTTATCAGAAAAACCGCTCACCCTCGATCCGTCTGAATCCATAGAACTGTGCCGATTAGCAGAACAACAGCACCGGCAACTCTTCGTAGACCACACCTATTTGTTTCACCCAGCGGTTGAACGCGGTAAAACCGCTGTCCAATCTGGAATTCTCGGAGATTTGCGCTATGGCTACGCCACCCGTACCCATCTAGGCCCTGTGCGCCAGGATGTTGATGCACTCTGGGACTTAGCCATCCACGATATTAATATTTTCAACAATTGGCTTCAGGCAACGCCAACTCAGGTGCAAGCCAGCGGCACCGTTTTTTTGCACCAAGAAGCCGGAATCAAAGATGAAGTCAATTCTCAGACTCCTCCCTCATCCCTGATTTTTCATCCTTTAAGAGACCTTGTTTGGGCGACACTCACCTACCCTAGCGGCTTTCAAGCCTTCATTCATCTGTGCTGGCTGAATCCTGATAAACAGCGTCGCCTGTGTGTGGTGGGGAGTGAGGGAACTTTGATTTTTGATGAGTTACAAGCAGAGGCACCGCTAAGCATTCAGCATGGACGCTTTGAAAAGACCAGTGCTGGCCCTTATACGCCCGCCAATCAAAGCCGGGAAGTATTGAGCATAGAACCGGGCGAACCTTTAGGGCGAGTTTGCGATCGCTTTTTGAGCTGTATCCACCAGAACCAATCTTCAGAGATTTCTTCGGGATGGGTGGGTGCCCAGCTGGTACAGATTCTTCGATGTCTGAGCGAATCTTTACAACAGGGAGGACTGACGGTTACAGTTCCCCAGTCCGTGAAAAATTAAAGCTTCTTCAATTTTTCCTCTTTCAAGGCGATCGCGAAATCTTACGTTTCCCTGTATGTAAACAGAGAGATTGAAGAAAGAGTCTGAGGTAAATTTTCACCATTGAGATGCCTTCTATAAACCCCTCCTCGTCAACGAGGAGTGGGTTTCATTCCGCAGTCAAACAGATAGCTGAATTCTTAATTTTTTGCCGCATTCGTAGACTCAAGAGTTGGCAACACTGAAGTATCAATCATGGGCACGGCAATCTCCACGGTTGTGCCCAGACCAGCTCCTGCACTTGATAGCGTAATGCTACCTCCCATCAGTTCCATTAAGTTCCGAGAAATTGCGAGTCCCAGACCTGTGCCGCCAAATTTCCGAGTCGTCGTGCCATCAATCATGACAAAGGGGCGAAAGAGCTTATGCTGTTGATTCGGATCAATACCAATCCCTGTATCGTGAACTGTTACAACAACACGCGCAGAAGGCACGAGACGCTCTTTGAGAGAGTTCGCAGTTCCTGTTAGAAGGCTTCGAGAAAGGTTAGAAGCTCCATTCGAGATGCTAGAGGCATCTTCTCCTCTAACTTCTTGCCCATTGCTCACAGATGCCGCCGCCTGGATTTTTGTTTGTTCTTCATGACTCACTGTCGCGGCTTGAGTGACCCCATTCGATAAATGAGAGCTAGGAGGGACAGAATTCCCCACTGCCTGTTCTTTGCCATAACTAGTCTCTATCCGGGTGGTAATCGTAACGCTGCCTTTTTCAGTAAATTTAGTCGCATTGCCAACCACATTTAGCAGCACCTGCTTGAGTTTTGCGGGGTCAGTACGAACAGGAATCGATTCTGGCAAATCTGGTGTATTAAACTGCAAACCTTTTTGCTGAATCGGAACAGCCTGTAAATCAATCACTTCCTTAAGCAACTTTCGCAGATCGACTGCCTCCATGACGACGGAAAGCTTACCCGCTTCAATTTTGGCAATATCCAGAACGTCATTGATGATTCCCAGGAGGTGAATCGCTGCATCATCCGCTCGCTGTAAGAAATCCATCTCTTCTTCGCGGTCATCGCAGCAGTCATCGCGTACCAGGCGAATGCAACCAATGATCGCATTCAAGGGAGTTCTTAGTTCGTGAGAAGTATTCGCTAGAAACTCATTTTTCAGCTGATTCGCTGCTTGTGCTTCTTTCCAGGCTGTTTCGATTTCTTCTGCCCATGCTTTCAGTCGCTCCACCATATTATCGAGGGCTTCCGATAATTGATTGAATTCCCGGATTTTGAAGTTTTGAGGAACTCGATCTGTAGAGTGAAAGTGCCCTTTCGACCCAGCGTAGTCTCTCAATTGCTCCAATGGCAGCGCCAGTTCGCGAGAGATATACAGCGTTGCCAGCAGGCTAGCGGCGATTAAGCCGAATGTCAGAATCACCAGCACCTGTTGAATTTCTTTTAGACCCGATAAGGCACTATCTAAGCGAGTGACGGCTAAGATAACCCACTGGCGATCCGGCTGGTTGCTAATCGGGCTGGGAATCGGGGTATACCCTGCGAGTAATTCCACACCGTTTTTCTCGAAAGAAAACAAGTGCAGAAAATCATTTCTACCCGCGATCGCGTTTTTCATGACCGTTTCGAGCCTTTCCCCATCTGCCTCCTGCTTAATATTTCTTCCAACTCGCTGGGTAATCGGATGCGCCAAAATGGTTCCATCCTGGTCAATCACCACTGGATAGCCACTCAGAGACCCTGGTTTGGCACGCTCTTGTTTCAGTAGAGCTGATTGGACACTCAGGGCATAACGCAGAGAACCCGTGCTGTCATAAACAGGCGCACTGAAAATCAATCTTAGTTGGCTTTTTGGGCTGGGTTGATTCTCTTTAACGGTTGAATTGGGTGGGGAGATGCCTGGAAGCAGCGATTTCACCTGCACCTTGGAAGTATCTAACAGTAATTCCTGTTGCTGCTGGGGCCAGTGACTTGCATCTAGCGTACTGATGGGTTTCTCCCCACAAGTGCTGGCAGCAATGTTTCCCGTCTCAACGTTGATGAGTTGAATGCACTGGACTTGCGTTGGCAATTGTTGGGCGAGTTGGTTTAAAAATTTTTGATGCGCTTCGGGCGATCGCGATTGCAGTACGACTGCTTCACTTGCAGTCACTAAGTTGGCAGAGAGCGCTTTAATTGACTCGCTCATGCTCTCTCCTTTTCTCACTGCACTTTCGGTAAGATTTTGGCGAGCGGTTTCCAGTATGCTAGATCGTGCTTTTCTGTAGGTTACATACACCCCCATCAGCAGTACCGGGACGCTCAAAAGCAAAATGCGTGACAGCAGGATGCGACGGAAGGAGGATTGACCCGGCTTAGCCATAGGACTTCTCTAATTTGAGGTGTAAAACCCAATAGCAAGAATTCTCAAAAATCACCCCATCAGAATGGGGGTATTGATTAGCCTACTTTTTTCTGGGTTAATCGTGTTGGTAGAGCGATACTGTTTGACAGATCCATTCCATCCTAGAACGGTTCCAGATCCTCGTATACTCTGGAAAGGTTGACTTTGTGGAATCTCTACACTAATTCCCGTAATATAAGCAATTCTTAAACTTTAATTAAATATTTGAGCGACCAGCAGCGATGACGGGATTTGTCTGGAAACGCCCTTCTACGACAGTTGTTTTGGCAATGAGTGCCGATGGCAAGATTGCGGATATTCGTCGCGATCGCGCCCGATTTTCGTCTCCAGCGGATCTGGCGCACCTGGAAAAACAGATTGCCCAAGCGGACGGAGTTTTATTTGGCGCGGGTACTCTCCGCGCTTACGGTACGACGCTGAGCGTCACGAATCCCGATTTGCTCCGCTGGCGACAACAGAGAGGGCGATCGCTCCAACCAGTCCAAATTGTTTGCTCTCAATCAGCCAATCTAGATCCGCAATGGCGCTTTTTTCGTCAACCCATACCTCGGTGGTTACTTACAGGAGAGGCAGGTGCCAAGCGCTGGCAAGGATGCTCAGAATTTGAGCGGGTTCTAGAAGTGGAGGCAACGACCGATGGAATTAGCTGGATTGCTGCTTTTCAACAGCTCTGGGAGCTAGGCTTGGAACATCTCGCTGTCCTAGGAGGTGGGGAACTCGTAGGTGCTTTAGTGGCGGCTGATTTAATCGATGAATTCTGGTTCACGGTTTGTCCGTTAATTTTAGGAGGAGCGACAGCACCGACGCCAGTAGAAGGTTCTGGATTTTTGGCAGATTTTGCACCTAGGCTGGAACTCTTGTCAGTCGAGTCGATTGAGCAAGAAGTTTTTCTACACTACCGGCGGCAGCGTTAGTTGAATTTGGTAATTGTAGATGAAAGTTGACAATTATTTGCACAATCTCTATTGCACGAACGAAACAGAAATGATGTTGAAAATCGCTCGGACACTCATTGTTAGGATTTATAAACTAATTTGACCCAGAAGAAGCGATCGCGCCTGTTTCGGCTGTGTACATCCCAGACAAGTGCGCGATCGCACACTTGCCTCAGATGACCTTGAGTAATTAGGCGCAGAGTATCAAACCTCCGTGTATAAAAATTGCTTCTCCGTTAATCCCTAGGAGCAATTTTTTGTCAGCGATTATAAAAAAAAGAAACTCAGCCAGGAACTTTCCTTTTGGGTAAACGTCAACTGCCAACCTCAATCCCTAACGAATGAAAAGGAATCCAAAGCGTTAGTAGCGACTGACACAATATTGTTGTAAAATTTCAGCAAGTATGGTGTGTTTTGAGGAGTTTTAGACCCGTGAAATCCCAGTGGAGAATAGAGAAAACAGCATCCTCAGCGCTAGTGTTTACAGCCTTTGGCTTACTAGCAGTTAGCCTCTCCCCGGCGATTGCAGCCACCGATATCGACCCAACCACAGCTGCTGAGGCAGTCCAGTCTTCAACTCAGGGATTCTCGACATCTACAGATTTAGCGACAGGAACGGATGTAACCAAGGCAAAAACGACAGCAAATTCGCTGGCGGCAGCTGCATCCGAGGGAACACTCGCATCGGCGAATGTACTGCCAGAACTAAAAGCATCGCAGACGGAATCGGCAGCAAGTTCGCCTAGTTTAGCGGCAACTCAAGAATCTGCCACTGCGGTAAATTTAACCCCCCCAACTGAAACAAGCCAGTTGCAACCGGCAGCTAGTTTACCAAAATTTTCGACTACAAAGTCTCCTATTTTGTCTGCTAGCCGTCGCAGCTTGGATACATCTTTCACTGCATCTGCAACAACAAAAGAGGCTCGCACTCTTGTAGACGCAGCAACTGTTAGCAATCCCAACACCCTGCAAGCTCAAGCGCTGCCCTCTGAAGAGGCTAGCGAACAAGTGCTTCCAGCGGGCGATCCTTTGGAAATGGGAAACCCAGAGGACATGGAAGCCAACCCATTGGATCAAGTCACCAATGTGTCCCAGTTGAGCGATGTGGAACCAAGCGACTGGGCTTACGAAGCATTGCGAAGTCTTGTAGAGCGTTACGGCTGTATTGCAGGCTATCCTGATGGCACTTTTCGCGGCAACCGGGCACTCAGTCGCTATGAATTTGCCGCAGGGGTAAATGCCTGTCTTCAGCAAATTGAGAAATTAATTGCCGCTAGTTCGGCTGATGCAGCTACCGAAGCGGATTTAGAAACCCTGCGACGACTCGTTGATGAGTTTGGGCCGGAACTGGCGACCCTACGGACGCGGGTAGATAATCTGGAAGGTCGTACCGCTTTCTTGGAAAGCCATCAGTTCTCAACCACGACGAAGCTATTTGGACAGGCAGTCGTCGGCGTTCAGGGACGCAATGAGAATGAATTTGAGTTGTTCCTGAACCGAAAATCAACTGGGAACCGATTAGAAGACCAGAATACAAATCCCAACGTTATTAGCAACGTCCAGTTAAGTTTGTTCACCCAGTTCAGTCCTCGCAGCCTGCTGCTGACTGGATTGCAAGCGGGTTCTGGAAATTCGGGACCTCGTTTGCTCAACAACGACATGGTCTTCTTGGGATATGAAGGAGACACTGGGAACGACATTGTACTGAGCGACCTCACTTATCGTCAGTTAATCGGTAATAATTTTGCCTTCATCATCGGTCCGGAAGGGGTCAACCCAGTGAACGTTTTCCGGGGAGCAAACCGCGTAGAAAGTGCCGGTCAAGGGCCGCTTTCCCGCTTTGCTCAACGCAACCCAATTATTAATACCGGGGGACGTGGAGGCTTAGGCTTTGACTGGCAAGTCAATCCACGGATCAGTTTACAAGGCGTCTACTCTGCCAGCAGACCCGCAGATGCTTTTCGTGGGGGTATCGGCGGTGGACAAGATGGAGAAACCGCAGCTGGCTTGCAGTTAGTCGTATCGCCGCTGAATACGCTTGATATTGCTCTGCAATACGTCAACTCCTACTCTCCGTTTGGAAGATTGGGGACTGGCGTTGGGGATGATTTGGTTCTCTTACCGACTCCGGCAGGCAGAGGACCGATTAATACGAATGCTTTTGGTGCCAGTTTAGAATTCCGAGCAACGCCCAACATTACAATTGGCGGTTGGGGCGGCTACACGACTTCTGACCCGCAAGGAATATCAGGAAATGTAGAGACATTCAATTGGATGGCTTACCTCAATTTCCCCGATCTGCTTGGTGAAGGCAACCTCGGCGGTATTTATGTCGGTCAGCCGCCCAAAATTACCAGTAGTGACCTGCCAATTGGAAGAAACTACCCTGATTTTATTAGTGAGGGTGGCTTTGGAGATGAAGGCGGTCAGCCAGGAAGTACAACTCACGTAGAAGCTTTCTACCGCTTCCGGGTTTCTGACAATATTACGGTCACGCCAGGGGTGATCGTATTATTTAATCCGCTTCACAACCAGGACAACGACACAATCACAATCGGTGCCATCCGAACCACTTTTACTTTCTAAAAGTGGGCTGAAAAGTAGCGATCGCTTTGTCAGGGAGATTTCTTCAGGGGTCTCCCTGATAACTTTATAAAAACATTACAACTAACTTCTTAAGTAATTTCAACGCAAACCTTGTAGCAATCGAAAATAGAACAATTTTTTAAGTGTATTTACGTATATAAAATTGGTAAATAACTTTACAAAAACTTTGCAAAAACCTGGGAACTCGTTGAGAAACCAGACAGTCATTTATCCAAACACGGGCACAAGCAAAGCTAAGCAAGTATGACCTAGTTCTACTTAATGCTAGTCACACTTGCCCTAATGCTTATTCAATCAGGATGCTGTTATTACTCTCTTCTAATACTTCTAGTTCTGAGCTTGCTCAGGATGAATGCTGAAGAAACTTATGATCCCCTGTTGACTATCGAATTGAGCTAGATTCTGCTACTTACCCTGTCCTCTACTCACTGATGGAGTCCTAACATGATTGCGAAATCAACCAAGTATGCTGTTTGTTTCGGTATCGCTGGAGGCTTGGCGATCGCTCTGGCTCCCACAGCTCACGCTCAGACGACTACGACTGCTGCTCCTACTACGACTTCTACTTCCGCTACAAGCACTCAATCTCAGTCGATTTCAATCACAGGCGGTCTGTTAGGAGGGCAAGCTGCCTTCTTTTCGCCTTTACAGTCACAGACTACTACTGGGACTACTGGTGGTACAAGTAGCCCGGTTTTGTTTGACGCTGCCGTCACCACACTGCAACTGCAAACAACTTCCGGTAACACCAGCTCTGCTCGCTTCGTACCCCAGGCAGCAGACTTCAAAGACGTCGGTGCTGGCAACATTGGTCGTCCTGGAAAAGATGACAAAGGTAGCTTAGTCGGTACCCTATCCGGTCTAGCCTTCACTTCTGGTGGCGCAGCTGTTCCCTTCTCGAACATCCCCACGAAACTAGACTTTACTCTGAATTCCTTTGCAAGCAGCGCTTTTTTGGGCGGTTCGCTGATTGCTCCTAAGGAGACAGGTTCGGCTCCGCTAGTTTTCCTGCCCGTTACAAACGTCAAACTATCTACTCAGTCTCAGGCTAACTACACTGCCAAATCTGGGGTTTTAGAAGTTGGTAATTTTGAGGGCAAACTCACTGCGGGCAATATTGGTTTGCCGACATCCCTGAAGTTCAATGGCGGCAGCTCTATTCCTCTTCCTCCATCTACTAGCTTGGGGCAAAAGACAAAATTTGAGCTAGAAGGTCAAGGATTCGGCACCTTAAGCAGCACTTTTTCCGATCAACCTAGTACAACAGGCGGCACCACAACAGGCGGCACCACAACAGGCGGCACCACAACAGGCGGCACCACAACAGGCGGCACCACAACAGGCGGCACCACAACAGGCGGCACCACAACAGGCGGCACCACAACAGGCGGCACCACAACAGGCGGCACCACAACAGGCGGCACCACAACAGGCGGAACTACGACCGCAACCGGCACGCAATCTGGTACTCAAACTCCCTGCGGTTGCGATACTGACACCGCAACTACAACCGATAGCGACGACTCACAAACAAGTAGTCAAATTACAACCGCTAGTGGCACCGGCACTGCCGACGCACAAACCTTTAGCAGCACTAACAAGGTAGCCTTCAGCAGCAATAATGCTCAAACCAAATTCAAAGTTGAAGGCGAAAAATTCAAGATTGAGGGCACCGGAGTTGGCACAGATATTAAACTCGGTGGTACTACTAAGCTTGAGCTGACAAATCCCAGCAGTTTTAGTAATTCTGCAATCAAGTTCAAAGTTACAGGCGAAGGGAATGGCATCACCACAATTAATGGCAACAGCACGGTTGGCTATCTAAGCGATAACAGCAAAACACAGTTTGAATTTGGGCAAGAAGGAGGGAGTGCCTTTAAATTAAAAGGTGAAAGTCAAGGTCGTACCCAATTCACTGTTGGTGCAGTTGCCAGCCAATTGGGTGGAACAAGTGGATACGATGTTAATACGAGCAATACCTCTTACCAGAGCAGCAGCAGCTCCTACTCGACAGGTGCAGGTGCAGCTACAGGCCAAAACACAGGGTTTGGTTCTAAAACAAGCTTGAGCTACAACCTCATCTTCCAAAATGGTGGTAACTTTAACAGCGTTATCGACAACTCTAGCGGCAGCTTCGGTGGTGGCAGCATAGGCACAGGAAGCAGCGGCGGCAACAGCGGCGGTGGTAGCTTCGGCGGTAGCACAGGTGGCAGCACAGGTGGTAGCACAGGCGGCGGCACCAGCACAGGTAGTACAGGTGGTAGCACAGGCGGTAGCACCAGCGGTAGCAGCGGCGGCAGCGGCGGCAGCACTAGCGCCGGGGGGAATGGCGGATCGCTTATCACCATTTACAACAGCACAACCTTCAATCTGATTTCTCTGTCTAATTCCTTCGTCCAGAGTTCCAATAAGGTCTACAACGTTGCTTCTACATCCAGTGGCCCTGTTGGAGTCTTTGTGGAGAAAGGTCGTGGCAAGAAAAGGTTACTGGTTGTGCGCCAAAATAGCCAGGGTCTGGCTCTCGGTACCTACAAGCAAAAGAAAGGTCGGGCAGTCGCAGCCTATCAGCAATTAGGACCAGAAAGCCGTTTGGGTTTTGGTTTGGTCGGTCTCCGTCAGATTTCGACCGAGGAGGTTTCTAATGTCGAAGGTGACGCTGGCGCTGAACAAACTTCTACCACAACGGAAACTCAAGGCACGACTTCAACCACCACTCCGTCTACTCCCGCAACTGTTGCACCGGGTGAGCCAGCTCCTACTACAAACACCTCTGAGGATGACGACGCCAACACATCGACTCCTGAAGTCGATGACGATGGTGATGATGATGATGATGCTGAAACATCAGCTCCTGAAGCCGATGATGATGGCGATGATGATGGCGATGATGATGGCGATGATGATGGCGATGACGATGACGCCAGCACCTCGACTACTACTCCGACAACAGGTGGTACAGAAGGCTTAAATGCTGCCCCATCCAGCGATACAACAGCCCCTGCTACTCAACAATAGTCACAACTCAAACAGATAGCGATCGCTATCTGTTTGAAGACAAAGGTTTAGCTCATGCTCCTGAAAGCAGGAAAATAGACCAACAACAAGGTGTTCTAGTTTGAGTTAGACAAATCGTGTAGCGATCGCCTCCAAGTCATGGACTGGAGGCGATTTTTTTGGCACGTATATCCACAAACAACAAACGGGGCGCACGTTCAACGTGCGCCCCGTTTCTAAACAATAAAACAGCTTATTTACTTACAATTCCCGACCACTGGACTTTTTTGAGCTTGTCCCGCCGGTAAGAGAAGAAACGGTCTGGTTCCTGGTAGGTACAGTGAGGCGCGATCGCGATCTGTTCGTTAGAAATTCCCAGTTGTTTCAGTTGCAGCTGGTTGACTCGCCGCACATCTAGTCGCACCCGTCCTGGTTGCGAATCTTCTAATAACGGTGAATGTGGCAACTGCTGCAAGGCATCAAGAATGGATTCTGTATCTTTGTGCGGATCTTTATCTGGTAAGATGCTGGCTCCTACTTCGGATGCGACATTCACAGACACCTGATAGACATCACCTGCGATCGCGGGACCCATCGCAATCAGCAGATTTTGGAGTTGACTGCCGGAAGCTAGGAAACGGGCGATCGCTTGGGGGACAATTCGGGTAGCAGTCCCGCGCCAACCCGCATGAATCGCTGCCACCTGTCCCGTCTGGGGGTCGGCAATTAAAACCGGCGTGCAATCGGCACTGCACACCCATGCTGCCTGCTGAACCTGCTCGCTGACAATCCCATCAGCGGGGGGTAGGGAGTCCCCCTCTTGACCCTCACGGGTTGCCGCTTCTATTTCGGAGGGCGTCATCACCCTATTGCCATGCACCTGTTTCACGCGATACACCTTAGCATCCGGCTGTAAAACGCTGACTAATTCTGCCGGAGAACGGGGCGAAAATTGTTGAGTAAAAAATCCGTGAGACCAGCGTTCTAGCAAGCTACAAGTTAGATAGGGCAATCCTTCCCAAGTCCGCCAGTGCCAGGTATTTATAGAAGTTTGTGATTCTCCTGCGCCCAGGTTCAAATTGGTGCGGGAAAGCATCGCCATTCGGAACTCCTGAAATATCGGTGACATTATGCTAACTTATGCTACGAATCAATTTGTTAGCAACCGTGGCATTCGATCGGCATTGTCTGGAAGCCTTTTTAGGGGATGTTTCTCTACCGCTTTCTTTCCATATCTTTGAGACTTTACCTTCCACAAATCAAACCCTTTGGGAACTGCTCGATCGAGGAGCAACACCGGGAACCGTTGTCATTGCCCTTCAGCAAACCGCTGGGCGGGGTCAGTGGGGACGCCAGTGGCAATCCAGTACAGGCGGACTTTACCTATCTATCGCGCTAGCTCCCGATTTAGTTGCAACCAATAGCGCTCATTTGACCCTATGCAGCGCTTGGGGAATTGCTACCACATTGCGGAGTTACGGCATCCCAGCGTTGATTAAATGGCCAAATGACCTAATCTTGTGCAAACGCAAATTAGGGGGCATTCTCACCGAAACTAGAGTGCAACAAGGACGGATTACCAAAGCCGTTGTGGGTGTGGGAATTAACTGGGCGAATCCAGTCCCGGAAACTGGCATCAATCTGGAATCCTTTTTGCAGCAGCAGCCAATCGAAGCGAATGCCTTACACGCACGGTTCGCTAACGCCTTGGAAAGATTAGCGGCAATAACTTTGCAGGGTATTTTATCCGGATATCGACACGTTTCCCTAGAAGGAATAGACGCCCTACTTCCCGCTTACGTGGAGCTTCTCAGTTGCAAGGGGTGTTCTGTCATCGTAGACGGACGCGCTGGAGTCATTGTGGGTGTCGCATCCACCGGCGAACTTCAAGTCCGCTTGAACTCTTTAGCAGATGCCGAGGAAATCTGCCTCAAGCCCGGTACAATCAGTCTTGGCTACGATCAGTAATTTTACACAAGCTCTGGAAGTGAAAATGGATGGGGTAGAGACGATAGCCATGTCTTTATACCAAAAACACTAACCAGTATGACCCTATAGAGTGAGTGAGATGAGGAGTGATTCGGAAATGAGCCAGCGAAACCACCCTAGTTGTACTCCGTTTGGTCTGTTTTGCCGCCGTCCCCTGGTGCAGGGACTCAGTTGGATTGGAGGTCTTGGTGTCCTCAGCAGCGGTTTTGTTTGGGCACAAAGCGATCCAAGCATAGACACAATAGGCACGCCTACCACTCAAGAGGCACCGCCTACTGTAAAAATGGAGATTAACCCCCGGAAAGGGACTGAGCGGACTGTTGTTCGTCGCCGTTCAGCTTCAGCACCAGAACCAGAACCAGAGCCAAATTTTGTACGCCGTCGCTCGGCTCCAGCCGCAGAGAACGCTTCATCGAGTGTCCGTCGCCGCCGCTTGGCTCGTCAGCGTGCGTTAGAGACAACATCTGTCCGTCGTCGCCGTTCAGCTCCAGAACCTGCTGTTGTCCGTCGCCGTTCGCTTCCAGTATCAGCGCCAGAGACATCGGTCGCCGTTCCAAAAAGAGCAAAACTTGCTCCTCCTAGGTTGGTGGAGCCAAACACGATTTCTTATGTGAAGCCGCCCAAGCTTAGACCAAGCAAAGCCCAAAAAAGTGGGATGAGTTCCAGCGACTACAACAATAGCTATATCGATCCGACTGACTATAGTGTTGGTGCAACGGGTGGAGCCAAGGAGCCGATTCGTTCTTACGATGAACCACCTGCCGTTGTACTCTCGGAACGGTCAACAGGATGTCAAAGAGTCTTGCAAAGCGGGCAAGGTTTATCTGGTGGAACCTGTGGTGTTGCACGGATACCGTCTAGGAACACCAACCGTCTACGGGAAACTGCTAGATTAACCTACCCGACCAGAAGCCGTAGGGAGTACGCAAGTGACACAGACGTACCGGAAGCATTACGGACCTCTGGGTTGGCGAATCGTAGAGTCAGCCGCGCCCGTTTGGCGGTAAACCAGCCAGAACGGGAGATCCGTCAGCAAATCTTGGTTGCCTCTGCAAGTCCTGTTGGAATTGACCCGATTCGCGATCGCCCTCAAGGCATTCGCTCAATTAACCGTCGTCGCTCCAGGTCTTTGGGTTCCTCTGCCGTTACTCGAGCGACGGCGATCGCTGCTAATAACGTTGGCAGCAGCCAAAGCTCTATTCCATTCAATGTGCCCGAATACAAAGCCCCGATTCCGACCATTTTCCGGGGCTTGGCTAACGGCAATACCAGCTTAATATTCCCACTGGCGATTCCTGCGCCAATTACCTCGCTTTTCGGGTGGCGGACGCATCCGATTTCCGGCACTCGCCGGTTCCATGCAGGTACTGACTTAGGGGCACCTCTGGGTACACCCGTTCTGGCAGCTTTTGCGGGGAAGGTTGCGATCGCTGACTGGATGGGCGGCTATGGTCAAGCTGTTGTCCTCAAACACAACGAAACCCAAGAAACTCTCTATGCTCACCTGTCGGAAATTTTGGTTCAACCCGGTCAACAGATCGAACAAGGAACCGTGATTGGGCGGGTTGGTAGTACCGGCAATTCTACAGGTCCCCACCTTCACTTTGAAATCCGCCAGCTAACGCAAGAAGGCTGGATGGCGGTGGACTCAGATGCCTACTTGGAATATGGTCTGGCGCAAATGATCAAAGCTTTGCAAACCGCCCATTCCGCTCCTTCCGTTCCATCAGCGTCATCGGCTCCGTTAACCCCGCAACCAGGCAGCTAAGAATTAAAAATTAAAAATTCATCTTTTTTAATTTTTGATTTCTAAAGATACCCGTGTTCTACCAAGAAAGCGGGTGTAATTCCATCCATCCCGATCGTAGCGGGTGCATTCTGCTCAGATGTTCGTGCTGGATAACGCAGAAATTTTTCCACGTACTTGCCCAGAATATCTCCTTCCAAATTCACCAAACTGCCAGTCTGTAAATAAGGTAGGTTTGTCTCGGCATAAGTATGAGGAATCACCGCCACCTTAAACCAACTTCCATCAGGGTCGCAATCTGCCACCGTCAGACTCACCCCATTAACGGCAATACTGCCTTTGGGGATAATGTACCGAGCAATCTGGCGTTGCTCCCCATCCTCTGCTGCCGGTATCTCAAAGCGCATTTCCCAGGAAGTAGCAGTTTGTACCGACTCTTGCAGACAGCCGATTCCGTCTATATGACCTGTCACAAAATGTCCTCCTAGCTTGCTGCCAACCCGGAGAGAGGTTTCTAAATTCACGTATGCGGCGGCTTGTTCTCGCTGTCCTAAGGTGGTGCGACTGAGAGTTTCCGGAGAAGCGGTTGCCACAAAGCCTTGAGGCGAAATTTCCTCTACCGTCAGACAAACGCCATCCACCGCCACACTATCGCCAATCGCTAAATCTGACAGTATCAGCTGACAAGTATCTCCCACGCAGGAAAGCCCAAAACGGTCTTCTCCCAGAGAATTAATAGTTCCTAGAGCTTGAATTAATCCGGTAAACACTGTTTTTAAGTGAAATTAGGTAAATAACGGTCATTGGCAAACGGTCGTCGCTCATGATTCAGTGAAAAAACCGAAAAACAACTTGCTTTTAGATGTAATTAATCGGATTTCGACCTACTGATAACTGATAGCGAACAACCAGCGAAGGGATGAAGGCAATCGGTCTATATTTTTTAGTAAAATCTCCAGCGAATCGTTCTAAGACTGAGGCATACTGGGAGATACAGCTTTGTTGATCCCAACTTAACCAAGTCTTCATAGCTGGTTGTACCTTCGCTTGGTAAGGTGATTAGAACCGCAAGCGTGTTTGTTAAACCCCACTACCTCCAGTACCAGTTTATAGCTTTGCTTTATCCCCCCCGACGCCTACCGTGTTCTAGAGGCCAAGCTGATGATTGAAATGAAAGTCGCTGGAATTGCATTAGATGCCGTGACGCGCAGCCCGATTGTGTTGCTCAAAGATGCCTCGGAGCGACGAGCCTTGCCAATCTATATTGGGCAAGATCAGGCAAAGGCAATTATCAGCGCTTTGGAAAAACAAACCCCTCCCCGTCCCCTGACTCATGACCTCCTGGTGAATATCCTGGACGTTTGGAATATGACCTTAGAGCGGATCATTATTCACTCGCTTCAGGACAATACCTTTTATGCGATCTTGAGTGTCCGGCAGGGTGAGGTAAAAAAGGAGATTGATGCTCGGCCTAGTGATGCGATCGCGATCGCCATCCGCACTGGCAGTCCGATTTGGGTGATGGAAGAAGTCATTGCTGATGCTTCTATCCCTGTCGATCGCGATGCCGATGAGGCAGAACGCCGAGCCTTCCGTGATTTTGTATCGAAGCTTCGACCGGAAGATTTGATCCAGCGAGGAGGCTCCAGCACGGAATCATAGCACACCAAGGGCAAACGTAAAAAGACAAAAGCCAAAAGCAAGAAAATGAACTTTTTACTTGGGCGATCGCGGCTGTCTCTTGCTCTTTCTTTTTACTTTTTATGCGTTATCGGCGGTTTGGAAAAACAAATTTACCGCTTTCAGTGTTTTCTTGCGGGACGATGCGCTGTCTGGCTTCCTTTGAAGATGCCTACCAGACGGTGCATCAAGCCGTTGCTTGTGGAATTAATCACTTAGAAACCGCGAGGGGTTACGGCAAAAGCGAAGAATATCTCGGTGCCGCTTTAGCCGCAGGATTGCCCCAGTCGCGAGAACAGCTTTATATCACTACCAAACTTCCCCCAAGCAGTGACGCCGATACGATGCGTCGGTGGATTGATGAGTCGCTCTTGAACCTCCAGACTGATTTTGTGGATTGTCTGGCGATTCATGGCCTTAACACCTGGGAACATTTAAACTGGGTGCAAGCGGATGGAGGTTGTATGCAGGCCGTGCAGGAAGCCGTGGCAGATGGCAGAGTTCGTCACGTTGGCTTCTCCACCCACGGGCCGCTGGATGTGATTCTAGCGGCGATTAACACCAATTTATTTGAATTCGTCAACCTGCATTATTATTACTTTTTCCAGCGCCATGCCCCGGCGGTTGAGTTAGCCAACCAAAAGGATATGGGAATTTTTATTATTTCACCAGCGGATAAGGGGGGGCTACTCTACACGCCACCGGAAACGCTTCAACATCTGTGCCATCCCTTTTCACCCCTAGAACTAAATTATCGGTTTCTGTTGAGCGATCGCCGCGTTACCACCCTCAGTGTTGGCCCAGCGAACCCCAGCGAATTGACGGAATGTTTAGCGGTTGCTGAGCGCGATGAACCGCTGAAACCGGAGGAAATTGCTGTTTTCGACCGCTTACAAGCTCATTTAGGCGCAATCTCTCCAGATTTATGTAGTCAATGCTACGCTTGTCTGCCCTGTCCAGAAAACATCAATATTCCAGAAATATTGCGCCTGCGTAATTTAGCGGTTGCCTATGACATGACAGCGTATGGTCAATACCGCTACCGAATGTTTGAAAATGCCGGTCACTGGTTTCCGGGGATGAAAGGCGATCGCTGCACTGACTGTGGTGACTGTCTGCCCCGATGCCCTCAACATTTAGACATTCCAGCGCTTTTGCGTGATTCTCACCAGCGTCTGAATGGACAACCTAGGCGTCGGCTTTGGGAATAATCGTAACGGTAGTTGCGTAAAGATAGTTGCGTGAACAGATTTTAAGGCAACCAGGATGTATGGACAGGGTATTTGTGCCCTTGCCTGATGCTGTTATCACTCCGACGATGAACAGTATCTCTAGCTTATTGGTTTAAGTTTTACACCTATCTAAAGATATATACTTGTTAAGATGTTTAGTGATCTGGATTACCGACACATTGATTTATGTAAAATAGCTTAAAAAAGAATTTTGCTAATCCATTGGTTAAGGTTGGTTTAAAGTTTGACTTTGAGAAGGTGGGCTTTGAATATTCCATAACTATATTTGGTAGTCATGAAAAATCAGCTTACCTCTACAGAAAATCTAGTTCGCAGAATTGTATCTATTTATATATTAATTAGCATTATTTATATTGTTTCTGGGAATGAAATACTTAATTTACTGAGCAAGAATTTAGCGTTTTTAATCCAGTTAGAGACGCTGAAAGAGTGGGGATTTATTCTATCTATTAGCGGGTTGTTGTATGTTCTAATTCGCGCTGGCTTACAATTGCAACAATCCGAACAGAATTATCGCCGTATCTTTGAGAACACTGTTGAGGGAATTTATCAAGTTACGGACGATGGACGCTATATGAATGCGAATCCAGCGCTGGCACGCATTTATGGCTACAACTCACCGAATGAACTTATTGGCAATCTTCATTGGCACGCGAGCAATTTGGAGTTGTACCAGTTACTCCAAAAAACTGATGCCGTAACGGGATTTGAATCTCAGGTTAATCGCTCCGACGGCAGTTGCATTTGGATTTCTTCTAATGCCCGTGCTGTGCGCGATCGCAGTGGCAAGCTACTTTACTACGAAGGCACCGTTGAAGACATTACCAGCCGTAGGCAAACAGAGCAAGCACTGTTCGACAGTAAGGAACAATATCGCGTTATCTCAGAACTGACCTCTGAGTTTACCTATTGCCTAACAGTTGCCCCTGACGGTCAAATGACAACCGAATGGGTGTCAGAGACCTTTTTGCGAGTTAGCGGTTACACGTTCGCGGAAATTATCACTCTTGATGGCTGGCGGCGGCTTATTCATCCCGACGACTGGTTAAAAGTTCAGCAAAACTTTCTCAACCTAGTTTCTGGTTCCTCTGAGATTAGCGAACACCGGATCGTGACCCGTAGCGGTGAAGTTCGATGGTTACGAAATTATGCGCGATCGCAATGGGATGAGCAAAAACAAAGAGTGATTCGGATTTTGGGGGAATTGCAAGATATCACAGACTGCAAAGCCGCTGAAGCGTTACTTCAGCGAAGTGCTGGCGAGATTAATCAAATTTTTAATATGCTGCCCAGTTTTGTCTGGAAGTTCTGCCCTGCAACCACCCAGTTTATCCATGCCAGCGAGATCCTAACCGAACTCAGCGGCATTTCTACACAGGCATTTTTTGAGAATTATCAAGTTTGGGACGATCGAGTCGATTTAGGGCATGAATCCCAAGAAGCAATTCGGATAGCTTGGGAAGCAATTACCAAAGGCGAACCCTATCAGGTTGTTTATCTTTTTCACACTCTTCATAGAGGCGATCGCTGGTTTGAAATTACAGCGAGACCTGCCATAGAGGATGGCGTTCTCTATTACTACGGTAGTACCGCAGACATCAGCGAAAGGCAACGGCAGACGATGTTATGCAAGCAGGCAGAAACAGCCTTACGGCAAGCAAATGAAGCGTTAGAAATCCGAGTCCAAGAGCGTACTGTTGAGCTAGAAGATGTTGTCCAGGCACTCCAAGCAGAGATTGCCGAACGCAAGCTCGCTCAAGAAACCTTAAAGCATTATCAATTGCTATCGGAACATGCCCGTGACATTGTTTTGTTTATTGGGAATCAAGGGCAAATTATCGAAGCGAATCAGGCGGCAATTCAGGCATACGGTTACGAACGCGAAGAGATTGTTGCCTTAAACATTCAGGACTTGCGAGATCCTCCAACTCATACAGCGATCGCTCAACAACTGGAGCAAGCAGAACAGCGAGGCATCTTATTTACTACCACTCACCGCCGCAAAGATGGCAGCACTTTTCCAGTGGAAGTCAGTTCCCAAAGCTGGGTAATTGACAATCAAAGAGTTTTATTAAGTATTATTCGGGATATCAGCGAAAGCCTCCGGCACGTCACGCTACGCAAACTGGCAGAGGAGGCATTGCAAAAAAGCGAGGAACGGTTCCGCAATTTGCTGGAAACTACCAGCGATTGGGTATGGGAGGTAGATGAGAATGCTGTTTACATTTACACAAGTCCCAAAGTGCGCGACATCTTAGGTTACGAACCTGAAGAAGTTTTGGGAAAAACGCCCTTTGACTTAATGCCGCCGGAAGAAGCCTTCCGGATTGCGAACACTTTTGGGCCAATTGCTGCCCAAGCAATACCATTCTCTTGCCTAGAAAATATCAACATCCACAAAAACGGTCATCGAGTTGTTCTAGAAACCAGTGGCGTCCCAGTTTTTGATAGCTCTGGGAAATTTTGTGGCTATCGCGGTATAGATCGGGACATTACCGAACGCAAACAATCTGAAGAAGCTCTGAGGGAAAGTGAAGAGCGATTCCGAACAATTTTTGAAAGAGAAGCGATGGGTGTCGTCCTGACCACTTTAGAGGGGCGGCTTTTGGCAAGTAATCCCAAGTTTCGGGAAATTTTAGGTTATAGCGAACAAGAACTACAAGGGATGCTTTTCAGTGAGTTGGCGCATCCAGATGACGCCATGCAAGACCGGGAACTTTACCAAGAGTTAATGGCTGGAAAGCAGGATTCTTACCATTTGGAAAAGCGCTATATCTGCAAGGATGGTCATGTGGCTTGGGGCTACTTGACCGTTTCTTTGATTCGCAGTCCCAGCGGTGCCCCCCAATTTAGCACTGCCACCATTCAAGACATTACCGAACGCAAGCAGATAGAAGCAGCGCTACGGGAATCGGAAGAGCGTTTCCGCCAATTAGCGAAAAATATTCCGCAAGTTTTCTGGATGACGACTCCCGATGAGAAACAAATGCTCTATATCAGTCCCCCTTACGAGCATGTATGGGGGCAAACTTGCGAAAGCCTTTATCAGCAGCCTGAATCTTGGCTGGATTCTATTTATCCAGAAGATCGGCAGTCGGTGATAGATGGGCTTGAAAAACGCCAGCAAGAAGTGGACGACTACGAATATCGGATTATCCGCCCGGATGGGACGATTCGCTGGATACGCGATCGCTCTTTTCCAGTTCGGGACGAGACAGGGCAAGTCTATCGAATTGCCGGAATTGCAGAGGATATTAGCGATCGCAAGCGAACGGAGGAGGAGGTTTATTTTCTGCAAACCATGACCCAAGCTATTTTTGAGTCTCCAGACTTTCACTCAGCGCTATTCGTAGCACTCCAGAAAGTGTGTGAAGCCACTGGCTGGGATTTTGGGGAAGCCTGGATTCCACAATCCGACAACAGCGTTCTCGAATGCAGTCGAGGTTGGTATAGCCGTGCCACTTGTCTAGAGGAATTCCGGCAAGGAGGCGAGAACTTGACCTTTGCACCAGGGATTGGGTTACCCGGTCGTGTCTGGGTCTCAAAACAACCAGAGTGGCAACGAGATGTTTCCGGTGAGTCGCATCAAGTTTATTTCAGGGTAAATTTGGCAATGAAAATTGGATTAAAAGCCGCTTTAGGAATTCCAATTATTGCTGATGATACTGTTTTGGCTGTCCTTGTGTTTTATATGTTTGAATCTTGCGAACAAGACGAACGACTCATCGAACTGATTTCCGCTTCAACTGAATTGGGATTATTCATGCAGCGCAAGCGAGCAGAAGAAGAAATTCGCAATGCTTTGGAAAAAGAAAAGGAACTGCACGAACTAAAATCCCGTTTTGTTTCTATGACTTCTCACGAATTTCGTACCCCGTTATCGACTATTTTGTTTTCGGCTGGATTGCTTGAAAATTACGGCTTTAAATGGACAGAAGAGAAGAAAAGGATTCATCTGCATCGAATTAAAACTGCTGTTCAACGGATGGACGGGATGTTAGATGAAGTGTTGCTTATTGGCAAAAATGAAGCTGGCAAGACAGAGTTTAACCCTGCCGCGATAGAGCTAGAAACATTCTGCCAAGACCTTGTAGCAGAAATGCAACTAACAGCAGGCGATCGCCATTCCCTAATTTTCTCAAGTCAGGGAGAATGTCTCGCAGCTTGCATTGATGAAAAACTGCTGCGCCACATCCTCAGCAATTTACTCTCAAATGCTATCAAATATACCCCAGGGGGGGGTATTATAAAATGCGAACTTAGCTGCCACAATGGGGAAGCCATCTTCCAAATTAAAGATCGAGGAATTGGCATTCCTCCACAAGATCGGCAACGATTGTTTGAAACCTTCCATAGAGCTTCTAATGTTGGCAATATTCCTGGAACTGGCTTAGGATTAGCGATTATTAAAAACTTTGTAGACTTACACAAAGGCAAAATCACCGTAGAAAGTGAAGTCGGAGTGGGTACAACCTTTACGATTAAGTTACCGTTGAGCGGGGATTGTTAAGCTTCAGGGGCTAGTTTTAACCCGTTATAGCAAGGATTTTAATAACGGTATCTTTATATACCAAACTTAGAAAAAATCTTCCTCTACATTCTTTTCCTGTCTTCGCTGATTTTTTCATTCTAGGCGGCTTGACCGTTACCTAGGTTCGATTAATAAGGTTAGTTACTATAGGAAGGTAAGAACTTCTTATATTTATTTTTGATAAGCATTAAATATAAAATTTTGAATTCAATTAATTTACTTTCCCTTGCGAGTGAAATTATAATGAATTAATTGTCTAATATTTATGGATAACCCCATAGATATTGCTGGTAGATTTGGCTTTGAAAAAGTATAAAAATAGACTTTTATCCAGTGAGAGGGTGCATAATTTCACTTAAATAAATGTTATTACAGATTGATAAAATCTAAATTCAGGAAGCAGGACAACCTTTATAAATTAAATAATTTGCACAACATCGGGGAAATAAAAAGTTTGATTTTGTAAGAAAAACCATAAATTAAAGGAAATTTAGAGAAATGGCAAAAATTCTAGTTATTGAAGATGAAGAAGCAATCCGCGAAAACATATTAGAACTATTGGAGGCAGAAGAGTTCGAGGCGACAGGTGCAGAAAATGGTCTTGCTGGCGTACAGATAGCAAGAACGATTCGCCCAGATTTAATTATTTGCGATGTCATGATGCCCGATTTAGATGGTTTTGGTGTTTTGATGGCGCTGCGTCAAGATCCTGTCACCGCAACAATTCCCTTCATTTTTCTGACTGCCAAAGCTGAAAAAGCCGATTTGCGTCAAGCGATGGAATTAGGGGCAGACGACTATTTAACCAAGCCTTGTACGCCTGAGGAAATACTCAAAGCGATCGCTGCCCGACTCGAAAGACAAAGAGCCATTACTCAACCCTATACCTTAGCGCTCAGGCAAGCAGCAGAAAGACTCAATCACTTAGTTCATTACGATAGCGTGACAAACCTTCCCAATCGCTTGCTATTGCGAGAGCGGTTTAATCAAGTTATCAGTAAGCGGCAAGATGAACACAAAAGCGATTCCAAAACCCAGGAGAACGAATCGCCTCTTGCCTCTGCCCAGCAGCCACTCAGCGTTCAACCTGTCCCGCTGCTGTTTCTAGGATTAGATCGGTTTCAACGGATTAGTGACACCTTGGGAAATCAAGGGAGTGACCGATTAATTAAACTAATTGTCGAACGAATCACCACCTGTCTCAGCCGACAGGACACGATTGCGCGATTGAATGTAGATCAATTTGCAATTATTCTGGCAACCTTAAGTCAAAGACAAACGGTTGCCAGTGTCGCCCAAGCGATTTTGTCATCGCTGAATGAACCCTTCTCCTTAGAAGACGGTCAAATCTTCCTCACTGCCAGCATTGGCATTACCTTCTATCCCAACGACGGGCAAGATTTAGACACCCTGATGAAGATGACAGCAGCGGCGATGTCCTACACCCAAAAGCTGGGAGGAAATCACTATCAGTTTTATGCGACGGACATCAAGGCTGATTATGGCGAAGCGCTGGTGCTAGAAGCGAGTCTGCGCCGTGCCTTAGAACACAGTGAATTTCAAGTGTATTATCAGCCCCAAGTAAATCTCCAAACCGGAGAAATTAGCGGTGCAGAAGCCTTAGTGCGTTGGCAGCACCCGACGCGGGGGCTGGTTTCACCCGCTGAATTTATTCCTATGGCAGAAGAAACGGGTTTAATTGTCCCGCTTGGCGAGTGGGTATTGCAAACTGCCAGTGCCCAAACGCAAAAATGGCGAGACGCTGGATTTATATCGTTCCGCGTGTCAGTGAACTTGTCGGGGCGTCAATTTAGCCAAGCTGATTTAAGCCAGCGAATTGTCCGAGTATTGGAAACTACAGGTTTGAACCCAGATGCATTGGAATTAGAGCTGACTGAAAGTATCCTCGTGCAAAATGCTTCGATGGCGATCGGTACTTTAAATGAACTGAAACAGTTGGGGATTCACATCGCAATTGATGATTTCGGTACTGGCTATGCTTCCTTAAGCTATCTCAAACAATTTCCCTTTGACACTTTGAAAATTGACCGATGCTTTGTTCAGGATGTTACTAGCGATACCCAAAACCGAGCGATTATGACCGCCGTGATTCAACTCGCTCACAATCTGAATTTGAAAGTTACGGCTGAGGGGGTAGAAACTCGCGCTGAACTAGCTTTCTTAAGCCAGCAGCATTGCGATGCCATGCAAGGCTATCTATTTAGTCGTCCCGTACCCGCAGCAGAATTTGAAACCTTGTTAAGTGCCGGTAAACGGTTGCCGATGCAAGTTGTATGAATTAATCTACGTTTATTTACAAACCGTTCGCTGAATCAATCGCTGGAACCATTAGCAATTCTTACCAGACAATAACTGCATGAATTAGCGCGAGTAAACATGGAACCTCTACAGGAACCAACCAAATCTGGAGCGAAACTTAAACAATTTAGGCAGGCGTACACGGCAGATGACAATGCTGCGAGAAGTCAGATCCATCAAACAGGGAAAAAGATTGCTTCTTCCTTGCTGTTATCAGCTTTAGCAATTCTTACTTCGTGTGTTTTCCCTTTGTTAACGCAGGCACAAACACCACCCACACTGCTGCCTTCTCCCGAACCTTTAGACTTAAAACTACTCGATCCAGAGTCTCGCCCACCGAGAAGTCAAGTCATTAGAGCCGATAGTATGTCCCAAGCTAAACCAACGGTTCCCAGCCTTTGGTGGGCGGAGGAACAGTTTGGTGGCAAATTACTAGAGAACTGGCTAGCGTACCCGGATCGCCAGCGGGTGGATTTGGTTGTAAACCGACAACTCTGGAGCCTTCTGAACTATATAGGACGCTATAGCTTTGTCAACAGCTTTGGGACGGTTGCCAGAGATTATGGCTATAACACCAGGGTGTTTATTGCCAATCAACCACAAGAACCGCTAGCAACCTACACTTGTAATTTCAGTACCACTCCAGTCGTCTGCGATCTGGATATTGTCTCCTCTGGTCAAAATAGTCTGCGAGTTCGTTCTAAACCGTTGGGCGGATTTCCTGCCACAGGGAACGATACGCAAGCGCCGTAGACTGGGGAAGCGGAAACAGAAATTCACTCTTGTCCAGTATCTGAGTATCTGGCAGCAAGATCGAGTTCGTTTTTAAAAATTCAGGTAACTCTGCTGGGTTCATGCCAGCAACAATTGGTGAGGCGGCGCGGCTGAACAGAGAAATTTCCGTAGCAGGTTTGGATTCCCAACAAAAATTAATCCAATCTTGCAACAGAGGATTCGCCGCAGCACCAGCAGGTTGCACCCATAAGTCTGACCACAAGGCGGTTCCAGACACAGGAACCACCGCAGCAATGTTGCGATCGCGCTTCATCACCGACAATACATCTGTTGACCAACCCACCGCCAGCCAGGTGTCTCCTAGCAATAATGGTTGCAGATAGGTATCGGAACTGTAAAATTTCACCTGCTGGTGCAACTTTTGCAGGGTATTTTTCAACTCAGGAATTCTGTCTATCCGTTCCGTGTTGTAAGAATGACCCAACCGTTTTAAGGTTAGACCAATCACTTCTCGCGGTTGATCTAAAAGTGAAATGCGATCGCGCAGTTCTTCTCGCCACAAATCTTGCCAATCCGTCGGTGTCCATCCCAAAGATTTGAATTTGTCGCGGCGATAGATAATTACTGTGCTTCCCCAGCGATAGGGCGCACCCCAAATTTTTCCAGCGGGGTCAGATTGACCTTGACTATTGCGTTTCACAAGTTCTTGCCATCGGATTGGCAATTGATTCCACCCTCCCGCCTGTGTAAGTTCGAGGGGTTGAATGAGTTTCTGCTCAATTGCCTGTGCTAACCAGAAATCTCCCAAAGTCACTAGATCGGCAATGACGGGTTTTTTCGGGGTAATCAGCGGTAAGTTCCGACCCCAGCCCTGGTTCGCTTTACCGGGATTCTGCCAAGTTTCTAGACTCGCAAATAAATCTTTTAACTGTGTAGCTGGCGTAAAATCTAGAGTTGCCGATTGCTTGAGGCTCTGGCGAAATTTAGTTAACAGCTGAGCGGGAATGGAATTTTTCAGAAGTCTAACTCTTAGTGTGGGGTTTTGGGAATTTCCACACCCTGCAAGCATCTGACTCAAGGTCAGCGTTCCAGCACCCAGCAGAAAAGACCGTCTCTTCATAGTTGTAGCAACTAGCAATCCTTCTGATTAGCAATTCGCTATTCGCTGTTTATAGCGCTTGTCGGCGCTCGACGCCAAAGCCGACCAAATCGATTACCGTTGGTTGTTCTCCGGGTTCGGGTCGTTGGTAAGTAATAATCGTTCTGAGCCGCGTATCCGGCGCTACAATCCGCATTTGATCGACCGCAACAGAACGTCGATAATAGGTGATCATTTCCAGCGTTTGGCGAGTGGGCTGATAGGTAAAGCGCCCCGCGATCGCTCCCGCTTCTGAGTATCCCTCATCCCGCAGATAAAAACCCTTAATCGCTTCCCCATCTACAACTTCCGCCACGATGGGTGGAGCGGGGATTTCGGCGGGCGATTCCCCAGGCACCACGTAGGCATCCGGCACAAATAAAGCCTTCAAACTCATAGATACTCGTTCGCCCGTTTCCGAGACGGTATCAAAGGCGATCGCAAACCCAGGACAAGCATTTTCTTCTTCGGTTGCTTGGGCAAGATTTACCTTTATGCCATTTGACGAAGAAAAGGACAAAATTTGCTGCTTTTGTTCCCATGTCAGGGCTTTTACCGAATATTCCGTATGAGAGCGTTCAATCTGACCGCTAAGGACAGAATGATACATTCTTTCTGTTGTCCATACCCCCGTGCAAGCGGTAAAAAACTCTCTGATGCTGAGCATTTTTTCCAAAAAAGCAATATTTAACGCAAGTAAAAGGTAATTAGCTTGCTTGATTAACTTAGCATACGTCCGTGTTCTTCGGTGCTGATAAAGGTTCTAGCCTTTGCTACAGTTTTTTGCACTGCGATCGCCGTTGCCATCTTCTTTATCTATTCGATAAGTATATTGGATAAGTATATTTTCTGTTCCTCCTTTTGATAGAGGAACTTCTTAGGGCTGAAAATCAAAATAAACGGAATATAGGGCTAGAATCGCGAAAATTTCCAATAAATCTTCAGAATTGAGAATTTAATATTTCTACATCATAAATCCTGCTAGAAAAACCGCTTTTCATGTTTATTCAGCCTTGACCTAAAAAGGCTCAATCGATCCCAACTCCAGCTTTATAAATTCATCTTGCTCAATAGTTAAATAATTTGTAAGTAAAACAGTTTTTTAACTATTTTTTTATAACATGAAAGAAATCAAGTTAACGCCTAGTGGGAATTGCATGGATTCACTTCAAAAGCAAGTCATCACTTTAAATCATAAAGTTGATGTCCTTTACGAAATGATTGACCAGTTGAGCGAAAAAGTCTCTGAAGCTTTGTCTAAAAGCAAAGCAGCGGCTATCCAAGGAGGTACACCCGCACCTTTAGGAGTCAGTAATAGCCGCTATGCCTATAAAAGCTACAGCAATCAGTCTCCAGTAATGGAGCACAAAGATGTCTTAGTTGATACAAACTCTGTAGATAGTAACTCTCATAGCAGCGAGAAAGATTTGTCACCGACCATTCAAATCCAACGGCTAACGGCACAGCTCACCGCTGCCTATAATCGCATTGCTGCTTTAGAAGAACAGTTACTCTCTCAGAGAATTCACTCTTAAACAATCGGCAGGCGGGATACAGGTAGAAGGCTTGCAGATAGAGAAGAAAGAATAAAGACTGGCTTTATGCTTCACACTTCATATTTCAGACTTCAACAACGCTCGATTAACATTTCAATGGCTTGGAGTAATTGCTCCTGGTGCCAACCCTGAGTTAAATGAGCCGCGATCGCACATCCGCCCGCACCCATGCCTTCTTTAACGTATCCCTGCTCATAAGCCCGCAGTTGAGGATAACGAGAGGGCGCAAAACTCAGCCCAGTCCCCAATAAGGGGACTGGGCTAATTGTTTTTGCTAACCCGACCGTATCACCAGTTGGATCTTCTGCCACCCAGCGAGTCGTTCCCACCACAACTTGTTCGGGTTCCCAAGATAGGGAATATTGACGCCCAAGCGCTTGCATCAAGGCATAGACAGCCAGCATTTGCGTTCCACCAGCCAGCATGACACCGCAAGTGCGACTTGCAGCGATCGCCATCCCCGCAACCGCAATTTGCATCGGATCGCCAATTGCCGCAACCAGATGTAACGGGTCTTGGAAAGGACGTTCCTCGTCTCCTCTGCTCCTAAAGGCTTTCAGCCCAGCTTCCACCACCGCCCACTTTTGCGCGTGATTGCAGCTAGGATGGCTGCTGTTGACCTTACCGGCAGCGGGGACACCCAAGCCCGTTAAAATTGCCAAAGCCGTTGTCGTTCCCCCTACCACGCACTCTCCCAGAATTAAATATCCATCCGGGATACTTGCCGCTAGTTTTTGCCCCCAAATTAGTCCTTGTTCCCACAGATGTTTCACTGTCGCGAGAGGCAAAGCATTTCCGCCGCTGAGACACTGAGCAGGGGCACCTTCCAAATCAATGACTGGAACAGTTGGCGGCTGGGGCAATCCAGCATTGAATAAATAAACGGGAATACCAAGTTCTTCAACCACCGCGCGGGAGATTAGCACTGGAGAGGCACCCGCTTGCAGAGGAGGCAGAGGATATTGAGGCTGAGGCTGAGGGCCTTTATACAAAAATTCCGCATCTGCGATCGCTGTATATTGTCGATCCTCTGGCGTTGCTCCAGCTGCTGAAATACCGGGGATCAGCCCGGTGGCGGTAAAGCCCAAAATACAAGCAAACACCGATGGACGTCCCCGATATCGCTGGAGCCATCGATGTCCCGGTTCTATCTGAGTGTAGACATGAATCATCGAGTTTTGGATTTTGGATTGAGGGTTGAGTCGTGGTGAGGCTCAAAGCAACTGGAAAAAGGCGAAATCAACCTTTAACTTTTCTCCCTCATTCTTCATAATCCAGCAGCACTTGCACCCAATGAGGGGGACGGGGAATCGGGTTACCCAAACGATCGAGTAGCAGCAAAGCCACCAAATGTACGACAAACAGATAGATAACGTTATTGAGAATAATCATGCCGAATGCGATCGCTTGAATCAAAGATAGACTCGGCTCTTGCAGTAGCCCGATCTTGACAAATACCCACTCTGCCAGTTCCGTCACCTGGCTAGTCATGTAAACCCAGAGGTCTTCCCCCAATAAAATCGACAGCAGCCAAAACCGAAAAAAGAATCCAAACGTACCAATAATTGTCCCCGTACCAATCGAGAACAGCCAGCTGCTCCTGCGCCGCCACAAAGCCCCCAGTTGGACACCCATGAGACCGTAGGGGATCAGAAACAGAATGCTGCGAGTTGGTCCCATTAGGACGGACAACAGCAACCCAGAAACCAACGCTGCCATCCAAGCCGCCCGGTGTCCCCATCGCAGGTATACGAGGGCAATCGGGATTGGGAAAAACATCCGCAGCAGCGGTCCCATTGGAAAGTAATAATTAATCAGCCAAATCAGGCTACAAGTACTAGCCAGAAAGGCAGTTTCCACCATGATCAGGGGAGCAACTGCTTTCACCTGGGGTTCGGAATAATTGTTCCCTTGGGCACTGGTTGCCGGGGGTGTTTCGCTTAGATTCGCCTCATCTTCGATTTTCTGAGAATTCCCCAGACCAGAAGCTTGACCGTCTTCAAAAGGATCGCTCATGCAGATTAAAAAACAAAGCCAGATCCTAAATTTAACCTCTATTCCCGTTTTGAGCCGAGCTTCAGCAGCTTCAGGAGAGAATTACAAGACCCATTACCAATTTCCAGTATCCCTTTATCCATCCGCTATTTCCCCAGTCGCCAGTGATTCAGGATGCTCCGTATCTATGCCCTGAATTACCAACACCGAACAGGGAGCGTGGTGCAGCACATAATTACTCACACTCCCCAGCAAAGCTTCTGTCAATCCCTTGTGCCCCCGACGTCCCATCACAATCAAATCGGCACCCCAATTCTCAGATGCTTGACATAACATTTGCCCAGCCTCGCCTACTTTGTAATCAAACTCCGTCGGCACTTTCTGACGGGTAGATTTTTCGCAGTAACTTCGGAGCAAATCTTGCACCTGCTGGATTCGCCTTTCGATCGTGAAGTGGTGATTCTCATAGGATGTCATCATCTGAGGATACAAACCCATCTCACCAGAGAGCCGTGGCGTTATTTCACCGAGTATCTCGCTATTGAGGCAATGTAGCAGCATCATTGCTCCACGATTCGCCTGCGCCAATTCCAGCGCTTGAGCGAAGACAGCCTGACATAAAGAAGAGTCGTCGATAGCAACCAATATTTTCTGAAAACCCATGACTAGGCACCCAGATAAATGGCAGTTGGGCACCCAGAGTGCCGCTGCCGTGTATTTATTAGACGATTAGCCGTTCCAAAGCCGCCAAATCGGGAATGCACAAGATATCGTGGTCGCGCATAATCAGCGCCTTTTTTTCCAGCTTTGTTAAAACCCGTGTCACCGTTTCTCGCGCCAGACCGCTGAGGCTGCTTAACTCACGATGGGGTAAATTGGGGATCATCGTTCCTTTTTGGGCAGTTTTTCCCTGTCCTTCTGCTAAGAATAATAACGTGTCGGCAACGCGGGACATACTATCTGATTCTCGCAATCGGAGGCGACGGTTGACTTGACGCAGGCGTTTTGCCATCAGCTGAGCCAAGCGAACGCCTGCTAGTGGTTCGTTATGAATTAATTGAACAAAATCTTGAGCAGGCATACTGCCAATCGTCGTAGGAGTTAGCGTAATTACATCCGTTGAACGAGGAACCTCATCCAACGCTGCCATTTCGCCAAAAAGTTCTCCTTTGCCAAGAATATTCAGCGTTACCTCTTTACCATCAAGGTTGTAGGTGCGAATTTTCGCCCAACCCTCCAGAATAAAGTAGACAGAGCCGCCCCAGTCATTTTCCAGCAAAATCACCTGATTTGCAGGATGGGTACGAGTGACGACATGGGAAGTGGCTTTCTCCACAACGGTCTCTGGTAAGCCGGTAAACAAAGGTGTGGAGCGAATCAACGCATTCATGTTAGAGTTCGGTTCGCGGGGGGTGTATCGGTCTTCCATCGGGCCAACACAAATGAAAAAGCTAAGAACTGATAAAGAGTGGCCCACTGGAGTGGGGCTAGCTGGTAGCGTTTGAATCAAGAGCAACCGTTGAGCCGGAAACTTTCAGCAATCAGGTCGGCATCTCCCGAATATGGTGTTTACGCTCTCGAAGATAATTAGGCTGAACAGGAGGCTCTTGGCAGCGTACCAATCAGAGTTAGGAGGCACCCATTGAGCCAGTGACCCTATCTTTATTATCCTCATAGAGGAAACCCGCGACTCGCTGCTGACGCATCTAGCAAAACTCACATCTTAATCCAAAACGCTTTGATTTTGGGCGATCGCCTTCTTTGTACCCATTGGGTGACAAAACGCTACAACCCAAAATTCTATCTACATTTAGAATTACCAGTCTTGAAATAATTCACCCGGTAGATGCAACACCCTGTTTAATATAAGTTGTTCTTGTTGGGCAGTCTAACATTATAGGCAGTGGCAGTATAGTAACTTCTGATAACTGTGCAATCGTTCTAGCCAGGGATTCCATTGTGACTCACGAGACGGATGCGATTTCTACACTAATCGCTAATATTGACAGCATCCTCCACAAGGCCAGCTCCCGTCGGCCTTGGCTCAGGTCAGTTGATGTCCAAGAGCAGCGTCGGCTTCTGGAGCAGGTTCGTACCTATTTAGTCTCACGGCAACAATCAGGCGCTGGAGATGAAGCTCGGCATCAGGAAAACTATCAACCGCAGACAACAGCACGACAGATTGTGCAAGCGGTTGAGCAAGACATGGAAGCGGTGCGAACCAGCTTGATGCAGTCCTTGCAGGGGGATCTGGAGAGTCTTCGCCAACAGCGGGAATCTCTGGTTCTAGAGATTCGACAGATGGAGAGTTATCGGCTGCACCATCGAACGCTTGCTCAGCAACAAGCGGCACAGCAGCAACTGATTTCCGAATTTTTGCAGGTACTTTCTAGTCGCTTGCAAGAAACTCTCACGCAACAGATGGCTCAAACCCTGAGAAATTTAGAAACTCAGTTTTTGAGTGCTGAGGTACTCCCTCCAGAAGGTCAAAAACAACCCTATAATTTCTCACCTAGCTATTCAGACGCGATATCTAGCAATTCTTTACCTTTACATCCGCGAGAGCGCCTGGAACAACTGCAAACGTTACAGGCAAAATCCGATCAACTGCTAGCAACGCTGGATTCAACCATTCGTACAGTCTTCGAGGCACTGCAACGCAATCTTGTTAGCTATCAAGAGTCCTTAGCCCAAGGACTTGATAAAATGCACAACTTGGGGCAGCAAAGCGAGGTGATGTTTACAGAGTTGGTAAATCAGCTCACCGAGCAGTTCCAGCAAGAAGCCTCAGCAATTTTGCAATCGTCTCGGCAGTCACAAGTAGATGCAAGTAGCGCGAGTCCGGCTGCGACAACACCAGGAATCGGCGCTCTGCAACTGCCCTATCCCCAGAGGGAACCCCAAACGCTGGATCAACCCTCCTCTCCACCTTCTAATCGCAACGAATTCAATTTCTCGCCGAATGATGTTCCTGTCGCCAGACAGCCATTGCCGTATCCGGGGGTTGAATTGCCCCTCCGCTCGGTGGAACAGGAGCAGCCGCAAAGTCCCCAGTTCAATCTGCCAACGGATCGCTTAGGCGAGTCGGTACAAAGGCAAGCCTCCTCAAAGGATAATCTTTTTGGGACAGCATCGTCTGCTAGCACTCCATCGAACCCTACCTCTGGTGCCCAGAGTAGCGGTCTGGAAGACTTGAATCTAGAGAACTTGGGCAATCTGGAGATGGCATCGCTTGATGACGATGATATGAAAACTATCTTCCAGACGGAGCCTATCCTTCCCACGATTCCCGACAGGAAGCGCGACGAAATCGACGATTTTTTTGAAAGCTTGTTTGGGACGCCGCCGATCTCACAGAGTCCCGAACAACAAGCTCAAAAAGTTGAGAAACAACCGGAGAATAATCCCGCCGGAGATACCCAAACTCAAGCAGAAAGTATAAATCCAATCATTCCTCAAGATTCAGCCGGAGAGAGGAACCCTCGCCCTTATAGCAGTCAGGACTCTTTAGAGGATGCCCTGTTTGCAGGTTTGGAAGACCCCGCTGAAGATGCCGCGATCGCGCAACCACCTGCGAGAGTCGAGCAAGTTGAGGACTCTTGGGAAAATGTTTTATTTCCAGAAGATTGGGAAAGGACTGTTATCCAAGCTGAGAAGTGGGCGATCGCTCCGACGATTGCCAGTGAAGATCAAAATGTCGAAACCAATGAAGCCTTCAATCCTGAAACAGTGGAAGAAGGGGATCTGGTCATTTCGGCACTAACCGATCTGTTGCAGGAGGATCTGTTCCAGGAGCAGGAAGTACTGCCAGCGGAATCTCTCTTACCGAGCGTCACACCTCCGAGTCTGGAGGAAATCACTCAAATCCAGAATACTCAAATCCAGAATACTCAAATCCAGAATACTCAAATCCAGGATACAGAGCAACCTGCAACCGAGGAAGCTGCAAGTCTGGAAGAAGATATCTACATTCCCGCTTCGCCAGACGAAAATCTGCTGGCGATGGATACTTTCTCAGTTGACCAAGACGAGTTTTTCTGGCTGGATAGAGATACGCTGCAACTGCTGAGTGAAGATCTGTCTAGCTTTGAGGCACCGCAGGGGGGCGTGTTCCCGCAATCAGAGGAGCAGAGGAGCCATAGAGAGGCGGATTTTAGCGATAACGCGACAGAAATTCAGACTCAAGATGACTGGTTCGCAGAGGAGGAAGAGCTTTTTGGGACGGAGATACCAGAGGGGACGGTTGACGCTGTTGAAACACAAGCGGAAGCGTCAGAAGTAACCCAGGGGAAGAGACACCAGGAAGCTTTGCCAGTGACGGAACTGGATGAGTTGTTGATGGAAGATTGGGACGATCTCGCCCTAGATAGCTTTGTGGAGGAGGATTCTGTTCCGGGAACAGATGGGGAGTCGGAAAGATTGCCGTCTGGGGAATTCAGTTTAGATTCAGAAACAGAAAACGCGATCGCTCACCATCCACAAAATTCCCATCAGGAGCAACCGGAAACGGCGAACACGACAACAGCCGATGAAAGAGCGGATTGGAATTTGGCTTCCTTGTTCCCTGTAGAACCCTTAGACCCAGCGCCAGACAAAGCGATCGCTTTTCTTCCCCCCGCTAATCTTGATGAATCGTCGGAAGTATCGCCCTCGCTAAGTTCGATAACAGAAGCAGAAGTAGGAATACAGGAGGATCGAGAATACATAGCCGATTCCCAGCAACAGACGTTAGGAATCACGTCAGCAGAAACGCCAGAAGAGATGCCAGAAACCATCGATTTCGATGAATCGTTGGTATTCCCCGAAGAAGTCGATCTACTACCTACAGAAACGGCGGCGCTGGAACACGAATATGTTGCTGACTGGGAGTGGGAAGAAATGCCACCGCCAGCCAATCCGTCAAGGGAGGCACCAGCCGCCATCGATTTCGACGAATCGTTGGTATTCCCCGAAGAAGAAGTCGATTTAGAGCTACCACCAATCGAAACGGCGGCGTTAGAACAAGAATACGTTGCCGACTGGGAGTGGGAGGAGTCAGCCAATCCGTCAAGGGAGGCACCAGCCACCATTGATTTCGATGAATCGTTGTCATTCTTCCCCGAAGAAGTCAATCTACTACCTACTGAAACGGCGGCGCTAGAGCAAGAATACTTCTCTGACTCGGAAGCACAACAGACGCCAGAAATTACTGGTGAGGAGACAGCAGTATCGATTGAGTTCGATGAATCGTGGGAATTATTTGCCGATGAGGAACAGAGTCTAGAAACACCCAGAGAAAGGGCGATCGCGTCTGATGCCGATATTGATGCGCTAACTGGGTTGCAGGAAGAAGATTTAGGCGACTGGGAATTTGAGGAAATGCCAGAAATTTCGCAAGTCGAAATAACACACCTAGGGGAATCGGATTGGCAGGAAGAATTATTGCGATTGGAAGAACTGATCGCTCCACCAGACGATGCGATCGCTCAGTTCCCTAACAATCCACCGATGGCAACCGAGGAAGAAGCCGTTTCTGAGCCGACGCTGCCTCAAACTGACGATTTTGATCTGGAGCTGGATATATTTTCAGACTCATCGAACCCGGAAAAAAAAACTCCGTAGGGATACCCACTCAGGAAATTACCCTTGAATCCCCATTAGTTTTAGAAAGTACAAAATTGCTCCCGATCGGGATAATGAATCCAAATTCAATACATTCTTCCACTGTCCTTGAGTCTGCAAAACCATCGCCTGCGGAGAATGTCAGCAAGTATGCCTGGTACTTAGGTATTGACTTTGGCACAACTGGCGTGTCTGCGGTTTTGTTAAATGGTTCGACGGGTGAACGATATCCCATCTATTGGATAAGCCAAGGACAGACAGAATCTACCCAAACCAGCTTTCGTTTACCCGCAGTGACTTACACGGGGCCAGCCTGGAGCAATTCAGAGCAGTCATCGGGGGGTGCGAGTAGCGCTTACGCCGATACACCAGCCGCGAGCAGCACTTACACGCATACACCAGCGGCGATCGCAGTGGGTGTTCTGGCGTCTTCTCTTGCCAATCGTAAAGAAGGAGTCTTTATTCAAGGCTTTAAACCGTACTTGAAGGTGGGAATTCCTTACTATTCATCTGCCAAAAAATGGGAGCCGATATTGCAGTGGTCGCTCGACCAGCCAATTTCCCTTTACTGGCTGGGGCGCTCATTGCAAGCGTTATTTGCCACTCTAAGACCTCTAGGAAGGCAGGGAAACCCGCTATCCCCAACAGAACAATCGAGGCCTAATTTGGTGGGTGCTGCTGGTTTAAAGCCCTCTACGCTGAATGCAGCGATGAGTTGCTTGAGTGGTGTGATTGTCGGTTGTCCGGCTAAATGGGGAGATACCTACCGCTTTAACATTCGCGAAGCCGTACTGGGTGCCCATCTGGTGGAAAATCCGGAGGAAATCTTCTTTCTTGAAGATGCGATCGCTACTTTGTTAGCAGGAATTGAAGGTGCAACCTTACCGGGAGTCCCCTGGCAAGGCGGGACTCTAGTGATCGACGCGGGTGCCACTACCATCGAACTCGCTGTGGTGAATTTGCCCGAAAATCTTAAAGACTTAACGTATTCTCAGTTTGCTTGTCGGAGTCTTGCCTATGCAGGTAACGCTATCGATCAAGACATCATCGGTCAATTACTCTTGAACGATGAAGAAGGCAAAATGAAAGATGAATTCGAGTCATCCTTCATCCTGCATTCTTCATCCTTGAGCCTTCCCAAAGCCGGGGAACCCGATTTAGCAACGCGCGATCGCTTGGCATCGTTATTGCAAAGTTCTCCTCTAGGACAAGCGCTTCTGGAAGCTGCCAATTCTGTCAAACGAATTCTGCAACAGCAAGACAGCTATACTGTGGAATTGGGCGGAAAGTCCTGTTTGGTGACACGCCGAGATTTAGAAAACCGCGTGTTCAAACCGTTTCTTGAAAAACTGAATCAAGAATTGAATGCGCTGCTAACTCAGGCAGGGATACCCGCATCGGGAATTCATCAAATTATCTGTACTGGCGGAACCGCAGCCGTCGGAGAAATCGCTCAATGGCTGCGACAAAAACTCCCAAAAGCAGTCCTGATTCGGGATACTGGCGCAAACGACTCAACCCTAAACTGTAGTCCAGTGGCTTACGGTTTGGCTACGTTACCGCTGTATCCTCAACTGTTGGAGCAACAAACGCAGCAGTACAGCGATTATTTTCTGCTTTTGGAACTTTTACGCGCTTTACCCGAAGAACCGCTGCCGCTGAATGAAATTATGCAGTTATTAGAGTATCGCGGCATTAATACGCGGGTTTGTTATTCTCGCGTCATGGCGCTTTTGGAAGGAAAGCTGCCTGCGGGTATCGTGCCGTCGGAAGCCGAGTTTGGGCTGCTGAGTTCCACCTCTGAGCAAAATCCTGACTATCAAGCGATCGCAGAGGCTCCACTTTTTGAGAAAGAAGCGACCCAGATGTATCGACTGAATGCTCAGCAGGGCGATCGCTATCTTCGCTATTTAAACACTATCCTGACAAGCACTTATCAAAAACTAGAAGAACCATTAGTTTTTGACTTGTTAGTACCGGCAACAGTTTAGCAATGAGATCCGAGACTGCTTGTATTCAGTCACAAGAACATCCCTCCGCAATTCCCCCTACGTGCGGAGGAAAATCGGGAAAAATCTTTGTTTGCAAAAGACTGGGGAGGAGTACTTCAAGGTGAAAAATTATCCTTCTCAATCCTTGCCGGGTAAGTTCTGACCCGCAAGAGACGCGTAACGACGTACTTTCAGGTAAAAAGAATTATCCTTCTCAATCCTCCTACAGGCAGAGGATTAAATAATTGAAATCTGTAGCTTGTCAACCGTACTTCTAACAAAACTTAAAAAAATACCGATTCCCTTAAAGATTCGGTAAAGTAAGGGCTTTCAACGATTCATCTGTAAGGGGTGTTGCCTATATTGACATAAGAGCAACCTGATTCTAGAAGCCAACTTAAAAACAGTGATTACTACTTCCCACCTCCCCGAATCCCTCGACGTTGCTTCGTCGGCGTTTGATGAAATCTATCTGGTTGATGTTACAAAACAGCCAAGCTGTCATCCATCTGTCACTAGCAAAGAGAAGCGCCTGATTGATATCTTGGGAGGCGTCGTGGGGTTAGCGATCGCAGCGACAATTACAATTCCAGTTGCGATCGCAATGCAACTGGATAACCCAGGTCCTGTCTTTTACAGTCAGATTCGCTGCGGTTTGAATGGACGCAAGTTCCGCATCTGGAAATTCCGTTCGATGGTTGTTGGTGCAGAGAAGCTCAAGCATCTGGTCGATAACCAAGCGAAAGGGCATATTTTTAAAAACGAAAATGACCCCCGAATTACCCGCATCGGTAAGTTCTTACGTCGCACCAGCTTAGATGAATTCCCGCAGTTTTGGAACGTTCTAATGGGAGACATGAGCTTAGTAGGAACCCGTCCGCCGACCGTTGATGAAGTCATGCGCTACGATGCTCATCACTGGGAAAGATTGAATGTTAAGCCGGGAATTACTGGCGAGTGGCAAGCGAACGGTCGTTCTAGCGTCCAAGACTTTGAAGACATCGTCCGCATGGATATTGATTACCAGCAAAAGTGGTCTGTTGCTTACGACCTCAGCTTGATTTTCAAGACGGTGATGGCAGTTGTGAAGAAAAAAGGTGCTTGTTAAAAAGCGAATCGCGAATCGCTAACTGTAAACTTAGAATTTCAGGCTGTAGACTCTGGACGCGAAACCGTCCGGAGTCTACAGTCTTTTTAACTTATCAGATCGATGCTTGTTATGACGCTACCCAACTGGATTACTTTATCTCGCTTACTGGCGTTGCCAGTTCTGCTTTATTGCCTGGACACCCCAACAACGGAAACTCGCACTGTGGGATTGGTAATTTTTCTGGTTGCGGCGGCTACCGATTGGTTGGATGGCTACTTGGCTCGTAAACTGAATCAAGTTACAGATTTGGGTAAATTTCTTGACCCGTTAGTTGATAAATTACTGGTGTTGGCTCCCCTATTGCCGCTCATTCAACTCGGTCAAGTACCGGCATGGGGCGTATTTCTAATTTTGGCAAGAGAGTTAGCGATCGCTGGTTGGCGCGTTAACAAAACGACCATTAGTGGAGCGAATATTTGGGGCAAGTTAAAAACAGTCAGTCAAATTATTGCGATCGCGCTTTTGATCGCACCCCTGCCTGTCTCTTGGGAAATTCCCGCCATAATTGCTTTCTGGATTTCCGTTGCCTTTACTTTGATTTCTGGAGTTATTTACCTTCTCCCCCAAAAAACCGAGCAACCCTCAGCGGTTAGCTAGTAGAGACACGATGAATCGTATCTCTACTACTAATCGCTCTTTTGGGTCTTCGGGTGTTTGTGATTGATTTAGCCTGCTTCTAGAATTTCGTTATCAATTGAGAAATCTATCTCGGCTTTGTTCCGACCAGAGGCAAGATAATCTTTCTGGAACGAGTTTTTTAGGCCAGAAATTAAGTCATATTCTGGTTGCCATCTTAGTTCAGTCTTGGCTTTATTTACTGAGGCGAAGAAGTGCTGAAGTCGGAAAGGAAAAGCTTTACGTTTGCCAAAGTCAAACTTTTTGGGTTCGTAGTGGAGAATTTGTAAATTCTCAGGGGACTTCCCGGCTGCAATCGCACAAGCACGCGCTAGACCATCAAAAGTAACATAGCGATCGCCCGACACATTATAAATCTGTCCCACTGCCTGAGAATTGCCCAGCACTGCTGCCATTGCTACCGCTAAGTCTTTCACATGACCGAGTTGGGTGAGATGGAAGCCATGTCCGGGCATCAGAATTGGGCGATCGCGCACAATCCGGTCGAAAAACCAAGCTTCCAGATCGTTATAATTCTGAGGGCCGTAAATATAGGTAGGACGAATCGACGTAAAAGGCACTTTCTGTTGTGCTAGGTAAGCTTCCGTTTCATGCTTACCTTTGTGACGACTTTTTGGATCGACGGCATCCCCTTCTACATGAGGCATCTGATCTGACTTTTGATACACACCCGCAGAACTCATGTAGATAAAATGCTGCACCCGATCCTTAAAAATTTCTACTAAAGGTTGGGTGTCGCTCAATTCCCGACCATTATTATCAAAAATTGCGTCAAATTTTTCTTGAGATAACTTTTCTTTTAGTTGCGAAGCATCCGTGCGATCGCCCTGAATTTGTTTGATACCTTCAACGGGCGCTGGTTTATTTCCCCGATTGAACAGCACCACTTCATGTCCTTGTTCCGCCAAAATTTTTGTTAGATAAACCCCGATAAAACGGGTTCCGCCCATGATTAAAATTCGCATTTTGATTAATTCTAATTATTTATATCTTTTGCGGATATTTTCCAAGACCGCCCTTCACAGTGAACTTCGTCCCCGATGATTTTAACTCCACCGCGAGCGATCGCAAATAGTTCTTGCCTTTCTTCATCGGTCAAGTAATCATCACCTTTAAGACCACTTGGGCGCTTTCGAGGATCGCCTCCTGCATCCAAGTAGCGCTGTCGAGATAAAGCAAAAAGTTCTTTTATTCTTGCATACTGTTGCTTTTCAATCTCAGTAGGTTTTGTCATCGTTCCGATACCCATTTGATAGGAACAATATCGCTATTTTGCAGGAGTCGAGCATAGGGTAAGACATTGCTAGGGGTTTCAATTACCCAAATTCCTGTGTCTTCATCATACACCGCATTGCTAAGTAGCTCTAAGGTATCTAAGGCGTTGAGAATTAGGTATTGTGCTTCGGATGGTTCCACCACTATTGAGTTCAATTTAACCTTGGCTATCTTACACGAAGGGACTGCATTAAGGGATTTTCGCTAACTCTTATGGGAGCGGTATCTTACCTCACCTTTTTTAAAGTCGCAGCTGAGTTACGGCGATTTTGCCGGAAAAGCAGACATCAACATCGCTACCAGGAGTGCGATCGCGTTTGGCATATTCTCCGACGTAGTAAAAATTATCGCCTTCAACGCGATAGTTAACTGGTAAGGGTTGCCGAGAAGGTTCGCAAAACACCACTTCCGGATCGGGATCTCCGGGTAACAAATGCGGCAAATTCACATTCCAAAACGTTCCCGGTTCAATGGTACGGTTGAGTAGATCGGCTAAAATTCCAGCCGTCCACCTCGCCGCCACATCCCAATCGACATTCAGTTTGCCTTTGCGATAGTGGGAAACGGCAATCCCCGGAACCCCATGAAAGGCTGCTTCGCGCACAGCAGCGACAGTCCCTGAAATGTAAACATCGGCTCCTAAGTTGCCACCGGCGTTGATGCCAGAAAGGACAAACTTGACAGTAGGGCAAAGATGCGTAAGCGCAATGCGAACGCAATCAGCGGGAGTACCCGCGATCGCATATTCAAAATCCGAGCGACGCCGTACATGAATCGCTTGAGTCGTCGTCACCTGATGACCGCATCCGGATAAATGGTCTTTAGGAGCCACAATCACCCCCTTGCCATTCATCGCCTTGTGCAGCGCTCGGATTCCAGGAGCGTCTATTCCGTCGTCGTTCGTTAAAATCAAAGTCATATATTTTTTTGCTGAGTCGGACGTAGCCTAGACGGTTTGCTCAAGCACCCATTGATTCAAATGTGAGAAGGCAACTAGATGGAATTGCATCACCAACCGATTCAGGAATCTTACACCGCCGAAAACCTCCTCCAACAGGTACTCTCACTGAGTGATGACCAGCTCAAACAGGAGTATTTAAATTATCTAAAATGGACAGACCCCATAGTCCAGATGTTACAGCGCTTGGAGGAAAAAGCTCAGGTAGTGCGAGTCGTGAAGTTAGCCTTAGAAGTGGATTTGAGGTTAGGCGCACAGATGGCAGGAGCCGTTAAACCGGAGTTTCAAGCCGCAACCGTCGGTTTAGTTGCTTCTCTAGAAGTTCCTCAAGAGTTGAAATTTCAACTTTTAGGCATCACTGGCTCTGATAGTGCAATCCCCAGCCTACTCCCAGCGCTTCACCACCCTGACGATAAGGTGCGTGAAAGTGCAGCTTATGGCTTAGCTTCCATCGGCACCGATGCAGTCGTGACAGCGCTGCTGGAAGTATTGAACGATGACGACTCTGGTGTTCGCTTGAGTGCAGCTTATGGATTAGGTTCTATCGGCACCGATGCCGCAGTGATGGGGTTGCGGCAAGCGTTGAACGATGAAGATTTTCAGGTGCGCGAGAGTGCAGCTTATGCCTTAGGCGCGATTGGTACCCAGGCAGCCGTAGGGGTGCTGCGGCAAGCATTGAACGATGAGGACTTTGATGTGCGTGGGAGAGCTGCCTACGCTTTAGGTCAAACCCCCACCGAGGAAGCAGTGTCGGCGCTACTGGAAGCGTTGAACGATGCAGATTTTCGGGTGCGTTACAATGCTGCCTATGCTTTAGGTCAAATTCCCACTCAGCAGGCGGTATCAGCGCTACTGCAAGCGTTAAATGATGAAAACTATCGGGTGCGTCAAAAAGCAGCCGAAGCATTAGGTTCGATTGGCACGCAAGAAACGGTGATGGCGCTACGGCAAGCGTTGAACGATGACGACTTTGATGTTCGCCGAAGAGCTGCCTATGCTTTAGGAAAAATTGGCAGCGAGGAGGCGGTGGCGACACTACTGGAAGTGTTGCAGGATCGAGACTATCGGGTGCGCGAGAGGGCTGCATTCGGCTTAGGTCTTACCCGCAATCCGTTGGCAGTATCGGGGCTGCTGAAGGCTCTGAAAGATGAAGATTATGAGGTTCGCAGTTGTGCTGCCTATGGGTTAGGTTTAGTCGGCTCTCCGGCGGCAATGTCAGGGTTGCTAGAAGCTTTAAAGGATCGTGACTTTTATGTTCGCAGGGGTGCTGCCTATGCTTTAAGGAAAATCGGCAGAAAGGGCATCGATCCTGCACCTGCCCAAGCGGCGGTCGCTGGCCTTTTAGAAGCTTTGGACGATGATGATTCGTGGGTGGGTTGGATGGCTGCCTATGCCCTGGGTTCTATGGGCAAGGAGGAAGGCGTAGCGGCGCTACTGAAAGCTTTAAACCATCCAAACTTTGATGTTCGAGAAAAAGCTGCTGAGGCTTTAGGGAAAATCGGCAGTGAAGTCAGCGTTGTCGGACTGCGACAAGCGTTACATGATGAAGACTTTGGAGTTCGTCAAAGTGCTGCCGCTGCGTTAGAAAAAATAGGCTCCCCGGCGGCGGTAGCGGGACTTCTAGAAGCTTTGCACGATACAGACTATCGGGTGCGCGAAAATGCTGCCTCTGCTTTAGGTAGCACTGGCTGCCAGATTGCCGTAACCGGGCTGCTGGAGGCTTTGCACGATACCGACTATCGGGTGCGCGAGAAGGCTGCGGAGGCTTTAGGGGAAATCGGTTCTCCGGCTGCGGTGGTGGGGCTGTTGGGGGCGTTGAACGATGAAGACGCGACTGTGGGTGGAAGCGCTGCTTGGGCATTAGGTCAAATCGGCACTCCAGCGGCGGTAGCAGCACTGCGACAAGCTCTCAACCACCCAGACGCTAGCGTTCGAGGGAGTGCTGCTTGGGCATTAGGTCAAATCAATAGCCCGTCGGCTGTAGGGGCGCTCAGGCAAGCTGTTAACCACGAAGACGTTAGCGTTCGGGAGAAGGCTGCCTATAGTTTGGGGAAAATCGGCAGCGCTGGAGCATTACCTTATCTGCGCCAGATGCTCTTAAAATCGGAGAATAGCGTTGCTCTTAGCACGATCCTCGATGCGATCGCTGCCATTCAAGAGCGCTGCGGTTACTACAATTATGCGATCGCCTAGTCTTGGACTCAATTGCCAAAAAAAAGCATTTTCAATTCAAAAATTAGTAGAAATTGCCTCTACGGGACAAGTCGGAATACACTGTTCGCAGACAATACAGCGCGATCGCGTAAAATTAAGCCGAAATGTCTGCGGTTCCAGAGTCAAAGCTTCTGTGGGACAAACGCCAGTGCATAACCCGCAGTGAACGCAAACGTCTTCATCGATTGCGATCTCGCGACTGGCAAAAGAAACGCTGATGTCTTGCGATCGCATCCATTCGATTCCCGCATCTATTGCATCAATATCGCCCAAAAGTTCCACCACTAGCTTCCCAATTTGATTGGGTGCCACTTGGGCACGAATAATATTCGCCGCTACATTAAAATCCTTCGCCAGTCGATAAGTCACTGGCATCTGAATCGCTCGTTTGGGAAAAGTTAACGTTACTCGTTTTTTCACGGCAAAGGTAGCTCTGGAGGGAGTTGGTACACTAAAGGTAGCTCATCTATAACAATCGTGAAAAAATTTTCGATGGCTGTGAATTCACCTGAATCAACTGCAACCTCCCAGCCGCCGTCGCTAGGAACCGGCGCGAAACGTGTCACAAACTTCTTGATTGCTTTAGTAGCGATTGTCCTCAGCGTTTTCCTATTCTTGGGACTACAAACTGAGACAAGTTCAGTTTCCCTGGACACCCAAGCTGAGCAATCTACACCGTTAGAAGTGGCTTTGAGCAATGGCAAGCCGACGTTGATGGAATTTTATGCGAACTGGTGTACCAGCTGTCAGGCGATGGCAAAGGATCTGGGCGAACTGAAAGAGCAGTATGCTGATTCGATGAATTTTGTCATGCTGAATGTGGATAACAATAAGTGGTTGCCAGAGATGACGCGCTACCGCGTTGATGGGATTCCCCATTTTGTCTATTTCGGCAATAACGGAGACGCGATCGCTCAAACGATTGGTGAGGTGCCTCGTCCCGTCATGCAGGCAAACATTGACGCCCTTGTTGCTTCTGTACCTCTGCCTTACGCCCAAGCTGGGGGACAGGTTTCTGCCTTCCAATCACCCGTTACACCCGCCAAAGTTAGTCAGGATGATCCTCGCAGCCACGGTAGCCAAGTAAAAAGCAATTAAGAATTACGAGAACAGTCGCTGTTAGAAGATTTTTGGGGTTTGCACCGATCAATCAGAAATCCATCCTGGTGATACCTGATTGCTGAAGGTAACGCCAAAAATGACGCCCACTCAAGGGTTTTGGACAGGGTTTCTCTAGTTGTATGTCTCTTGTCCAGTCTTAAACAGATGCCCGATCACATACAGCCACAGCCGCAGCCGTTGTTCGTACTATCATTACTACCACCACCACTGTTATTGCCGCGACTTCCGAACAGGGAAAAAATGAGGAATATTGGCAGCCACCACCAAAACGATCCTGAAGATTTTTCCGAAGTAGAACGATCTTTGTTCTTAGGAGTAGGGGTTGGAGTCTTGCGAGGTAGCGGAGAATTTTCGCTTGTTTGAGCCAGTGCTAATTCAGAGCTTATAGAGTGAGTTGTCTGGGTAGAAATCCCTGCTATCAGTAGCGTAGAGCTGCTGATAGTTAGAACTAATATAAATGACAATAGAGCGATCGCTAGGAATTGCCCCAAAGGCAAGCGAGGGAGATCAATAGAGGGCAACCAAGCCAGAGTAAAAGATGGTTTGGGTACGAGCCAATACCGATGAGTGTTGACTTGTTTGCACTGGATGTCTTTCCCAAATCGGGTATCGGGTGGCGACCAGATATCGCTAGGAGGTTGCTGTCCAAAGAGTTTTTCGTAGCTAATCAGCGTCTCGTTATAGCACCTGTAAAAATTATCCTGTTCGCTGGAACCGCCCTTCGTTGGCTGATGGTGCAATGGTTTCTGTAAAACTTTGGCACAAAACTCATCCCAGTAGGAATGAGTGTAAGTTAAGTGCAAATGCCAAACTCGATCTACTTGCTCGGAAGGCGTGACAGGATGCCCAATTACAACAGCAAGAAAGATAAATTTTTTGTATTCGTTAATGGCACGCTGAGTATATTGAACTGTCCAACCGTTTTCTCTTGCTAACCTTTGGCTAAAAGGAAAAGCAGCCCCAGGATCGTCAAGGGAAAATTCTTGAATACTTTGGTAAAGTTCTGCCTGCTGCGCCTTCATTTATGACTCCTTTGTGGTTTTGAATAACCGATTTATTCTTCACTTTTGTCAACCAATAATATCCAAAATTTCAATTTCGCGATGTATTTTTTATCGACCAAGAGTTAGAAATGATTAAATTTTAATTCAAAATTTGATACTTTTGCTAAATGGTGACTTGCTGCTTTTCAGTCAAACACATAGCAACTCCTTTTTCATAGTAGGCTGCTTCATTGATAAAGACTGGATAAACTGTTGCTTCACCTTCATAAGCGATCGCTTGACCATCAAACGTTAAAAACATGAGATCGCCGGGATGAAGCGCTTCATAATCTCTAAATTGAAGCTGGGGATGAATCATTGCCTGAATCTCTCCAAACTCATTCCTGGGATAGTCTATTGTCTGGATGCTGTGATAAACGGTAAGGGTATCTCTTACAGGAGGTGGCGTTCCCTGGTTGTAGGCTTCCGTGTAGTCTAAAATTGCCTGGACAAGTTCCTCCGTTTGCTGAAATAAAGTTGCATCCAATACCCCTTGAGCCACCGCACCGACTTCAACTGTGCAGCCGAATTCACAAATTGAGTCCAGATGAGGGGTGCCTTGATTTCTGGTTGTCGAATAAAGTACCTTCACTTTTGAATGAAAAGATGTGAGATAAGCCGCTAATTGAAGGTTAAAAGGTTGCTTGCTAGCGAGAATAATTGTTAGCTCCATGTTGGATGTGCTGCTGTGTAAATCAACAACCAAATCTGCCTGATGGCTCCCCCCAGAGCCAAATTTTCCATAAATCTTTTTGGCTCGTTGCGCTTCGTAACTAGAAAGGCTCAAATTCTCCAAATCCTGGCGAAGAAAACAGCGATTAAGGTCGGTATCAACATACCGTTTCCCAATTTCATAGGCTTTGGGATTCGCTAACAAGGTAAGACTTTCAAAGCTAGGTCGCTGAATCAAGTTGGGCGATCGCTCGAATTTCTTCACTAAGTAAATTCCGGTGAGTTCGTTTCCGTGCGTTCCCCCCACAATGGCAACACGCTCGATCTTCTTCATAAAATAATGGCTCCCTATACCTATTTACAACACTATCTATTAACTTAGATGTGTTGAGGTTGATAACGTCTTTTCATTTAGATTAACGAAGGGTTTACTAGATGTCTAATACTTTTTTGACTAGGTAACTATATGGCAAAAATATAGTGCTTAAAAACTGATATTAATTTGACATTTGCATTCCTATCTTGCCAAGATTAGGGCAAAGACATAGTGGTGAAGAACGAATGGAGCTTCGGCATTTGCATTACTTCATCGCGGTTGCAGAGGAGTTAAACTTCTCTCGTGCTGCTGCTCGTCTGCATATCGCGCAACCTCCCTTGAGCAAACAAATTCACGATCTCGAAGACGATCTGGGAGTGCAACTGTTTGATCGCACCCAGCGACCGCTCCAGTTAACCCTAGCGGGAAGAGTCTTTTTAGACGAAGCTCGAAGCGCGATCGCTAGCGTAGATCGTGCGGTCAATATGGCGCAACGTGCTAGTCGTGGAGAAATCGGGCGTTTGGTAATCGGCTTTACTAGCTCAATGGCAAACAGCTTTTTGCCAGATATTCTCCGAGTTTATCTTGAACGTTTTCCGCTTGTGGAACTCGTCTGGCGAGAGTTAGCAACTTCCTTCCAATTGCAAGCACTGCGCGATCGCCATCTGGATGTTGGCTTTTTCCATTTGCCGTCCTGGATGCAAGAAGAAGTTGATTTATCCTGGATGACGATTTGCCATGAGTCTTTAATTGTCGCTTTACCAGAGACTCATCCACTGGCGAGCCAACCTCAAGTTTCCTTAAAAGCACTGGCACAGGAAGTGTTCATCCTTCCTTCTCGTCAATTCTCTCCAGTCTTATCTGAACAGCTCGAACATCTGTGCCAACAATTGGGTATTTCCCCCGTTGTCATCCAGGAAGGAACGCTGATGCTAACAATACTCGGCTTAGTCGCTGGTGGGGTTGGAGTTGCCTTGCTACCTGCTAATGTCCAAAATCTTCAACGCAAGGGTGTCTTATACAAAAACATCGCTGAACCAACACCAACTGTCCCAATGGCGGCTGTATGGCGACAGGACGATGCTTCAGCGACTTTGCGCGAGTTCTTGGAAGTGACAAAAGCGATCGCGCAGACTCACTCAAAAGCGTCTTAATCAAAACGCCCATAGGCGATCGCTTGCCTCCACAGTTTAAGGCATACCGATAGAGACAGCCCAGAGGCTTTTTACGGCAAAGTGCTTTAGAATGCCAGCCCCTGGTAGCAAGAATGCTTAGACTATCCCTAAAAAAGAGGTTTTGGACAGTAGTTCCAGTATTGTGCAGGTATCGATAATCCCTGTAGTTTCAAGTTTTGCAGCCGGTACAAAAAGGCACTACCAATCATTATGTGATCGGCAACATCAACTACGCGACGATTATTCGCTTGAGCCAGATAAGAACCCTTCACCCATTCATTGAACGATCCCATCGAGGGGCCACACCAGATTTGATAATCCATTTCGCGACCTTTCTCACCCGCATTAGACCAGCGGGAAGATAACCCCAAATACGAGCGAAAAATCAGAGCCATTTTACGTTTGGGATTGTTATCTGCTCTAGTTATTTGATCCGGGTCGCGTTGAGAGAAATAAGCAACAGTATCTTGCCAAACTGACTCTAAACTCTTCCTAAATATTTCTTTCTCTAATTTCTCTCTTTCTACAAGCGGAATTTCTTCAATTGAGTCATAGTTCTTGTAGAAATCAAAGAGTTTTTGCGCCCGCATTGGGAAGAGACTGCCACGTTTGAGGACTTGTAATTTCACCCCCATTTCAAACATATCCGCTGCTGGTGCCATACTGACATCAGCCATACCCGCTTGAGCTAGCAAGTTTTTGGTATGAGTAGAAGCTCCAGCTTCAAGGCAGGATTGGTTAATGGAGCCAGTCACCACATAAGCGGCTCCCATCATAAATGCCCCTAATGCTGAGTGCGGTGTACCAATTCCTCCAGCAGCTCCAACTCTAACAGGTTGTTCGTAACCATATTTTTCCTGAATTTCATCCCTAAGAGCCAGAATCGAAGGTAGGAGACAAACCAAGGGACGATTATCTGTATGTCCGCCAGAATCGGCTTCTACAGTGATATCGTCAGCCATTGGAATTTTTTCAGCCAAGGAAGCTTGCAACTCAGTAATTAGCCCTTGAGCAACCAATTGCTTGAGCATTTTAGTTGGGGCTGGTTGCAAAAATTTAGTTGCAACTTCTGTCCTAGAAACTTTGGCAATTATTTTGTTTTTGATCTCGATTTGATTCGCCGAATTGAGGCTAAGTCCAGCCGCTCGATAATAGACAATGTTGGGTGTCAAATCCAGAAATGCGGAAGCTTCTACAGTGGTGACGCCGTATTTGAGATATAAATTGATTGCACCCCGCTCGATTGCAGCTTCGCTAGGACTGTGGATCAAATTAAATGCATAAGGCCCTTCTGGAAGTGCTTGCTGAATGCGGTGAATAGCAGTTTCAATGCGAGAAGGAACTAAGCCCGCGGCACCAAAGGCACTGAGAATCTTTTCTTTACCAAGGGCAATTACCATTTCTTCGGAGGCAATGCCATTCGCCATTGACCCCGTACTATAAGCATATTTTACCCCGTGGAAAGTCAGGAAACTGGGGTCTCCCAACTGTTGAGGAACTAGCGGTGGCACTGCTGTCAAAGTTTCCACGGATTCAGTTTTGCCGTTATTAGCATCCCCTAAATAACCTTCGTTCGTGACCCCAATTTGGCCTTGCTTGCTAACGATGTAACAGGGTTTATCTAAATTCAGCAGTTTAGTCTTGATACCTTCTTCATCAAAAGCTACAGAATTTAAAGAACCCTGCCAGACTGGATTTTGATTGTTCGGATTTCCTGAGAAACGAAGACCATTTTTGTTTTGCGTTAAAGGTATTGCCAACATAGTTTCTTTTTCCAATTCAAGCCAATAACAGATTGTAGATTGTCGGTTGGGTTGACTCCCCAAATCCCTCCCTTAGGAGAAGAGGGGCTTCCGGACTCCCCTTCCCTACTAGGGAAGGGGGCTGGGGGTTAGGTTCTTAATTCACCAACAGTACTAACTGAACCATAGTGTGAGTTTGATAGATTTTAATCAGACTCAACTAAACAAAGAGCGATGTCTTTAACTTCATAGATTCTCAGGTTGGGTTTCCACAAACTGGCATCACCGATTAAGGTGACTTTGTTTGGAGTAATATCCACTTTGGAAATATGAACCTCTAAATACATCTCGGTATGACCATGAGGAATTTGTCCGCGATATTTCCAAACGATTAGATGGTCGATGGCTTGGACAAAACGGGGAGATTTGAATTGTTTACCAAGATCGTTCTGCAAGGCATAGACTTGCATCGCTTGCAAAATCCCCTCAATTCCTAATGAACCAGGCATGACCGGGTCAAGGTAAAAATGACACTTGAAATACCAGTCATTCGGCTTTACCTCTTTTCGGGCATAGATGTAGCCTTGCTGATAGTTCCCTCCTCCTTGAATAATTCGTACTTCATTCAGGAGGTCTAACTGATACTGAGCAAGCCGATAATGGGGTCGAGCCTGATTAAGGCGATAAAACTTGGCTCTACTTTCTAGACTCCTTAAGTCGATTTTTGCTTTCGCGAGTCCGGTGGTATTTTCAGTTTCGTACCAGGGTGGAACATCCTTACCGCGATCCAGTCCTACCTGATTTGCTAAAGATTGGGGGCTAAAATGACCAAATGCGGCAGTTCCTTCATAAAACGGTTCGCCATCGCAAACCATTTGAAAATCAAAACTCTGAATAATCACTCCCTGGATATTGGATGAAGACAGTAACCGGGCTGTATTCGTAATCGTCTTTCCTCGAATATCTATATCCTTGAGAAGGCGACCCTGTCCATCAAGATTGCGGAAGTACAAGTCTTGATTTGGATACAACAAAGTAGTTCCTAAATAAGCAGAGAGAAAACCACAGGGTTGCAGAGCTATCTCCATTAAAATTGAGTACGGTATTGTCGGAGAGGAGTTTTGGCGATAATACCAAGGCTCTGTGGGAACGTCGTATTCAGTAACAATACTGGAATTTTTTGTTAGTTCATGGCGCTTACCATTCACTTCCAAAACGCGATGCACCAAATTGAGATGAGTATTGGGCATTCGCGAAGCTTTGACGCCACCGTTGTCATAAATCTCGAATTCTGGGCCAAAACACTTAGCAACCGAACCCAGACAAAATTCGTTGACTTGATCTTCATTTAATAAGGCTAGTTTCCGGGGTAATCCTGCCTTTTGTTGAGAGTTGTTTATCGCTTGTTCAACAGAAATTGAATGATTAGGGTTCTTTTCAGATAGCTGCAAGCCTAGGTCTTGGAAGTGAACAACAATTTTGCCGTTCAGGATGACTTCAACATTACATTTTGCATAAGGTTTTGGTGTAATGCCAATTTCAGTGATTTCCATCCGATAGATTAATTTGCCCGAAATGGGAGTCACCTGTCCGCGACAACGGACGACCTGTGGCAAACCGGGAATCGGTTGAAATCTAGCATCAACCGTGTAGGTTTGCAATCCTAAATAGAGAAGATAGAATTGCAAGAGTTGACCGCACCCTTCTGCCATCAGGGAACCAGCCATCACCTGATCGTCTTTGAAGTGGCAGGGGAAATACCAATGATCTGGGTCAAGAAATTTTTCGCCGATAATTAGACCTAAACCCCAAGCCCCTCCTGTCGGTTCTACTGATGTGATGCGGTCGATCATGAGCATTGCCTTCGGGGGCAAGCGCAGGGAGGGATTTAAGCCATCTTGCCAATAATGGTCTCCTAAACAGGCAGCAATATTACCCTCGGTGAGGGATAACATATCTAACTCATCTAGGCTTGATTTTTGACAGATTAGCAGAGGCTCAAACTTTTGCTTTGGAATCTTGCTTCGCGCTTCAAGTTCTTTATCGGAAACAATAATTCCCTTACCATTTTCGAGTTGTTCGTCGGAAAAGAATCCGGCACAGCCTCCGTCCATTTTGAGGATCATTTTATCCCCAACAAAGCACTCGTAACTAAAGAAAAATAGTAGGTTATCTCCGCTTCGCACAAAAGAATTTATGCGGATGTCATAACGCAGGGTTTGTCCTTCTTTGGGTAAATCATCTAGGAACGTCAGGGTGCAATCAAGCAAGCGATAAACTAGGTCGCCTTTATTCTCAAAATCAATTCCTAGGTAGCTGATTAATAATAAATCGCATTGACCAGATTCTACACTGATTGCCCAAGGAGCTTGACCATCAACAGCGTACCAGGCATTCTGTGGAATATCGTATTCGGTTGTGATTGAAGAGGGTTTAAAGCTATTTATTTCCCCATCAAGTTTAGTAACCCTGCTCACCAAGAGATAGGGCGGAACTGGCAGCCGCACTCGCCGGGAATAGGAATCGATAATTTCATAGTCTTTACCGAAAACACGGGAAATTTTCCCTTCAGCAAATTCCAGTAAATCTGCTTCATCCCAAACAATATTAGAAGGCTTTGTGTAACTATTGCGCTGAGGATCTGAAGTTGCAGGGGCTATCTGACCATTGCTCTGAGCTGATATATTTTGATTCAATAATTGTTCGGCTACAGCTATTTGTAGCTGAAATATCTTCATCATTTGGTTTTGATGATTAGTTGTCTGTTGGGGTTCTTTTGCTATTGTCATGGCTTTTGCTTTATTACCTCTTGTTATCTCTTTTCGGAAAATCTCACAATTTTCAGCGGTCAAAATTTTAGAATAAATTCGGCTTCCACCCAAAGTAACTTTTTTAACAATTGATTGACGTTGGATAGATTTTTCTGGCACTTGAGAATAAAGTGGGGACAAATCCACAGAGACGCCGTGACTCACAAGTTTTGCTAAAACCCTGACCACCCCAGTATGGTCATCAACGCCTTTGGTATTGATGGATATGGCAATATGCTCGTGTTGCTTAAGCGTTTCGCTAATCCATCGAGAACAATTGTTTCCTGCGCCTACCTCAATGAAGATTCTGACACCATCTTCGTAGACACGATGAATAATTCTAGGGAAATCAACCGTTATACAGCAGATTTTGGCGGCGTTATGAGCCAAAGAATTAGTATCCAGCTTAATCGGAGCGTAATCTACTCCAGAATAAAACTGAATATCGGGTACATTTTGGATGGGAATTGTGTGTAGTTCAACCAATCCCTCATACTCAGTATTTGTTGGTTCGCAGTGCAATACACTGTCAAAATTGATGGGAAAATATTTGCATTTGAGAGTTTCAATGACTCGTAAGCAAGCTTGCGGATCGCCACCAATGACAACTTCTTCTGGAGTATTGATAAATGACAGATAAACACGTTCTTCCTGCTTCAGGACTTCCTTAACTACCGATACTGGTGCTTTGAGAACATAGGAAATCCAAAATTTTTCCGAGCGATCGCTTTCTGACAAACCCCAAAACCTACGTCCTGCTAAACAGGGACCGCATAAATCAGTTCTAAATAGAGGAGAGGACACTAAAGCTTCGCTTAATTTCCCATCATCGCGCCAAATGTCAAGGGCAAACAGCATACTGCTAGCTTCACCCAAGCTATACCCAAATGCAACTTGGGGTTGGACTTGGAAATACTGTCTGAGAATCAGGCTATATAGCACTGCCAAACTGATTCCGGTTTGGCACATTGCTACTCCGTCACCCAAAAATTCTGCCTGTTTCTCTGCTTGTGCTTGACTGGAAAGTTTTTCTAAACTTTTGGGATAATGAAGTTTCTCGTGCATGACCTGACCTGGATAGGGAGTCAGAGCCGAGAAGCTATCGTAAACTTTAGGAAATAGCTGGAAAATGTCCCGTCCCAGCCCCAGACCAGAACTAGCCATACCAGGGTAAACAAAGGCAACTTTACCCTCATTTCCTAAAGGTTTCGGTGTGAAATAACTGCCAAGTGGTGTTTTCCATTCTCCGCCAGTTTCAAAGCTTTTTTTGATACCTGCGATCGCTAAGTGGATTTCCCGCAGGATTTCCTGTTTATGAGAACCGACAATCGCTAGGGTATAAGTCGCCTGGGGCGATTTCCCAAAAGCTGTAAAGGTCTGTGTTGCTGCAACGGATAGATCGTCACCCGTTTCAATAAGATTTTGGAGCGAATGCAACTGTTCGAGCAACGCAGATTGATGATTAGCGGTCAGGGGAAATAAATAGAAGGGCGTTTGTTCCAGATACTTGCTACGACGCTCTTTTTGGCTCAATTCTTCCGAGAGGATGATGTGAGAATAAGTACCATCTATGCCTAAGCCGTTAATTGCAGCCACTCTCTTAGACGCTTCGGGTTCCAAGAACCAAGTTCTCGATTCGGTGGCGACGTAGAAGGGACTTCCTTGCCACATCTGAGGCAGTTTCGGTCTAGACCACTGGGGAGTCGAAGGAATATACCGATGATACAGGCAGAGGACAGTTTTGATTAAACTCGCCATCCCGGAAGCGGTATAAGTATGACCGATGTTGGCTTTGACGCTTCCCAGGCAACAACTTAAACTCGCTTGGGAAGTCTGATAGGCAGAGAGTAAACCTTTGATTTCGGCTTCATCTTCTGAGGCGACGCCACTGCCAAAAACTTCCAGATACCCAATGTCTGTAGGGTGAATACCCGCTAAATCGAACGCCTGCTGACAAGCTTGTGTGAGTATGCGATCGCTCGTCGATTGATGATTGGCATTATCCTGAATTAAGCTGATGGCATCAATAACGGCATAAATTCGGTCTTGCTCTTGTTTGGCTGTTTCGTGCCGCTTTAAAATGACGGCACCTGCACCTTCTCCGACCATCCAGCCATTCGCGTTTTCATCAAAGCTTAAGGTAGGAATCCCTTGATTAATCGGTGCTAACTGTTGACGAAATAATACGTTTTCTAATCCACCAGAGAGATCGACAGCGCCGACGACAACAGCATCAACTTCTCCATTAGAAAGAAGTAATTGAGCGACTTCTAAAGCTTTAAAAACCGAATTTTCTTCGGCAGAAATGGTGAAAGAGGGACCAGTAAAATCCCACTGGGCGGAAATGCGACTAGCCATCACATTGCCGATGAAGCTAGTGTATCGGTTGACTTGCGCCGGAGGATGCAAGCTATCTTTAGCAATGGTTTCCAGTTCGGCAAGTTTTTCGGGAGACAAAGAAATATTCGCTTGTTCCAAGCTTTCTTTAATTTGCCAAGATAAGTCGCATCGACCCCGATACTGGTGTAGGGAGAGTTCTGTCCCCATCGCCACAATTACGGCGACATTTCCCCCTTGAGCGAGTTTTGCATCTTTGATGGCGTTGTCCGCCACCTTTAGCATCAATAGCTGTTGAGGAATGAGTTGATCTTCGTCGCGGGGCGGGATTTTGAAATTTAAAAAATCGAGTTCAAAATCTTGGATGTAGGCTCCTAGAGGCGCTTCCCCATTTGCCAAGCCATATTCTTTGAGTAATTGGGGTTGCTCTTCGATACCTTGCCAACGCTGAGGCGGAAGGGGGATAAAATGCTGCGTTCCCTCATAAATCGTGCGCTCGAAGGCATCTAAACTTTTACAGGAGCCAAAGAAGGCATCCATGCCGACGATCGCGAGTCGATTTTGGATTTGAGATTTTGGATTTTGGAGCGAGGTGTTTGCCGCTGCCTTTGTCCTGTCTTCCCCACTCCCGATGTCTTCTGATGACTCCAAAATCAAATGAGCATTGGTGCCACCAAAACCAAAGGCATTGATGGCGGCACGTTTGGTAGGTAATTTTTGAGGCCAGGGTGTCGGGGAAGTGACTATCTGGTCAGCAGCGATCGCGCCCTTTTCCGAACGGAGGGGGTCAATTACGTCGATTGTCGCCGGGATGACCTCTTCACCCATACTCAAAATCACTTTGATGAGACCTGCGATTCCCGCAGCCGTCAACAAGTGACCAAAATTGGATTTGACAGAACCAATCAGAGGCACCGTTTGAGACTGACCGAAGAAAGTCTCCATCGAGTTGAGTTCGGTGATATCTCCGACCGGAGTCCCCGTGGCATGACACTCAATGTAATCGATAGTGTTGGGATGAATTCCGGCTTCGGTATATGCCCGTTCAAAGGCTAAGATTTGCCCTTTGGGATTGGGACTGAGGACGAATTTCCCTTTCCCGTCATTCGATAAGCCAACACCGCAGATTGTGGCGTAGATGCGATCGCCATCTCTCAGCGCATCGCTATATCGTTTCAGGACAACCATTCCGGCTCCTTCTCCAGCTACGAGGCCCCCGGATGACTTATCAAAAGGACGCGATATCCCATCTTCTGGATAAGCGTGGAAAATGGAAAATCCCATGTTGATGAAGAACGGATCGGCGCAACTTACCGCACCCGCTAACATCAAATCAGCTTTGCCGGATAACAGATAGTGACAAGCTAATTTGACTGCATACAGCGATGTCGCACAGGCTGCATCCAGAGATAAATTAATTCCGGATAAAGACAGCGCTTGAGCAATGACTGCTGCCGGATACCCGGATAACATTCCATTTAAAAGAGATACGTCAGAAGGTGGTTTTTTTAGTTGAAAAGATTCTTCTTTTAAAAGTTGCTGAAGAGCTGAATCTAGAAATTTTTGATAAATTGGTGCAAAAAAACGATGGGAAAAGCGGGTGGGGAAAGAAAGATTTCCCAGAATCACGCCGCATTTTTCCAGAACTGATTGATTTCCTAAATAACCGCTATCTTTTAACGCTTGTTTTGTGACGTATAAAGACCATTGATAAATTTCATCTAAGGTTTTCAGTAACTCAGGAGCCATCGGATACTCGCTGGTATCTAACTGAAAATCTCGAATATAGCCTCCCTTTAAACAATAGTATTTATCTAGCTTACCTTTATCTGTCGAATAAAACTTTTGGGGGTCTACTCCCATTTGTTCGACTGTTGCTAAGCTTTTAAAATCTTTTTTAGCAATTAAATTCTGCCAATATTGCTCAGGATTTTCTGCACCTGGGAATAAGCTAGATAAACCGATGATTGCAATTTTTTCCATTCAATATTCCTAAAAATTTTAATCAAAAACAACAGTTTTTAAAATAAGCTCTAGCCATTGTGCTGTAGCAGCGATCGCTACTACAGCACGCTGAATGGTTTCTTAACTCGCCACTACTTAACTCCTACTTTTTCTGAGTTAAAGAATAGACGATTCAGTTGTTTGCTAATCGTCACTTCTGCCCCAAATACTCGCGAGTAAACTTTTCCTTGAATATCATGGGAAGTGATGTTCGCCACTAACTTAGTATCATTGCTAGAAATGACATCCATCGACACGTAAAATGGTTTACCCAAGGGAATCGTTTGGAAATGCTCTCCTTTCTGGCAGCGTAAAGGGAGACTAGCTGCCTGATAAAAATGCCTTACCCAAATCAACATGCACTGAAATTGCACATCTTTGGCGACAAAATCGAATGCCTGTGCCGGAAACTGCCCCCGCTGTTCTTCATTGAGCTGGGGTAAAACACATTCCATCGTCAGGGTTTCTGGCGTAATATTTAAAACTTGTTTGACCCCTTTAAAACTAGGGCCATGAAACAAAGTGCCATCTTGATAAGGCGATAGAAACGCAAACTCTTGACTTTGAGTGGGGTCAAATTCGTAAGTAGGAGCTTCTGGAATTTCCTTCAGGAGTTTCACCTGACCGTTGTAATGATAACGGCGTTTTCCGGGTTCCGCTTCACTCCATATCGTCGCTGCGAGTTCGAGTTGCTCGTTCTGGGATTTATTAACTTCCTTCACTTCCAAGATGTATTCGCTTGCCAATGTTTCATCGAAAACAATGCCTTTTAAGACTTTGAAGTTTTCGCAGCTAAAAAACTTGTAGCCAGGATATAGCTGTTCGCTAACATTGGCAAGCCATACCGAACCACAAACGGTTGGTAATACTGCTTGACCACCAATCGCATGATCTTGCAAAAAGGAGTTTGCTTTTAGGTTTAATTTTCGATGAATTTGGTAAGTCCGGAGTTCTGAATCTAGCTCTCCAGACACGACTACCAGAGGACTCCCCACTAAGACTTGTACCGTTTCCCGTTCGCCAAAATCTAGTTCGTCAACTAGCATCTGAGTGCCCACTTCAACGGGAATTACCTCAACCTTGCGTTCGGCAAAAATCTGTTTTAACTCAGGCGTAACCATCCCGCCATCCCAAGGTCCCCAATTGAAGGAAGCTACGTGACATTCGGGATGGAGGCGCTTAAAGTGATGGGCAAATTTATTGAGAATCTCATTGGCGATCGCATAATCCGATTGACCAATATTCCCGTAAAACCCAGCCGCTGACGCGAACAACACCAAATGCTTGATTTGATTCGGATTGACACAACTCAGCAGATTTTCCAATCCTTTGACTTTGGCAGTATAAACGGCTTCAAAATCCTGTTCGGATTTATTCTCAATTAATTTATCTGCCAAATTGCCAGCGCCATGAAGAATTCCGGAGATCGCTCCGAAACGCTGGACGGCATCTGCTAGTTTTTCCTTTAAAGCGATCGCATCGGTAATGTCTGCGCTGAGATATTCTGCTTTCCCACCCGCTTGCTCGATGGCTTCCAGCGTTTGGGCGATTTCTCGTTGGGCTAAAATCGCCTTCAGTGTCTTTTGAACTTTAATTGGGGTGGGTTTCTCTCCTCGTGCAGTAATATCTGCCATAATCCGCTTTTTCAAATCAAATTCATCAACACTGCCTTTTGCCCATGCTGGCTCCGGATTGATGCTTGAGCGACCGAGGAGGATGAATTTGCATTGGTAGCGTTGCGCTAGCTTGATGACACACTGGGAAGTAATCCCGCGTCCACCCCCGCTGACGAGAAACACAGAGGATGGAGTAATTTGATTTTTTGTGGGGTGAGCTTTCTTCGTAACCCTACACAGCTCGCAAACCAGGGTGGTTCTACCCTGGAAACTGTACCCGACCTCGGTAATCAACCGATTGGGGTCGTGAAGTTCCGCGACGATTGATTGGGCGACAAATTCTTCATCGAAAGCGGGACTCAAATCGATGGCGCGACAAAACACCCGTTCCCATTCCAGGTTGAGGGTTTTTGTCAAGCCGAACAGCCCGCCACCGATGGCGCTAAACTCTGTTTTGCGACTTAAACCGAATTGCCCATCCAGGCGGCTCACGGTGAGGAAACAACTGCGTCCTTGACGTGCTGCTTCATTCAGTGATTTTTTGAGGTGCTTAGCAATCAGAAAGATATGCTTGAGGATAGCTTTTTCCGATTCCTGCCCAAGACTTTCTTGAAGCGAGGGATGCAGATGAACAAACGCGCCAATGGAGCCGTAGTTTTGCGCGATCGCCATTAGTTGTTGTTTCAAATGCTCCTCGCTCAAATCTGCCAGCACCACACGGCTTATTCCTCCCGGTAACGGTAGCCGTTGGGCAATAACAGATTCGGGGAAACTTAATACAACCACTTTCCACCCTCGGTCTGAAAGAGACTTGACCAATCTGATACTGGCAGGGCTACCGTCATCGGTCAGCAAACAAATGTGATGGTCGGGCAAGGTGAAATCCACATAATCTGCCTCACTCAGAGGTTGGAGCCTCGCCCGACCGCGTTGAATCTTGTGCTCAGCTTCAGCTTCAGCTTCAGTTTCAACTTCAACTTGCTGCAATTCTGGGGTTAAGTTTTTTTTTCAGCCACCCGCGATTCCTGGCTCATATATTCAACAATTTGAGCAAGGGTGCGGAGTTCGGCTAACTGTTCTGGATTCACCGGCGGCAAATCAGGGAATAACTCCTGCATTGCTCCCAAGATTTCCACCCGCTTGATCGAGTCAATCCCCAAATCTGCTTCCATATCCATCGAAAGCTCTAGCATTTCCGTGGGGTAGCCAGTCTTCTCACTGACTACTTCTAACAGGGATTGGATTAGAGCATTCGCCTTCTCCTGGGAGACAAATCCGTTTTCTGCCTTCGCTGAAACTGCTGCCGCTGGAGCAGAAACCTCGACCTCTGTTGATGGCGCTTTGTTGCCCATATATTCAACAATTTGAGCGAGGGTGCGGAGTTCGGCGAGCTGTTCTGGATTTACTGGCGGCAAATCAGGGAATAACTCCTGCATGGCTCCCAAGATTTCCACCCGCTTAATCGAGTCAATCCCCAAATCCGCTTCCATATCCATCGAAAGCTCTAGCATTTCCGTGGGGTAGCCAGTCTTCTCACTGACCACTTCTAACAGGGATTCGATCAGGGGGGTCAAATCTACCGATGGCGCTGTTACAGATGGGCTAGAGGTTGTTTCGATGACCGATGGCGCAACTTCTACCTGCTCTGCTTGAGCGATTTGATTTTGCAGACTTGCCTCTACTTGGAGAGCCTGGGCTGGCTGCGAACCATTGCTGGAAACAGGTTGGGATACTGGCACCGAGGCAAGGACGGCATCTGGCACAGGCATCGGCACGACAGCCGGGGTAGTGGGGGCAACAACCGAGTACTGTAGTTTGTCAGAGATTCCTTGTCCGTTTTGCCCTTGTTCCAAGTTCCGAACGGGCGCTAGTGACGCCTGACCATTCACAACTGACCCATTGGCACCGTTACCAGCACCCAAAAGGGAATAATGTTGCTGCATGAGCTGGAAAAATCTTTGGGAATATTCCAACTGATTTTTCAGGTATTGTTCGTGAACTTGCTGGCTGGCAGCTTGATGTTCGTGAAAGCGCATCATGTTGCGCTCTAAACTTTCTAGAAGACCCTGATTATTTACAGAAGATTGTGGCATGGGTTGCGCCTCTGATTTGGTTGCGGGTGGAACTGGTATCGGCTCTGGCATTTTGACTTGGGGAATTACGGGTACGGGAATTACGGGTTTAGGGCTAGGGATTGGGGCGATGTGTGGTGTTGGTTTCGGGGCTAAAGATTTCTTCGGCTCCTGTGTCAATTTCCCATTCCTGTTTTCCCTTTCTGGATTTCCCTTGATTTGGTGTCCGTTTTGCAAAGCTTGTTCAAAAGCAGCTTTGGTTTTTTCACTGACATAGTTAGCGCCGTTTAAAGGCACATTCAATCTCTTCTTTTGCTGAGAATTGGATGCTTTTGGTTTAACTAGGTAAGGATCGAGGTTTTGTAAAGACAAGCCAGCCACGCGCAACTGAACAAAGGCTTCGCACAACTGGCGCTGGCTATCTCCTTTGCTACTGGCATTCAAGGCGATCGCTAAATGGGGTCGATCTTCGAGGATATTCTTCACCAGATTGGTCAGGATATTCCTGGGACCAATTTCGACAAAGAAATATCCCCCGGCTGCGTAAATATTTTCAACTTCCTGCTTAAAATGCACAGGATTGACAATATGTGCAGCTAAGGTTTGTCCGATGGTATGGGAATTGTCTGGATAAAGATTTCCGGTTGTATTGGAGTATACCGGGATTTTCGGCTGATTGAAAGTAACGCGATCCAGCACCTCTGCAAACCGTTTTTGAGCGTGAGCGACAAACGGTGAATGGAAAGCTGCGGAAACGGGTAGTAAAACAACCGAATACCCAAGCTGCTCCAATTTTTGCTGGACTTTGGCGATTTCTCCCTTCGCCCCCGCTAATACCACCTGATTGTTAGAGTTCCAGTTGGCAATGGTGATTTTGGGGAAATTCTCGACAACTTCTTTGACTTTATAAATATCCCCTTTCACCGCCAGCATCATGCCGGTATCAACTTTTGGATCGTCGGGGAATGCCATCGCTTGACCTCTGGCTTTGACGAGGAAAAAGTAATCTTCGTCATTCAGAACGCCCGCCGCCCATAGTGCTGTCAGTTCCCCGAAGCTGTGCCCTGCCACATAATCAGGCTTGAACCCTGCCTCTTCTATAATCTTGTAGAGACCAAAACTCAAGGCACCAATTGCGGGTTGGGCATTTTCGGTCTGTTGTAATGCCGCAATTTGGGCATCCTTTTGGGCGTTGTCAAAAACAGGACACGGGAAAACGACTTGGGAAATCGGTGGCAACCCATTCTTGCCCAGGTATTTGTCCATATCGCTGTAAGCTTGGCGAAGCTGAGGGAAGTTAAGGACAAGTTCCTTACCCATCTCCAAATACTGCGAACCTTGCCCCGAAAACAGCGCCACTACCTTCCCTTGGGGGTTCAGGCTAGTTTTGCGGTAATAGATTCCTTTGGGATGCTCCCACGATTGGGCTTGCTGTTTGTTTTTCAGTAAGTCAATCGTAATCTGCAATAATTCACGCGCTTCTGCGGCAGAGGTGGCGACAAATCCCACTCTGGCTGAGACAACGGGAATTTTTAAACTCGCAGCGCTGACAAGTTCTGTGTAATGTTGTGTGCCGCGATCGCTTGCTAATTGCGACTCTAGGGTTTCACACTTCGCCAATAATTCTCCTACTGTTGGAGCATCCAGCAGAATGGTCGCTGGCGTACTGTGTAAACGATAAGCCTGTTGATGTTCCCTTTGATATTCTTCGAGGACGACATGATAATTCGTGCCTCCAAAGCCAAACGCACTGACCCCTGCTCTTCTTGGCGTTTCATCATCAATGCCAAGCCAGGGTCTGGTTTCGGTATTCAAATAGAAGGGTGAGTCTTCTATTTTAAGTTTAGGGTTGGGTTGGGTAACATTAATCGTCGGGGGTAATATCTTATGGTGCAAAGCCAAAGCCGTTTTGATCAGGCTGGCTGCACCTGCTGTTGCTTTGGTATGTCCAATCTGAGACTTAACGCTCCCCAAGGCAATATGTTGTTTTTGGGAGTTGTTTTGGCTAAAAACTTCATTTAAGCCTGCAAACTCTGTCGGATCGCCAGCGACGGTTCCTGTACCATGAGCTTCAATCAGACCGACTGTTGAGGGTGCAAATCCAGCATCTTCATAAGCTCGACGCAACGCTACGGCTTGCCCTTCCGAACGAGGAGCATAAATGCTCTTAGATTTGCCATCGCTGGAGGTGCCCATTCCCTTGATGACGGCATAAATGCGATCGCCATCTCGTTCGGCATCTTCAAGCCGCTTGAGAACCATCATTCCCATGCCTTCACCCAACAGCATCCCGTCGGAATTTATATCGAAGGGACGAGAATTCCCTTCTTTAGAAAAGGCAGGCGTTTTACTAAAGCACATATACATGAAGATCGAATTGTCGGCATCCACACCGCCCGCGATCATCATGTCGCTACGATACTCGGTCAATTCACTCAAAGCCATCCGCAGGGCGCTTAATGACCCGGCACAGGCTGCATCTACAACACAGTTAATTCCTCCTAAATCTAGGCGGTTGGCAATTCGTCCGGCAATCACGTTCCCCAACATGCCCGGAAAAGAATTTTCCTCCCAGCCGATATAGGCAAGTTTTATCTTCTCAATAATCTTTTGGGTATCTTCGTCAGATACACCACTGTTTTTAAGAACCTTCTCCCAAACGGGATATTGCAAACGGGCAGTTAGCGGCGTAATTAGTTTCTGCCCGCCCCCTACGCCCAGAATGACGCCTGTGCCTTTCCGATTAAAATCTCTGGATTCACCGTAACCAGCGTCTTCCATTGCCTGTTTGGCAACTACCAACGAGAGCATTTGGGCGACATCTGTCACCTCTAGAATATTGGGAGGCAACCCAAATTCCATCGGATCAAAATCAATATCCGGGATGAATCCGCCTCGTTTGCAATAAGTCTTATCCGGTGCCTTGGGATCTGGATCGTAGTAGTCCTCAATCCGCCAGCGTGAGGGAGGAACATCAGAGATGCAATCGGTTTTTGTAATGATATTTTCCCAATACTCTTCTAGAGTCCTGGCTTGCGGAAAAATGCAACCCATTCCGATAATCGCCACTGGTGTTTGTTGCAGTTGCCGCTTAATTTTGTTGTTTATCAATGATTTATCAGACTTCATTCCTCAACCTGACGCTAGTGACGTTCCTGGTTCAAAGGGTTATGATACCAAGTTATTCCGCTTTAGTGTAGTTGTATATCCACTCAATTTAAACCTGTGGAAGTTTGCTGTTTATTTTCACACGAGTGGGTACACCCAGCTTCATATTCTCAGCTTGGGCGAAAGCTTTGTAGGCTGCACGGAGATAGGCAAAATCAGGAATTTAAATAATAGCAATTTCAGTCCCTTGAAGCAAGTTAACTATTTTAACAAATTTTCTTGTGCTTGAGATTTTATGTTATAATGACTTGATTTTTTGAGTTCTCTGCCAAGCCTTGGGTACAGGGTATAAAGCTAAGGGATCGTGGTTAAAAAAAATTTTAGGGGTTAAAACCCAGGCACAGTAGAACTTAGAGTATTTAAAATTGGTAATTTAGAATCGCAAGTACGCTGAAACTACAGGTTTCAATTTTTTACAATTTAAATTTGATTCAATTTGAAAAGGTAAAAGAGTGTATTTATTTTAGTTTTGATTTTAGAATTTACAGAAAAATAGGTAAGTTTCTCTTGTTCAACTTTTTATTAAAACAACGGTTAAAACAACAAAAATACTTTTTAAATTTATTAAGCGTTGTAGTAAAAATAAGGTCTGCTATCACTTTAAATTTAGCTATATTTATTGTTATGTATGAAGAAAACCTTTAAATAAATGTGATGCTATTAACTACTGATGCCAACCAAAGTATGCTTACACATAGCTATTTTATTTCCAGCTATGTGTAAGGGCAACTACCAAAGTGTTGAGATGCCGCTGTTCTTTGTGAATAGTTGTGCTGTAGTTTAAAATATATCTCCAATAGAATGCAATTCGAGTTGAGGGATGGGGGGACTGACTTGGCGTTTATTTTTTAGTTAAAACTTGATAATGATTGCGTACACTCCAGACCCTTCAACCATCAAGCAAACAACGTCCTTCAATTAGGCGCTTTGTAAATCAAGAAACCAAGCCACAGGTATACCTACGCATTCTTACTGAATTACTCCGCGCCAAGCTCGCCAAAATTTGGCGACCACCAGTTACCTTTTTTACTCTCAAAGAAGGCTACCTCTTTGCATTTATTTTGTTTGGTTTTCGGGTTAGAGCAACGCAACATCACCTTATCTTGACCATTTTTGGTGTATTTGTAACGCTCTAGGGAAGAGCCACAAATCGGACAAGAATGCTGAGAAGGCTTGTCAGAACGCGCCGGATTTTTCCGCTTAGCGTCAGGCAATTCATACTCTAGCGTGGATACGTTAAAAAACATTACAGCACCGCAGCCATTATTGCGCTCATCACAGCTCAAAAAATGGTCTGTTTGAAGTTTTTTAGACTTCGAGTAAACCCTCGTCATTGGATGTTTGCATTTCGGACACCGAATATTAGTAAGTTCAGACCGAGTCTCCGGGCTAGTATCGGTGCGAGTATCCGGGGGTTCACAAACAGGTGGAGTGACCTTAACTCGGCTTGGATTCGTTACAGTCGGCATAGAAACGGGAATTTTTGCCCCGGCTTTCTTGAGTGCTGGGGCAAAATAGTCGCGGTTCCAGCTAGTCAAATACTTTTGCCAGTCCAGCTTACCGTGAGCGATCGCATCCAATTCCCGCTCCATCTTTGCCGTAAAATCTGCACGAATCAGCTCAGGTAACACCCGACCCAAGAACTCATCCACTTCCATCCCTAGCTGGGTCGGAACGAGCAACCCCTTCTTCAGAACCACATACTCCCGCTCTTTCAAAGTCTTTACCGTCGGAGCATAGGTGCTAGGACGCCCAATCCCCTGTTTCTCCATCACCTGAATCAACTTAGACTCAGAATACCGGGGTGGTGGCATCGTCTGCTTCTTATCGGCATCCGCATGGGTACAGGTCAGTGGTTGCCCTTCTTTGAGAGTCGGCAACACTTGATCTGAACCAATATCTCGCCAGTAGCGCAGATAGCCCTCAAACTGTAGCACCTGACCCAAAGCTTGCCAAGTAACGCTACCAGATTTGGTGACAATTTTCGTCTTCAGGAGTCGCGCTGGTTGACACAGAGAAGCGATCGCGCGTCGCCATATCAAGTCATACAATCCAGCTTCTTCTGGTGTTAACTCTGCTTTAATGACGGATAGTAGCCGGGTAATCTCTGTCGGTCGAATTGCCTCGTGCGCCTCCTGGGACAGCGCTGCACTTTTGCGAACAGCCGCCTTTTGGGGGATATTCTCGGGGTCATTTTTTTCCAGATACTTCCGCACCGAAGCACAAAACTCCTCAGATAAAGTTGGGCTATCTGTACGCATATAAGTGATGTATCCTTGCTCGTACAGCTTCTGCGCCACTTGCATCGTTTTCTCTGGATTCAGCTTTAAACGCGCTCCTGCTGCCTGCTGAAGGGAACTGGTGGTAAATGCGGCGGGTGGTTTTTTAAAACTCACTTTACCTTGGGTGCTGACTACCTGATGAGGATGACTCTTTGCCGTCGCCACCAGTTGATCCGCCTGAGTTTGTGTTGTCACTCTGGTTCCTTCAGCAGCTTTTTTGCTATCAGGAGACTCAGAATCATCGGTTTCCTCTACTTCAGACTCCTCGGAACGATTCACTTGTCCGGCATAAAAGGCTCGAAACCCCTCGGCGTAGTCAACGTAAACAGACCAGTAATCTTCAGGAACAAAGGCTGTAATTGCTCTCTCGCGATCGCATAATAGGTGCAAGGTTGCGCTTTGAACCCGACCGACTGACTTGGCTCCGTTTTTGAGCGACCAAATGAGAGGGGAGCCTCTGAAGCCAACCAGCTTGTCGAGACACGTCCTCAAAAGAGCTGCATCTACTAAGTTCTGGTCGAGGGGACGGGGTTTGCTCACTGCTTTTTTAATCGCAGTTTCTGTAATCTCGCTCGTCACCACTCGCCGGGGATTCTTAACCTTGAGTTCTCGTGCCAGATGCCAAGAAATGACCTCACCTTCCCGGTCTGGGTCTGTTGCAAATATAACTTCGGTTGCTGATTTAACCGCTTGTTTCAGTTCGGTGAGAACCTTTTTGCCTCGGTCGCCACGAGGGACAAATCGACAAGTAACGCGATCGCCTGATAGGTCAAAGCCCAGTGCATCTTCCCCGTCTTTCGCTAGCTCAACAACATGACCCATGCTTGCCATCACTCGGTAGCCAGAACCAAGGCTTTTCTGCCATTTCTGCCGTTTGCCAGGACTTTCAATTAAAACAAGTTTCATACTCTGTCCTCCAAAAATTTTTAATTCTTGCTTTAAGAAGGATGACTTAGCTAGGCATTTTAGGGTATAAGCTACTTGCTGCATGAACTCAGGTAAATGACATCACCTCCCCCCGATCCACGTTCCTCTCGGCTTGGCTTTGATGAGTTGATTGGCATTGTTGTTGCCTTCGGCGTGATTGGCACGATTTTCTTCTGGTCAATTGGTAGAAGGGAGCCAGGGTTGAATTTGACCGGATTGCCGACTCCTGACGCCACGGCGAGTCCAAAGCCAGCAGCGCCGCTACCAACAACGGTGATACCCGGAGAATCGCCCACCCAGCAAACGGTTCCGGCACCTTCTGCTTCACCGAGCGACCCAAACTCAACGCTACTCATACCGGACGATCCAAACACGGTATCGGGAAGCGTCCCGATTATTCCCGTACCCGTACCCGCGCCTTCCGCCCCAGCGCCGTCAGTCGCCCCCGCCACAGTACCCGCGCCTGCGCCTTCCGCCCCAGCGGCGGTTGTTCCCGTACCAGCCCCCACAGCTTCTGCCCCAGCTAAACCGATCAACTTTTCCGATATCCCCGACAATTACTGGGCGCGTCCTTACATTCAAGCGCTGGTTGAACGCAACATCCTCGCGGGTTTCACCGATGGCACTTTTCGCCCCGATCAACCGATCACTAGAGCGGAATTTACGGCTCCGTTGCGGAAAGCTTTTGGTCAAAAACCGGCTCAGAATGCTTTGAATTTTAAAGATGTCCCCTCTGGGTACTGGGCTGAAGCTGGAATCAAGCAAGCTGTGGCAACGGGTTTTTTGAAAGGATATCCGGGAAATCGGTTTCTCCCAAACCAAGAAATTCCGAGAGCGCAAGTTTTGGTTGCGCTTGCTAGCGGCTTAGGGCTGAAACCACCGTCCAATCCGGCTCAAGCTTTGCAGACTTATCAAGACGCCAAGGAGATTCCTAAATACGCGACCCAAGGTGTCGCAGCGTCTACAGCCGCCGGTCTTGTGATTAACTATCCGAATCAAAACTTGCTCAAACCGAATCAAGCGGCGACTCGTGCTGAGGTAGCTGCTGCAATTTATCAAGCTCTAGTACAAGCCGGACAAGCACAACCCATTTCCTCTCCAGCCGCTGTGCAGCCACAATGAGGGAACCATCGTAGGGGCATGGCATTGTTCGTTTGAGCGAAGCGTTTGGCGACACGCATCAAATTCGGTTTTGGAAGTTGCGATCGCCTTTATACCCGGATAGCTCGGCGAGTTCTTCTAAAGAAAGCAAACCTGAGTAACGCCGCCCCTTAATTTCCCAAGTGGGAAAGCCTTTGATCTTTGCCTTTGTGCAGAGGTCTGGACGCGGATTTTTACCGCCCGCATCGCACTCAATGTAGTTTATATAACCAAGCGCCTCTTTTGGAAACAGTTCTTTCTGTTTTGTGCAGAAAGGGCACCAATATGCGCCGTAAAATTTGGCTTTGGTGCGCTTCAAGTGGCGTGCTAAACCCACTTCTGCTGTAGTAGCGGCGCGATTCGAGGATTTGGTTGGCTGGAGTGCTGATTCTGTATATGGATCGGATGAACAGCCAGCAATTAATGCCAGTAGAGCGATCGCAGTAGTGCGGATGATAACCGCGCTAAGGTCAAATCTTTGAAGTTGCATAGCTCTCAGTTGGGTAGATGTTCGGCAATCAGCAAAGTTTACCTTTTGTTTTCATACCATTTTGCTTTACCGTTGCCCAATCTAAATTTCTGCAACTACCAATAAATAGAGACGCAATAAATCGCGTCTCTACAATCTAAACTCAAAATCTTAACTCAAAAAACTCCTCAGCCTTAGCGACCATCAACTGACCAGTGGGGCGGGTCATTTGCTAGCTTAAATACGCCATAAGATGCACCCACACTATAGAGAGCTGTATTGTTGGCACCATTCGTGGGAGCGCCAATATTCACCAGGGTGCCATCTCTCTTTTTTATTTTTAGAATTCCTTCCCAGGTAATGTTCCAATCGATGGCTAGCCTTTCAGTATGGCGAGATCTTAGAGCCACCGGATTCCCCCCAATCCCGAATTCATCTACCATCAGTTGTGCAGCTTGCACAGCTACAGCGTTCGTATAATGTACCCATTCAATGTCAACTCCCGCCATATTTGGTACATTTTCTGCTCTGATTTCTCCTCGACTAATCCGAGCCGAATAGTGCATCATATAAGCTCTTTGTGGAGGTCGATAGGTAGCGGCAATAATGGTTTGGGCACCCGCATCAATTAAAGCTTTTTGAAAAGCTGCTACCTTTTCTCGGAAAGGCGAAGCTAAATCAGAAATCGAGCGGCTAGTCGGAAAGTTGTCATACCAATGCGGACCACTCAAGCGAAATCGGATTCTTTTGGCATAGGCGTTGAGGATATCCATTGCTGGGATAAAATCTGCGCCTAATTTCTGCTTAGTCGTTGCAGAAAGTAGATTTTCCAATTCATCACGCAAGCGCACATCTCTTTGGAGATAAGCTTGGGCTAACCCTTGGCTACTTCTCGCTCCAAAGTCTCCATCTACGGTTAAGTCGGGAACCAATATTGTATTCAAGCTCTTTTGTAAATCTTTAACCTCTGCCTCGCCAAAGCGCAGATAAGCAAGCAACATTGCCGCCGTAAGATTGGGAACTTTATAAAGAAAACCGTCGCTCAAAGCTTTGGTGTAGGTGGTATTATCCACAACTCCATTAACCGGCAAGTTATTTCTTTGCTGATAACTACGGGTAGCTGTATCGCTAATCTTGCCAAAGTCTCCATCAACGGTTCCTATCGGATAACCAGCCTCTTTTAAAAAGCTTTGCCAAGAACTGACTGCTGCTCCATTAGAGCCTATTTTGAGTGTGGGTAATTTCAGCGCACTGATATTAAAAGCCATAGATTCCACCTGAATTCAATATTGCTAACTTTTCTGTTAACTAGCCAAAAAAAAGCCATCGAGCAAGTCTAGCTTTTGTGCTATTTTAACGCTACAAAAGAACGCAGCCAATGAGAGTTACACTGCTTGTGCGATACACTTGCATTTTATAACTTAATGCTTAATAAGTTTCGATAATATAACTTTAGTTATTATTTCCATCTTCTGTCTATCTTCCTATTTGATTCTAATAATTACATTATTGAAAAATACATTATGCCTAAAATAAATCCTCTAACTTATGATAATTAATAGTTAATTAATTATCTGGCTTTTTTATAAAATTAAATTTTCTTGAACTTGAGGTAGCTTTTATAGTAAAACCTTTACCTAATCTTCTGTCCAGTTTTCAAATAAAAGATTTAAATATTGTTACAAATTGCTACAATATTTAATTGAATCTTATCGTCTTAGAGATTCTACCGGCTAATTTGAAACCGCTGCTGATTTAACACAAATTCCGGATTTTATCTCATCGGTTGTGGAGCATCTGGTAACGAATGTTCGCTTTTTTTAATAAGGAGACTTTATGGCAGACTCTGGAAATCGAATGCGCGATCGCACGCCAGACGATGTAATTATTCAGGCACAGGCGCGAAAACCCATTACAGATCCCAGCCTGGGTATTGCCGTTGAAGTGAGTAGACAAGGAACTCCTAAGCATCGGCTAGTCACGATTGGGGACTCTCTCTCTCACGGCTTTCAAAGTGGGGCAATCTTTAATACTAGCCTCTCCTATCCGATGATGATTGCCAAAGAAATGGGCTGGTCTAACCAGATGCGTTATCCCACCTACGACGGCCCAGGAGATGGATTTCCGCTGAACCTAGAACATCTGGCTCGACAACTCGATCGGGAGTTTGGTGATATCAACTGGTTGGATTTCGCCCCAGCGCTGTTGTTTATACGCCACTACATGGACGATATAGAGGATTATTGGGAACGTGACGCAGGCTCCCGCTTCCCAATTCAACGAGGGATTAATCACAACCTGGCGGTCTATGGTTGGGATTTGCGGAATACCCTGTCGCGTACTGCGGACATTTGCCTAGACATCATTCGGAAAAATCCGCCTAAAGACGATTATCTGCGGCAGGTTGTCGAGTACCATAACGAACGCGCTGCTATCCGAGTTTTGAATTCGGCGCGGGATGCACAAGGCAACGCGCTGACACCACTGCAAGCGGCGGCAGCACTAGGTGCTGAGGGGATGCAAGAAACTGGCGATGGTAACGGCATTGAAACGCTGCTTGTTATCATCGGTGGCAACAATGCGCTGGGTAGTATTCTGACATTTAAGGCGGCTTGGACTGCTGAAGGTTATGACGATATGGCGGTCAACGATCGCTATACTGTCTGGCGTCCAATTCACTTTAAGGCTGAACTGGACAAGCTGGTTGAGGAAGTTAAGCAAATCCGCGCTCGCCATGTAATCTTGGCAACGGTTCCTCACATCACCATCCTTCCTTTTGCCCGTGGTATCAATAAAGACAATGAAGGGAAAAAAGCAAAGCCAGGATCTCGATACTTTCCTTACTACTCCTTGCCTTGGCTTACTGAAGAAGACTTCGATCCCGATAAGCACCCCTACTTGCTAGAGGAAGAGGCACGAGCAATCGATAGTGCCATTGACCAGTACAACGACTTTATAACCGAGGCGGTGCGTCAGGCTCGACAAGAAGGCAGAGATTGGTATCTGTTTGAAATGGCTGGCTTGTTGGATCGTTTGGCATCCAGGCGCTATATTCAAGACCCCCAAGCCAGACCGAGTTGGTGGGATGAAGTGGGTGGTCAGTACGAGTTGCCACCTGAGCTTCAGGCACTTTCACCCGTACCGGACTCCCGCTTTTTTAAATCTGATGCAACGGGTCGCACCCAAGGCGGCTTATTCTCTCTCGATGGCATTCATCCCACAACGATTGGCTATGGCATCATGGCGCAGGAGTTGATTGAGATTATGCACAAGAAGGCGGGGGTCAAGTTTTATGAAAGCGATGGGAAAACCGAGCGGACTGGTGACATCAAAGTTGATTTTAATCGCTTGATTGCCTTAGATACGCTGATTTCTAACCCACCGCGATCGCTCTCTAATGCTCAGAGTTTAATCGGTTTGATTGATAAGAACTTTAATATCTTCAGCGGGATGCTCAGGGCGAGTTACTAAAAGCAATCTGAGGTCGGGGTGGGCTTAGGCGTCCCATCCCCAAGGTTCCTGCTTAAGATCGAAAGTAGGAACCTTTAATCTCTCTGGGCATGAAACGCATTGTTCTAATTGCTGGGTTTGAATCATTCAACGCTGACTTGTACCGGAAGGCAGCTCATTTGGCTCAGGCTAGGTGTCCGGAGTTGGATATTCGGGTGTTTAGCGATCGCGCCCTCACCACAGAACCGGAAGCCGTAGAAGCCGCACTCCAAGGGGCAGATGTCTTTTTCGGTAGTCTGCTATTTGATTACGACCAAGTGATGTGGTTGCGCCAAAGGGTGCAAAATATCCCCATTCGCCTCGTCTTTGAGTCAGCTTTGGAATTGATGAGCCTCACTCAGATAGGCGCGTTCAAAATTGGCGACAAGCCCAAGGGAATGCCCAAACCTGTTAAATTTATTCTCGACAAATTCAGCAACGGTCGAGAAGAAGACAAACTTGCGGGTTATATTAGCTTTTTAAAAGTTGGGCCAAAGTTATTAAAATTTGTGCCAGTGCAGAAAGTGCAAGACTTACGCAACTGGCTGATTATTTACGGTTATTGGAACGCTGGTGGCACCGAAAATGTTGCGTCCATGTTCTGGACGCTGGGAGAAAAATATTTGCAGTTGAAGGTAGGAGAAATTCCGCCGCCCCTTGAAACTCCAAATATGGGATTGCTGCATCCCGATTATCAAGGTTTTTTTGAATCCCCACGGGCATATTTAGAATGGTATCAAAGTAGGGACACGGCACTGCCGTGTCCCTACTCAACTGTTGGAATTCTGCTTTATCGCAAGCACGTAATTACAAAACAGCCTTACATTCCTCAACTAATTCGCCACTTTGAGAAAGCTGGGTTGATCCCTTTGCCAATTTTTATTAACGGCGTTGAAGGTCATGTGGCGGTGCGGGACTGGATGACCACAGACTACGAAATGCAACAGCGACAGCAGGGTAATATTGAAACTCCGTCCCTGTCTGAAGATGCGGTGCCAGTGGAAGCAATTGTCTCTACGATTGGTTTTCCTCTCGTCGGTGGCCCTGCGGGGTCGATGGAGGCAGGACGACAAGTAGAAGTAGCCAAGCGCATTCTCACCGCCAAAAATGTACCCTATATCGTTGCGGCACCGCTACTAATTCAAGATATTCATTCTTGGACGCGGCAGGGTGTTGGCGGATTGCAAAGTGTCGTTTTATATGCTTTGCCAGAACTGGATGGGGCAATCGATCCAGTTCCTCTCGGCGGTTTGGTGGGAGAAGATATTTACTTAATTCCAGAACGAGTTCAGCGTTTAACTGGAAGGTTGAAAAAATGGATTTCCCTGCGACAAAAGCCAACGGCTGAACGTAAAATTGCCGTGATTTTATATGGTTTTCCGCCTGGATATGGGGCGACGGGGACAGCGGCTTTATTGAATGTACCGCGAAGTCTAATTAAATTCCTCCACGCCCTCAAAGACCAAGGCTACAACGTTGGAAAATTACCGGAAGATGGGGAAGAATTAATTCGCATAGTGAAAGAGGCGGATGAGAACCCCACCCCAACCCTCCCCGTTCACGGGGAGGGGGTAAGATTATCTGGAGGGGCTAGGGGAGGCACAAACGTTAATGCTAAAACCCTAGAAGAATGGTTAGGCTATCTACTCACGACCCGCATCGAAAAACAGTGGAAATCCCTCACTGGAACTGGCATCAAAACTTATGGAGATGAATTTCAAATTGGAGGGATACAACTAGGAAATATTTGGATAGGCGTACAGCCACCCTTGGGAATTTCCGGCGACCCGATGCGGCTAATGTTTGAGCGCGATTTAACACCTCACCCTCAGTATGCCGCTTTCTATAAATGGTTGCAAAACGACTTTCAAGCTGATGCTGTCGTTCACTTCGGAATGCACGGAACGGTTGAATGGTTGCCCGGATCTCCGCTCGGTAATACGGGCTATTCTTGGTCTGATATTCTGCTAGGAAATATCCCCAATCTATATATCTATGCGGCGAACAATCCTTCTGAATCAATGTTGGCAAAGCGTCGCGGCTACGGGGTGCTGATTTCCCATAATGTGCCGCCTTATGGTCGTGCTGGATTGTACAAAGAATTGGTGTCGCTGCGCGATTTAATCGCGGAGTATCGGGAAGACCCGCAAAAAAATTACGCCCTCAAGGAAGCGATTTGTAAAAAGATTGTCGATACGGGTTTGGATGCAGATTGCCCTTTTGAGGATTCTAAACGCTTAGGTATTAACTTCTCGCCTGAGAATGCCAGACTGTTCAGTGCAGATGTTTTTAATTCTTACTTAGTAAAACTGTACGAATATCTGCAAGTTCTAGAAAATCGTCTTTTCTCATCTGGTTTGCATACATTGGGGGAACCGCCAACTCCAGAAGGGCTAATTAGCTATTTTGATGCTTATTTTGAGTTACCAAAAGACATTATTGAGGCAGTTGCTAAAGGCGCAGACAAACAGGCAGCACTGTCAGCACACTGGGAATCCTTAAACAAAACATATCCTAATGTTAAATTTCGCATCAATCCTAATCTTCCAGAGTTAATGAATGAAGCGATAAAAATACGTGATTTATTGCAACAAAATAGTGAAGAAATCACTAATTTGCTGCGGGGACTTAATGGCGAATATATTCCGCCTGCGCCGGGTGGTGATTTGTTGCGGGATGGTGCTGGTGTGTTGCCAACAGGCAGGAATATTCATGCTTTAGATCCCTATCGGATGCCTTCCCCAGCCGCTTACGAAAGGGGTCGAGAAGTTGCTAGAAAGATTATCGCCCAACATCTTAAGGAACAGGGTTCTTATCCGGAAACTGTGGCAGTGATGTTATGGGGATTGGATGCGATTAAAACGAAGGGCGAATCTCTGGGAATTTTGCTGGAATTAGTGGGTGCTGAACCTGTTAAGGAAGGTACGGGAAGAATTGTCCGTTATGAATTGAAACCAATTGCAGAAGTCGGTCATCCGCGTATTGATGTGTTAGGGAATCTTTCGGGAATTTTCCGCGATACCTTTATCAACATTATTGAATTGTTGGATGATTTGTTTCAACGCGCCGCTGATGCTGAGGAACCGGAAGACCAAAACTTTATCCGCAAACACACTTTAGCGTTGAAATCTCAAGGCGTAGAAAATGCCTCAGCGCGATTATTCTCTAACCCTGCCGGTGATTTTGGTTCGTTAGTGAACGATCGCGTAACCGATGGTAACTGGGAATCTGGCGATGAATTGGGCGATACTTGGCGCGATCGCAATGTCTTCAGCTACGGTAGAAAAGACAAAGGACAAGCTAGACCGGAAGTGCTGACGCAGTTGTTGCAAACAAGCGATCGCATTGTCCAAGAAATCGACTCGGTTGAATATGGTCTTACCGATATTCAAGAATATTACGCCAACACTGGCGGCTTGAAAAAAGCCGCAGAAAAACAACGTGGTAAAAAAGTTAGCGCCAGCTTCGTCGAAAGCTTCTCTAAAGACACCACTCCCCGCAACTTAGACGATTTACTTCGTATGGAGTATCGTACCAAATTGCTGAACCCCAAATGGGCAGAAGCAATGGCGAATCAAGGTTCCGGTGGTGCTTATGAAATCTCCCAACGTATGACAGCGTTAATTGGTTGGGGAGGGACTGTTGATTTTACCGATGATTGGGTTTACGAACAAGCAGCAGATACCTATGCTTTAGATGCAGAAATGGCGAAAAAATTGCGAGAAGCAAATCCCGAAGCTTTCCGCAATATTGTCGCCAGAATGATCGAAGCAAATGGGCGGGGTTTCTGGCAACCAGATGAGGAAAAATTACAGAAGCTACGTGAATTGTATGAGCTATCGGAGGCGGAAATTGAAGGCGTTACTGTTGATTAATCATAAATAATATGCTAGGGATATATAGAAATTCTTGATTCGGTGCGATACATCTGTAGGGACAAGGCGATACCATGTCCCTACCAAGGTTGATCGAACGTCAGAATCGCGATATATTCCACCCACAGAGGAAACGCTATATTAGTTTTGATTAAAGCAAATTTAAGTATTTTATCGTGATTGTGAAGGATAAAAAATGGTAGATACTAATCAGAATAACGACTTTCCATCTTCTCTTGAATTCTTTTTTAGAGTTCCTCTTTACAAAACATTTGATATAACTGGAGAGAACTGGCCAAAAGTTCTAGATGTCGAATTCTTTAGAGAAACTCTTGATGCATATTGCATAGAGTGCAAAAAAGATAGCACTTTTATACACGACTTTGAGAAACGTACGACTGAGTACAAAAAGACTTATGCCTTTTCCGAAAGAATATTTTGTAATGTTTATAAATGTTCTAGAAATGCAAGCCATAGAATAGATTTTTGCTTTAAAGTGTACAATGAGAAAATCCAAAAGTTTGGACAAGCCCCTTCAATTGCTGACTTAACTTTGAATAAAATTGGTAAGTATAAAAAAATTTTAAGTACAAAAAAGTATAATGAGTTGAGTAAGGCTATTGGTCTTGTAAGCCATGGAGTTGGAATTGGTTCTTTTGTTTATTTAAGAAGAATATTTGAAGATTTAGTTGAACAAGCTCATCAAGAAGCAATAGAAATAAAAAAAGATTCATGGAATGAGGAAACTTATTGCAGGAGTAGAATGGATGAAAAAATAGGGTTACTAAAAGAATTTCTGCCAGATTTTTTATTTAGAAATAGAATTATCTATTCTATTTTAAGTAAAGGAATCCATGAGTTAAGCGAGGAGGAATGTTTAAAATATTTTGATGCAGTCAAAATTGGAATAGAACTAATTTTGGATGAGAAGTTGGAAAGATCGAATAGAGAAGCAAAAACCAAAGAAGTAGAAAAACTACTTTCTGAAATCCATAATGAACTTAAGTGAATTGTTAGCGAAGCGCAACCCGCCGCTTCGCTTGCTGTTTCACCGTACACAATAACAACTCATAAGGAAGATTTGGAGAGACGCGATCTCTCCTCCTATAAATATTAGTTTTGCAAAAGTCATAAAATATATCTATAACCAAAACAATAACTAAGGTGAATGTGCTATGACACTTTCAACAATTAGTGCAGAACTATTCCCTTAAAAGTAAACGCTCATAGTTTGGTGCGTGTGGGCGGAACACGGGTAACATTAGATACAGTTGTAGCTGCTTTCAATTCCGGGGCGACTGCTGAGGAAATTGTGTTTCAATATCCTTCTTTGCAGTTAGCGAATATTTATGCTGTAATCAGCTACTATTGACGGCATCGGCAAGAAGTTGAAGTGTATTTGCAACAGCGGCAAAAACGCGCAAGTGAAATACGCAAGCAAAATGAAGCTAAGTTTGACCCCGACGGGGTACCCGAATCATTTAGGATTACTATAAAAACCTAATTTTTAATTAGAGCAGCTACAAATTAGGCTTCGCTTAACAAGATTGGTGTACCGTTTATAGCAGTTCTCACTCTTAGCTCAATATAGACTTGGAAACTCACCCCAACCCGCGAACTTTCACAAGAGGGAATATAAAAAAAACCTCTCTATGAACGGGATGAAGTTAAACCTGACTAGCTCCAATAGGGAACTGCTGTATCTTGAATTGAGAAGTAGCTTAATAAAGTTTTACTCGGTTTTATAAATTAAGAAAACTGAGCCAATTGGATTAGAGTTTTCTACATAGATTTTGTTGTTATAGTAAAAAGCTGTTGAAAACCCACCATCAAATAACATTGCTTCCTGAATATTTCCTAAACAGTGGTTTTTAGAAATTCCTTTCAGGACATCATCAAACTTATCAGGATACAATGGTCCATCGGTTTCGACGTTGTTAACCAATAAAATTACATAGCCTTTGGAAGTAATCGCTGCCATTGAGCGGCTGGTTTCGTGTTGACAGGCATATTCTCCCAAGTCATTACAAATATCTTTAAATATTCCATCTTTATAAAATCTTCCATTTCCTCCTACTAAGTTATAGTTTAAATTTTGCTCGTTTCTTTTCCCAATCTGGATTGTCGCTTTTCGCGCTTTTGTACCTTCTGAAATTCCAAAGGAAGACCGCTTATCTTTAAATAAACCCGAATATTCTACCCCCCTCGAAATGTTCAAGCCTTGGGGTTTATTCTCAGGATCTATATAATCCCCGTTAATGGCTGCAATCGGTTTTTTGCCATTTAGTTTTGCATTATCATCGGCTATAATTTCATGAAATTGTTTTGGAACATATTCTTTGCGGAATCTTCCTTTAGCATCTTTAGCATAAATTTCATGGGCTAAAGCAAGACTAACCTTAAAATCTAGTTTCGGAGATTTTGGATCAAAAATAAGAACATAATTTGCCCCTTTAGCCTTTGTATTTCCTTGATGATCCGTTCTGATAAATTCTATGCTGAATTGGCATTCTTGGCTTTGGCAATCGCATAAATTATTAGCTGTATTTTCTCTGCTTATTATTTTTTGTGCTTGAACTTGAGGACTCGTTGAAGTATTTTTGGAATAAACATGAACAACAGATAAAATAATAAATATTACTAAGAATGTGGCTAGAAATTTTGCTTTTGTAAACATACACCAAGAATTTACAAAAAATGTATGTTTACATTTTAAGCCTAGCAATACCTAGGATGAGGGTGAAAATTAACCACCCTACAAGTATTTTAATAAATAATAAACACGAGCTAATTGTCAGTTGTCATGAGCTTTTAGGTGTTTGCTCAGAATTTCTGATCAAAAACGAATCATTAATGACGAATGACGAACGATCAATTACCGCTAACTAAACGAACCCTAGAGACTGATGAGACCCAATGGCGCTGTTGTAACTGATGCATATGGTTAAACAGTTGCCAGCAATACTGTTCTGGAAGCCCGCAGGTTAAGGCACCGCGCAGGACAACGTTGAAGTACCAGTCGTTGGGGGCGAGTTCTTCTGCTAATTTGTTAACGACAACGTAGGTACGAACGCTGGTATATGTCCGACCTTGGCAGGAAACGTTGACCATTTCCTGGCGATAACCGCCTTGAGGGACTTCTTCGCGTTCATCTAAGCGATCGCTCAATCTCCACGGTAGTCGATACAGAACTCCTTCAACTGAGGCTGATGGATCTTTTACCATATCTAAAACACCACAGTTGCGAAGCGCTGAGCGACGATAAAATCCTAGCCGATATCCTTTCAGTGTGGCAGCACCAATCACGTAACTATGGGTGTTCTCGCCGAATGTACGCTTTAAATCGACCGGGCACATACAAGAACCGTAAGCAAAATAGTAGAACATCGGCTCTGTTTGTTGCTGTTGTTGCAATCTCAATGCTGGATGTGAAGGATTATGAGATTGTACCCAGGTGTGTTTTAAGTGTCCAATGCGATCGCTCATCTATCTATAGGTATAGAAATGTTTTTACTATGGACATGATTCTAGCAGAATGTTTTTATTGTATACCTTCATATCCCGATAGGCAAACCGTAGATTAAATTTTTGTTTTCTCCTCCGGAAACCGGATAAAGATTGGTAGGGTTGAAAAAGCCAAATGTTTTGGAGTTTCCTTGCGGAAGTACAAATACAAGGTTGGGTTTCATTCCCGCACGGAGCCAACGAAACACTGGCTGCGGTTGGGTTCAACAGCGTGAAACCCAACCTATACGGAAAGATTTGTCAGCTAACCCTAACCCCTCACCATTGATGGGAAAAGGAGCATTTGTGTACGTCTGTGCCTCACTTTAGTTTCGCCAGCGTGCCCGATAGCTTCGCGCATCAAGATGACACAGGTTCGGGAAGCTGGTGTAACGACCCAAACCACCGGGCCACCAAGGGTCGAGAGACCAGTAAAGTTGATCGCCAGAAAGACCTTCGCAGAGAAAGTCTATCGCATCTCCAACAATATGACGGCTGTATCTTGCCCCGCCAACGGCACGATTGATCGCTGGAGGTCGATACCAGCTAGTGATGATGAAGGGTCGCCCAATGCGATCGCGTGCCCTTTGTGCGAGTCTCGCAATCCGGATCATGGCATCCAGCGTCGCCTGGTTCGGAGGCATCCGGGTGCCGCCGTGGGTAGCTTCTGCCCAGGTAAAGTTGCCATCCGGAACGATGGGGGCAGACAGCTGAATATTCCTTAGCGTCCACCTGTCGGGACGCTTGGCGACAGCGATTGGGACAGGCTTGGGTGCGGCGTCCGGAGAATCTTTCCGTGCCTGATTCATGCGTTTGAGATCCTCAAATAAGGAGCGAATGGCTTGATCTCTGGTTGCCAAATCGCGCCAAAGTTGAACCAGGCGGATTAAAGCTTCTCGTTGGTGGTCGATTTCTTTATATTCAATCGGCAGACGCCGAACAAAATTCAGCAATTCTCGATCTAGCTGGGCGGCAAGACTCGATAACCTGGTGCGATCGCTTGTCGTGCCACTCAGCAGTAGAGGGTCGATTCCCAATGATGCCAGCGCGGAAGCGCGAGAGTCCAACTTTCGCCAGATCCGAACTAATTCAGTTAGCGCGTTGCGTTGGTTGCCTGAAGCTTGATAATACTGCGGAATGCGCTGGATAAAGGCAATCAGGGCCGGATCGACAATTTTAATCCCTGTATCGGCGGAGGTGTTGTTTTTCAAAGAAGCGATCGCAACTTCCCGCGATTCTAGCTGACGCCACAGCTGAGCTAGCCGCAGCAGGGCTTCTCGTTGATAGGGATAACCGGAGTAATTGGGAGAAATTCGTTGAATAAATTGCTTGAGAGGAACATCCATCTGGGACTCCTCGAAGTTATCGCCAATAACAGTGCCAGGAGACAGCAAAGACGCGATCGCGGCTTCTTCTGTATCCATCTGACGCCACATCCGCACCACTTCCAGGGCAGCATCCCGTTGATGAGGCAAGCCAGTATAGTATTCTGGAACTCGCTCCACTAGGGTCAGTAGCGCCTTATCCAGGTAGGCAAGATTGTGGGGCAAGCCTTCCGCACTGAAATCGGTTTCGATGTCTTTTAGGTACGCTTGCAGTAACGCCTTGGCATCGCTGGCTTCCAACCGCGCTGCTGTCGGTTCGCTTGCTGGCGGTGCATAACCATCAGCCACAGCTTGAATAAAGCGATCGCTGTAGCGCCCTTTTTGTACGTCCCACAGATCCGCTCCTTTCCACCCCTGAGCGACCAGATTGTTACTTAAACTGCGGATAGTATTGGCAGCATATTGCACTTGTTTGGGAAAAGAATCCACCTCCTGTAGGGGAATGCGATTCGCTGGGGAGATGCCCAGTCCCTTTTCTCCGTCCGAAAACTGCGGTGAAGATAGCACTTGATAAAGCGCTGCCAGAATCGGCTTGTGAATGCCAGTTCGTTCCGCTTCTAAGAGGTAGTAGTAATTGCGCTGGTCTGGTGTCAGTGTTGGCATAGCCAGTTTTGATAACCCACTTAACCACTCTATGACTTTGGCACCCGTTCCGAAGCTTTTCCAGAGTGATTCCTAGAATAAATATCAATCAGTGCGATCGCTACCTAAACGGCACGGTAACGCCCCAAGCGTCCGCTTTTCGGACAGAGAAGCCAGAAAATCTAGCTTTCTCCCCTATAAGGCTACGGTGTACACACAAGTCGGCAGACCTCTCCCCAAACCCATCTCCGACACGGAGAGGGGCTTTGAATACTGCTCCCCTTCCCTACGAAGGAAGGGGTTGGGGGTTAGGTCTGAGAGCGCTTTGTCCGTACACCGTAGCCTTATAGGGGGAGGGGTAGGAAGAGGTCAAAATCCACTGTAACCAATTGAAAATCGCGCTCTTTACTTTAGCGCTGGCGACGAAACTCCACCACATCTTTTTTAATGGTGATGTCATAGCCGTCATAGAAGTCATGTCCTAGCAGTCCAATGTCCAAGTCGGGTTGTCCGATTCCAACCAACACATCTTTGACGAGATTTCCACCCAGTTGAATCGAATTAACAAACCCAAAGTATATTCCAGCTACTCCATTCGCCGTCTTCACGTTCGCCATTCCTACAGGTTTCACCTTTAGGTCATAAGCCATCTGTCGGGTGATCAACGTTTTACTTGCCCCTGTATCCAGAAACATTTCATATTTCTTTTTGCCATCAAATGTCACGTCAACAACAGGAATCGTGTCCCCTTGTCGGCGTTTGATGGGAACCGTGAAAAAGGGTTTGTTAACGATTGCAGGTCCAATGGGTTTGGGCTTGGGCGGAGGAGCCGCTTGTTTCTGAGCCGAGGCTAGAAAGCGCTGGTATTGAGGCAGCTTCTTTTGAGCGATCGCATGGTTGCGGCTAGAAGTTGGCACAGCTTTCATTAATTCAATTGCCTCTTGCCACCGGCTGGCAACTAATTGCCAATCATCTCGGCTTTTGGCAGATTCACTAATCGCGATCGCGCCAAGGGCAGTATCAATCGCTTCGTTATAAGTGTCAGGGCCAGTCTTAATCGGTTGGTTAACGGGTGTTTTTTTAGTCGCCGTTGATGCTTTTGGCTTAGCTGTTGAGGCAGATTTAGCCGGTTGAGTCGCAGCAGAACTGGCAACAGCCGCCACGGGACTTGCGCTAGCAGCAGGCTTTGCTGGGGCTGAGGCGGCTGGTGGGCTAGGAGGGCTTGCTGCATCGTTATTACAGCCAAGAACCCCAAACGCCAGGGAGCTGGATAGAACAATCAGGGTGGTACGGCTTTGAGAGGGTTTCCACATGATTAATCGCCCGATCTTATAAGCAATTGATTTTGGAGAGGACACGGCTTTTCTGGCAAGACGGGTCTTACTACACCCTAAGGTAAGATTTTTCCGCAGATTTTTCCGGATTTAACCAGTTTCTTTTTGTTGAATGACTGTTTAACCTGTCAATTGCGATCGCTTCCCGGAAACTCTCCATGCCAGAAGGAGCCGATTGGTTGCCCCGACTTGCCGTAGTTGCGAACCCGTTCAAGCCAGTCCCTCCATCAAGGGCTGCATCAAAGTGTATTTGTTCCATACCATACTAAATGCTACATGAGCAACCGCATTTTCCACAGAATAGATTTTGTAGGTAAACAACAGCCATACTCTTGACTAATCGGTCTTTATAGCGTTAATTGCACTGATGGCGCGGCTGTAGAATAATGCCTTTTGGTCTACAGTTACGTAAAATTGGAAACTTTGTGCAATCTAAGCTCATAGAGTTAAATAATCCTGTCGAAGAAGAATTATATTTGGGTGACTCAGAACCCCCCTTTACCCTTCAAGACTTGAAAGCCGCCATTCCCCCAGAGTGCTTTGTGCCCTCCACCAAGCGATCGCTGTTTTATTTTCTAGTGGATGTAGGGATAATCGGCATCCTCTACGCGATCGCTAGCTACCTGGATTCCTGGTGGTTTTGGCCTGTATTTTGGTTGGCGCAGGGAACGATGTTCTGGGCGTTGTTTGTCGTCGGACACGACTGCGGTCACGGTTCTTTTTCCAGAAAAAAATGGGTAAATAACCTGATTGGGCATTTGGCACACATTCCCATCCTCGTGCCGTATCATGGGTGGCGTATCAGCCACCGAACTCACCACAAAAATACCGGCAACATTGACACGGATGAAAGCTGGTATCCCGTTACAGAAAGCCAGTATCGGGAGATGCCCGCGTATGAAAAATTTGTCCGCTTTAATGCCTTAGCCTTACTGGTGGCTTATCCGTTGTACTTGTTTAAAGGGACTCCTGGAAAGCCTGGCTCTCATTTTCTCCCCAGTAACCCTGTGTTTCGACCCTCAGAAAAATGGGATGTCATCACTAGCGCAACCCTCTGGACGCTGATGCTGGGTTGCTTAGGCTGGTTAACTTATCAGTGGGGCTGGATGTGGCTGGTCAAATACTATGTAGGCCCCTACGAGGTTTTTGTCGTCTGGCTGGCATTGGTAACATTTCTGCACCATACCGACCCGGATATTCCTTGGTATCGTGGGAAAGACTGGTATTTTCTCAAGGGTGCTTTATCTACGATTGACCACGATTATGGGTTTATCAATAATATTCACCATAATATTGGCACCCATGTAGCTCATCACATATTCCTTAGCATTCCTCACTACCACCTGAAGACAGCGACTGAGGCGATTAAACCCATTTTGGGTAATTACTACCGAAAATCCAATCGGTCAGTTTTCCAAGCCTTCCTACGCTCTAACCCTTCCTGTCATTTTGTAACGGATACAGGGGCGAAGGTTTACTACAAATCTAAAAAAGAACTCCAAAAAGACTAATACAGTCATTTCCTGAGTTCAAGTAGAGGCGCAAAGTTTTGCGCCTCTACTTGATTAAAATTTTGATGGTTTGATTCCAAACACGCTCAACCCTTGCCTCTCTGTTCAATGAACCCTTCCGGGCAAGCCTGACAGACTGCGACCCCCATTAACCAGGAATATTCAGATAAAAGTGGAGAGCGAATTAAAACTGTAAACTTATGTTAAGTTCAGTTTTCGCTTTTCATCATGAATTCTCGTCGCATCTTCCTCAAGACTCTATTGGCAAGTTTTTTCGCCCTCATCACCTGGTTGAGCATTACACCATCAGCTGCTGCGCTCGGCGGCAAGCTGCCTACTGTAAATCAATCGGCTCCAGAGTTTACCCTGCCAACGAATACCGGCGATGGCGAAGTCTCCCTGTCCGATTACCGGGGTCAATGGGTGGTTCTCTACTTTTATCCCCAAGACTTCACCTCTGGTTGCACTCTAGAAGCCCGCAGATTTCAGCAAGACTTGCCGAAATACCTGGATAAAAATACTCAAATTATTGGCGTCAGTGCTGATTCTGTTGATTCTCATGCCAAGTTCTGCGATTCAGAAAAGCTGAAGTTTCCACTGCTGGCTGATACAGATGGCAAGGTGAGCAAAGCTTACGGTTCTTGGATTGGATTTGTCTCGATGCGCCATACCTTCATTGTCGATCCACAGGGAGTGCTACGCGAGACATTTACAGGGATCAATCCTGCAATTCACAGTAGCGAGGTTTTGGTACGTCTCAATGAATTGCAGGCAGCATCCTAAAGCGGCTAATGACTCAGCAAAGCCGTGAAAATCAACATCGTTTGTGCAAGCTGATCATTGGTAATCGGCAATAACTTCTTGTCAGTATTCCCGATTGACTCATGCACATTCAAGAGGATTGCTAGATTAGCAAAAAATATAAATAACAAAATTCCTGATGGATGTTTGTCTCCACCAGGAATTCTTAAAGTTGTTTCTAAAACGTAGTTGTCAATGTTACGTAACTACGGCGAAACTTGTGTTGTACTTTACCGACGATAAGTAGAAGAAGTGGCTTCATTTGGGTCGCGGTAAGCTACACGGTCGTCGTGTTTACGACCAGCTAAACCAGCTAAACCAGCTAAACCCAGCAGTCCTAACCAACCCCAATTAGAATCGCGATCGCCTTCATAATCGGCGTTGTTTACGCCTTGACTCGGAGCAGTGGTGGTGGTGTCGGGAGCTGTATTGGTGGTACCGGGAGCTGAACTATCGGTCTGGGCGGAAGCAGGTAGGGTCATGGGAACCAAAGCGACGCTAGCTGCAAGAACACCAGCACTCACCAATTTGGACAAGTTTGAATTTTTCATGTTTAAATCTCCTGTTCTTATGTTTCCAATCGATGGATTTCCAACAGGACGACATCCAGCAAATTGGTTTTAAAAGTGACGGACAGACAATAAATGTCTATGAACAAGCTGTTAATCAGCTTTAGCGGCGATAAGTAGAGGAACCGACTTCGTTGGGGTCGCGGTAAGCGGTCGTTTCGTGATTCTTACGACCTGCAAGACCTGCCAAACCAGCTAAGCCCAACAATCCTAACCAACCCCAATCAAAACCGCGATCGCCTTCAGTATTTGTATTTGTATTGTCTACGCCTTGGCTAGGAGCTGTATTGGTGGTACCGGGAGATGTAGTCGTATCAGTCTGGGCAGAAGCAGGTAGGGTCATGGGAACCAGAGCGACGCTAGCTGCAAGAACACCAGCACTCATTAGTTTAGACAAGTTTGAATTTTTCATGGGTGAATCTCCTCTTTTGTTACTCTTAATTTATACGAGTATCAAGAGAATCCAAATCCCTCTATAGCTGGAAACTCCTGCTTATGTTTGTTATCACTCAAGAGATAGAAAAAGCCTTTTACAGGAGATGAATATATACGGCTTTAGCCGTATATACATTTCTGTAAATTTTATTTCTTGTCTCCTAGGTGTCGTTGTAGCTGCCTGAGAGTTTGATACATCTCTGGAAGACGATGGTAGATGGCTGCTGCTTTTAGGAATACTTTGTGGGGAATCGCTGGCACGCCAGTAACAATGGCACCAGGTTCAATATCATTGTGGATGCCTGCTTTGGCGGTCGCGATCGCGCCATCTCCAATATGTGCTTGATTGGCAATCCCTACTTGTCCGGCTAACAGCACGCGATTGCCAACAGTAACGCCGCCTGCCATCCCTACCTGTCCGGCTAAGGCGCAGTTAGAGCCTACCTTACAGCCGTGACCGATATGCACCAAGTTATCAATTTTGGTGTTGTGGGCAACGCGGGTTTCTCCCACAGCGGGGCGGTCAATGGTGCTATTGCAACCCACTTCAACGCCATCTTCCAGAACAGTGTAGCCAGACTGCTCCATTTTGAACCAGCCAGTCGGGGTGGGGACAAACCCAAAGCCTTCCGCACCGAGGACGGCACCGCTATGAATGACGCAATCTGCGCCGATCCGGGTGCGTTCGTGAATGGAACAATTAGCGTGTAATACCGTGCGATCGCCTATCTGCACGTTTGGATAGATGACTACATTCGGGTGAATGATGACAGCATTTCCAATCTCTGTACCCGCCTCAATGACTGCATGAGCGCCGATGTAAACATCTTGACCAATTTTGGCGTCGGGATGAATGACTGCGGTGGGATGGATTCCAGGCGCTGGACGGAAGGGTTTATAGAAAAGAGCGATCGCTGCGGCAAACATTAATCGCGGATCGGATACCGCAATCCAGGCAATTCCCCGCTCAGATGCTTGTGCTTGTAGCTTTTCATCCGGCGGTAAAATTAAGGCACTGGCAAAGGTTTTTCCCACAAAAGCCGCAAATTTCGCGCCCTCTATGTAGCTGAGTGTGCCAATGGCAGCCTCATCGACGGGTGCTACTCCCGTAATTTCCGGGTTGCAATCTGTATTTGAGGTCAAACTATTGCAGGCGGCAGTAGTACCCAGTTTTTCGACAATTTCGTGAAATTTCATCGGCATATTCATGGACAACTGTAAATGAATTGGCAGCTATACAAGAGATTCATCAAGTATTCGCACCGCCAAGACACAATTAAAAATTAAATTTTTGGGTTTTTAATTTTTAATTTTTAATTTTTAATTTCTTCGTTGCCCATTGCCTGACCTGCTAAGTAAGCAGTCGTCCAGGCACTCTGAAAGTTAAAGCCACCCGTGACGCCGTCAATATCGAGGATTTCTCCGGCAAAGTAAAGTCCCGGACAGATGCGGCTTTCCATTGTCTTAAAGTTCACTTCCTTTAAGTTGACGCCGCCACAGGTAACGAATTCTTCCTTAAAGACACCCTTCCCCTGAATTTGGTACTTACCCTCGGAAAGTTCTTGAATGAGCTGATTGAGAACTTTATTAGATAATTCCGCCCAACGCTGTTCCCCACTAATCCCCACAGCAGCAATTAAACTCTGCCAGAGGCGTCGAGGTAAGGGCAGCGGACAACTGGTAGAAATGGCGCGTTGGGGCAATTGGGACTTGACCGCCAAAAGCATTTCCCGCAGCTTTTCCGGGTTGTACTGGGGTAGCCAATTAATTTGCAACGTTGTTCGATAATTGCAATCGTGCAGCATTCTAGCCGCCCAAGCAGACAGTTTCAAGGCAGCAGGGCCACTCAAACCCCAGTGGGTAATCAGTAATGGCCCGATTTGTTCTAACTGAGTTTTACCGACACCTAAACGCAGCCGCGCACTTTCCACGCTGACTCCGGCTAAATCTTGCAACCGGGGGTCGGAAATCGTAAAGGTGAATAGAGAGGGAACGGGTGGTTCAATCGTGTGTCCTAAAGTTTTTGCCCAGCGGTAGCCTTGGGGATTGCTGCCGGTAGCGAGGAGAATGCGATCGCACTTGAGGATCTCTCCTGACTTCAACTGGATCTCAAAGCCGGTGTCGAGTGGTTGATTCAATGAAGTCACTTGCCGGAAAATCTTATCAACAGGTGTTCCCCTGCGAATCTGCACTCCAGATGCCCTTGCTGCCTCAAACAGACAATCCACAATAGTTTCGGAACTATCTGTAATTGGAAACATCCGTCCATCCGGTTCAGTTTTCAATTGGACGCCGCGATCGCTAAACCAAACGACTGTATCTTTAGCTTGGAAACGACTAAAAGCCCCCCGAAGTGCTTTCCCGCCTCTGGGGTAATATTGCACTAAACCAGCCGGGTCAAAGCAAGCATGAGTAACATTGCATCGCCCGCCGCCAGAAATCCGAACTTTAGATAAGGGTTGTCGTCCTGCTTCTAACAAAATTACTTGCGCGTGGGGATAAGTTTCGGCACAGGTAATTGCACCAAAAAAACCCGCTGCCCCACCGCCAATCACTACTACTTTTAAAGGTTGCACAATCAAGCTATTGCCGATTTCACGGAATATTTCCGTACAGATGCGATATTATCTCTCTACCCGTCGTATGGTTCAAAATCCGCTTTTGTAGCTCCACACGTAGGACATACCCAGTCTTCCGGGATATCTTCAAATGCCGTACCCGGTTGGATACCGCTATCTGGGTCGCCCTGTTGTTGATCGTAGATGTAGTTGCAAACTGTACATATATACTTCTTCATTATCGCTCCTCAACATTTGCCTATACATAATACTAAAAGCCGACGTAATCGAAATTACATCGGCTTTTGCAGAACCCATTGTTCATCTTCGAGAAACTTAAGTTTTGAGCCAAGGACTATCGCTGAATCGCACTCGCCTTAAGCCGAATCAAAAGTTTTGAAACCCACGCCAGCAGGTTAATTCTCTTGTAGTGTAGACGCACTTTCAACCGCCCAGTTGCTACAACTTTGCTTTAGCCTTCGACCAAAAGCCGTGTTCATCTTGTTCAAATTGATCAGAAACAACATCCCAAGCATGATGGTCAGCTTTGGATTCATCGCCAGAGTCTTCTAGCGCTTTGTTGTAATTGGCGATAAATGTCCTTTGAGCATCCTCTGAGAGGTGAGAACGAACTTCCGGGGACAAATCGCTAGGACTTTCCAGTTTCCCAGCGCGTTTGCGGGGTAATGTGGTTTCGCTGGTATGCACTTCTTCGCCACCAGCACTTTCTAGCAGCAGCTGAATTTCACCGGATTGATTGGCAGAGACTTCTACAACTACCAGAAAATCTCCAGCTTCGACGCGAGTTTGATAAATGGCAGCTTTGTCTTCTGGCATTCCCAAAGCGACCAAAGCAGAAACTAAACCAGCGCCCGCTGCACCCGCTAAAGCACCACTCGCTGCACCCAGCAACGCCGCACCAATGGGTCCTGCCGCGACGACTGAACCTACAAAAGGAATGAACAGCACTCCCACACCAGTCAGCAAGCCAAGGGCTGAACCAAACAAGGAACCAAAGATGCCGCCGCTTCTCAGCCCGCCTAAAATCACATCTTTTTTGGTGATGAATCCAGCAATGCGAGTTTCGGAATGAAAGTTTTTGCCGATTACTGAAATATCGTCGCGGGAAATCCCCCGATCGAGCAAGCGGTGAATCACTTTCTCAATTTGTTCGCGCTCTTTGAAAACGGCTGAGATACTGCGTTCTACTGTGGAAACACTTGGCTGTGTAGTTGGGTTTGTCGCGGTCATTCACTTCTCCTGAAATTTGTTTTTTAATTTTTGTTAATTTCTCTTGGAGAATAGCGAACATGACAATTCCAGCGAATCGCCCCGAAGGTTGATATTAAATGTATTTAAAGATACTAAATGACTTAACAAACTTTGAAAAAGAAAGCAATTATCGGCGAGTGCGCTGAACGCCGTAAGTAATCCCACTCGCAATTGAAAGCAAAATTAATATCCAGATAACGCCGCCAGGGATGAACGTGAGAATTCCAAATCCTCGCAACAGATACACCGCAATTGTCAGCCCTACAACACTGGCAAAAATAGAAGAAATCAGGGTTTCAGGGTTAGGAGTTTGGCTCACAGACTCGACCAAATAAATGGTTAAAACAGAATATTGCCATCGGCTACGTCCGCCCAAGCTGCAAATGCCGCCGAGGATACCAGCAACCAAGGTAAAGAGAACTAACGCCCAGATGACGTAGTCAGGAAGCTGCTTCAGAACGCCCGATCCTTTCAGCACCACGATAATCGCTGTAATCACTAAAGCAATGCCAGCGATACAACAAAATTGCGGTGCCTGGGTTGGGAGAGCGACTCACGTTCCTTGGCTCCTGACATGCTTGAGGAATTATGGTCATCATTGTTACATACTGAGTTGCTGAAACAGCGATGTAGGATCAAATTAGGAGATTAGCCAACATACCTTGCCTTCCACGTCCGAGACAACCTGTGTTAGCTTGACATCGAATTACTATTGATTGAGGAGTAGCTGAGTCAGTATGAGTATACTTTTTCCGTCGGACTCGATGGATGCCGCCTCAGACTTGTCGCTGAGCAAGAGATACTCAACGGCGCTTTTGCAAGGTGAGATTTTGATAGAAACGCAATTGCGTTCTACTTGGGGGGGTGCTGTTACTGCCCAAATGTATTTGCCAATCGAGCGATCGCGCGTTTGGCAACAAGTGACAGACTATCCCCGTTGGGTGCAATATTTCCCAGATGTTACTCACTCTGAGGTACTGCACTCCAACGTCTCCTCGCCTGTTGGCTTACCGGAAGGGACGAGTTCCAAGAGTGTTTACCAAGTTGCCACGAAAACTTTCCTGTTTCTCAGTCTTCAGGTTGAGGCTTATCTGAGTGTGTCTGAGATCGTGCAGCAGGAAATTCATTTTCGCTTGGAAAAAGGTACTTTTACCGATTTCTGTGCTGACTTAAGTTTGCAAGATTACGAGAATGGCACTTTGCTCACCTATACAGTAAAAGCAACGCCCAATATCCCAGTGCCGTCAATTTTCATCGAACAGGCAATGCAGCTAGAACTGCCTGTGAATATGCGAACTATGCGCCAGGTGATGTGCGGCAGTTAAAAGAGGCGATCGCGTTTAGTTCTAAATGCACCTAAATTATCGGGGATAACGATACCAGGCAGAATTCTTCATCGGATATTTGTCTGGTATAAATTAGCACTATTTAAGTCAGCCCCAAGCAAGTTGGCATTTTTCAGCTTGGCACCTGTCAAGTTTGCAAATCTCAAAGTCGCTTTTTGCAGGTCAGCACCTTCTAAGTTGGCATCCGTTAAGCGCGTAAATCTTAGGATGGCATTTTGTAAGTTAGCGTTTCTGAGCTGGGCGCGAGCTAAGTCCGCTACGTATAAGTTAGCACCAGCCAGATTGGCTCCGGTTAGGTTGGCTTTCCTTAAGTTAGCCCGTTGCAGGTTCGCTTCTCTCAAGTCGGCACCGCTTAAATCAGCACCGGAAAGGTCGCACCCTACGCATTCTTTCGTTTCCAGCAATCGTTTGACGTGCCCCATATTTGCCGCTTGTACGGGCGTCGCCAGCGATAGCGGCACCGATAAAGCGGCGGCAACCAGTATTGTGAGTTTCATGACGTTTTTCGCCTCCTAAGCTTATTATCCAGCGAGGCGTTATCTCTGAGGAGAAAGAAAACCGCCACATTTGTCTATCCAATTGGGTTGGTTAAATCATTTAAAACTGTTTCTTATATGACGTTTGCAATAAACCTTAAAAATTTAATAAATTTTTAATACTAAGAATACAAACAAAAGTTTCGGTTATCAAAAGCTAAAAGATTTATAAATTCGTTACGCTTCTTGACGATTTGGTGTAATTTTAAATAAGGAAAAATATCTTAAAATCTATACAAAGGTGGATTGCTTGCAGTCCAGATGAAGGGAAAAAAGGAACCCTTTAAAAATGCGGTTAGGAATTGGTAAATCCTCTTGATTAAAGGAAGTTTATAAACCCATCCTCAGACGCGAGGCGATCTAGTTGCGGCAAGTTTTAATTAACTTACTTCGCAATGCAGTCAAGTTTACAGAAATTGGCGTTATAACTTTCAAAGTGGGCTACCAAACGGAGAGAACCCAGTTTCAGGTGGCAGATACAGGAATTGGTATTACACCGGATGCAAAAGGAACCGGATTAAAATTGGCAATTCGCTGTCAATTAGTTCAACTGATGAGTGGCGCATTCAAAGTCAAGAGTACCCTCCACCTGCCAAGGAAATCGCAGACTTGCTCGATCTAGGCAAGGAAAGACGATTTTAGAGGCGTCGTAGAGCGATCGCTTACCTTGAGGGGTTGGATCGGCAGTTGATTCCGTATACTACCCATTTTGTCAATTCGGTAAGGTTTTAAAGAGAAACAAGTCTTATAGTTTATTACAGAATTTAAGAGGTATGAATGAGTGTTGATACGGTTGAAAAAGGAGTTATCTTAATCGTTGATGACACTCCTACCAATTTGGGAATGCTGTTCGATTTCCTGGCTCATTCCGGCTTCCAAGTTTTAGTGGCTGAAGATGGCGAAAGTGCAATTGAAAGCGCTGAATATGCTTCACCCGACCTAATTTTATTAGATGTACTCATGCCCGGAATAGATGGATTTGAAACTTGCCGCCGCCTAAAAGCGAATCAAGTAACTCAAGATATTCCCGTAATTTTTATGACCGCTCTGAGTGAGACAGTGGATAAGGTCAAAGGGTTGAATCTTGGGGCGGTAGATTACATTACTAAACCGCTCCAGCATGAAGAAGTTTTAGCCCGTGTCAGCATCCACCTGCGCCTGCGTTGCTTGACCAAAAAACTGATAGACCAAAATATACGTTTAGAACAGGAGATATGCGAACGCAAACAAGCAGAAGCAGAACGAGAGCAAGCATTTATAGCGCTCCAGGAAAGCGAAGCTCGATTTAGATGCTTGGTTGAATCGAATATCATTGGGATTATTTTCGCAGATTTTCGGGGCAATATTACCGAAGCGAATGATGCCTTTCTACAGATGGTGGGATATGAGCGGGAGGAACTGCCAACGGGAGGTTTGCGTTGGGATGAAATTACTCCGCCCGAATATCGCCATTTAGACGAAGACGCGCTCGCACAATTCCTCAGTTCTGGCAATTGTACTCCCTACGAGAAAGAATTTATTTCCAAAGATGGTCGTCGCGTTCCAGTGATGATTGGTGCAGCGCTGATGGAACCATCTCAACCAAACGTTGTCGGTTTTGTCCTTGACATCACCGAGCGCAAACAGGCAGATCGGAAAATCCAAGAACAAGCGGCTTTGCTTGATATTACAACCGATGCAATTCTCGTCCGAGACCTGAACAACCAAATCCTATTTTGGAACAAAGGGGCTGAACGTTTGTACGGATGGAAGACAGAAGAAGTTTTTGGTAAGAATGCTAATCAACTTTTATACAAGGAAATTTCACCACAACTCCAAAAAAATCAGAATATTCTTGCCCAAGAAAACGAGTGGCAGGGTGAATTGCATCAAGTCACAAAAGACGGGAAAAATATTATCGTTGCAAGTCGCTGGACTCTCGTTCGGGATGAAGAAGAACAACCCAAATTTATCTTAACTGTTAATACCGATATTACAGAGAGGAAACAACTCGAAGCCCAGTTTCTTCGGGCACAGCGCATGGAGAGTATCGGCACTCTGGCAAGCGGGATTGCCCACGATCTCAACAATGCCCTAGCGCCTGTATTAATGTCTGTTCAAATCTTGGAACACAAACTTCAAGATGAGCAGAGCCGGCGAATACTAAAAACACTAGAAACCAATACTCAACGAAGTGCCGATCTCGTTAAACAAGTGCTGTCATTTGTGCGAGGAGTCGAAGGGAAGCGAACCACCTTGCAAGTAAGGCACATTATTAAAGAAATTGAGCAGATTGTTAAACAGACATTTTCTAGAGCGATTGAAATCCGCACCGATATCCCGATGCTCGATCTTTGGACTATTTCTGGGGATGCAACTCAGCTGCACCAAGTATTGATGAATCTCTGTGTAAACGCTAGGGATGCGATGCCAAACGGGGGAACTTTAGAGCTTTGTGCCAGGAATCTGTGGGTTGATGAACACTATGCCCGGATGAATCTTGATGCTAAGGTTGGCCCTTACGTTGTCATTACTGTATCCGATACAGGGATGGGAATCTCAAGGGAAATAATAGATAGAATCTTTGAGCCATTTTTCACCACAAAAGAGATAGGACAAGGTACTGGCTTAGGTCTTTCAACGGTGATGGGTATCGTTAAAAGTCACGGTGGATTTGTGCAGGTACTTAGCGAAGTAGGCCAAGGAACGCAATTTTATATTTACTTACCCGTAACGCAGGCAACGATACCAGATGAGACGAAAAGCTTGCCTCATGAATTGCCTAGAGGACAAGGAGAATTAATTCTCGTTGTTGATGATGAATATTCAATTCGAGAGCTTACGAAAATTTCTCTAGAAACCTATAATTACAAGGTTTTAACCGCTAATGATGGAGTGGAGGCATTGGTGCTATATGCAGAACACAAGCAAGATATTAACGCTGTATTAGTCGATATGATGATGCCAGCTATGGATGGTATAACGACTATCCGGGCTTTGCAAAAAATCAATCCACAGGTCAAGATTATTGCAGTTAGCGGACTTACATCTAATTACCAGATAACTGAAATCGCTGGAAATAACGTCAAAACATTTTTACCAAAGCCCTACACCTCAGAGGAATTGTTGAAAAATATACAGGTGGTTCTTGGTAAAAATTAGAAGGTTTTGTTTTTCTATGATTGCCAATGTTTTCAGATACCCGACTTTTTAAAAAAGTCGGGTATCTCGCTTTCACGTTGCAGCTCAATTTTATCTAATGCCCAAAGAATTTACTAGAAGCGATCGCGCTTTACATCAGTTCTCGTCCAGTTAATCGCGCTTTACATCAGTTCTCGCCCAGTTAATCGCGCTTTACATCAGTTCTTACCCAGCTAATCGCACCGCCAAATCTTGATAGTCTTGTCCTCGCTGCCACTGACTAAAGTCTGCCCATCCGGACTAAAAGCAACTGAATAAACCAAATTTGAATGCCCTCTGAGGGTGTGAATCAGCTTACCACTGTCAATCGACCAATTCTGAATGGTGTTGTCTCCACTACCACTGGCAAGAGTCTGCCCATCCGGACTAAAAGCGACGGAACAAACCGAATTTGAATATCCAGTGAGGCTGTGAATCAGCTTACCAGTCTCCAAGTGCCAAATCTTGATAGTCTTATCTCCGCTACCACTGGCAAGAGTCTGCCCATTCGGACTAAAAGCAACTGAATAAACCCGGTTTAAATGCCCCGTGAAAGTGCGAATCAGCTTGCCACTGCCCGCCTGCCACAGCTTGATAGTGTAATCCTGACTGCTACTGGCAAGAGTTTGCCCATCCGGACTAAAGGCAACGGAAAAAATATAGTCTAAGTGCCCCGTAAAATCGCGAATCAGCTTGCCACTGCCCACCTGCCACAGCTTAATGATTTTGTCCCCACTACCACTGGCAAGAGTCTGCCCATCCGGACTAAAAACAACAGAATGAACCCACCTTGAATGCCCCGTGAAAGTGCGAATCAGCTTGCCACGGTCCACCTGCCACAGTTTAATAGTGCTGTCTCCACTACCACTGGCAAGAGTCTGCCCATCTGGACTGATAGCTATAGAACGAACCCAGCTTGAATGCCCGGTGAGGGTGTGAATCAGCTTGCCACTGTCCACCTGCCACAGCTTGATGCTGTAGTCCTGACTGCCACTGGCAACAGTCTGCCCATCTGGACTGATAGCTATAGAGCGAACCCAGCTTGAATGCCCGGTAAGCGTGCGGACACATCTCCAATTCTGGGGCTTTGGCGTTGGCGGTGGTGGCGCAGGTGTCGTCGCTTGTGCCTTTAGCGGTGGTGGGGTAGGTACAGCATTCAAGTCTTTCAACACTTCATCTGCTGATTGATAGCGTTCTTTCACATAATCTTTCAGTAACTTATCCAAAACTTGACTCAGTTGACTGCTGACATTTTTCCCCTTTTCCCTCAGATGCTCTTTCCATAGCCAGCAGCCCTCTAATGGATCGTAAAGTTCATCAAGCTTGGTTGCTGTCAGCAGATGAATACAGGTAACGCCTAAACTGTATAAGTCACTGGCTGGATAAGCTTTACCGCTGCGAAATTGTTCGATGGGTGCGTAGCCTTCTGTGCCAGCTTTTGTGCCTGTTTTAGTTAAACCAGTGCCGACTGTTAATTTTTTAGAAATGCCAAAATCAATTAGGACGAATTTGCCATCTCTTTTACGTTTAATAATATTCGTCGGCTTGATATCCCGGTGAATCACCTGATGTTCGTGGACAAATTGCAGCACCGGCAATAAATCATTTAATAAATCTCGAATTTGCTCTTCTGTGAATGCTTGCTGCCGTTCCAAGTTTTGACCTAATTCCTGCCCTTCGATATATTGCTGCACCAGATACAGGCGTTTATCTTGCTCGAAATAGGCAAATAAACTGGGAATTTGTGGATGTTGTTCTCCCAGTTGCAGTAACTGTCTCGCTTCTTGCTCAAATAGCTGGGTTGCCTTCTGCATTGCCGCTGAATTGCCTTGAATCTCTGGCACTGGCAAAAATTGCTTAATTACACAAGGAGCTTTTAGCCTGTCTGCGTCTTCAGCCAAGAAAGTTCTACCAAATCCACCCTCGCCAATGGGCGCGATCGCGCGGTATCGATCCTTGAGCAGTAACTTCGTTCCGCAACTTGTACAAAAGTTTGTGCCAACAGGGTTTTGAGGCTTGTTGCAACCTGAATTCAGGCAATAGCTCATAGACAGAAAATCGGCAGATTGCGTCTATGATAAAGCTTTTTGTGGAGCGGACATCTCTCCTGTATATAATTACTCATAATTTTAGAAAATACAAACATTCCCTCAATTCTTTATATTATGGAATCTGTACCGTTTCTGCTCGTAAATGACCAATCAATTTCCCTTGAACAAGCTCTAAAATATCTGCAATTGTCTGGTAAACTTACTTCTTTTGTCGGAGAGATTCTCCGACAGTATGTTATAGAACAACAACTACAAGCACTTAATCTAGAGATTAGCTTGGCGGCTATTGAGCAAGCAGTGATTGATTTTCGCTTACAACGAAATCTAGCAGATCCCAAGAGTTTTCAAGAATGGCTAGTTCGTAACAGAATCGACTACGAAACCTTCCACAATCAGGTAAAATCTGGTTTTCAGTTAACCAAGCTCAAAGCTCAGATTGCAGAGCCGAAACTGAAAGAATATTTCATCGAACGCAAGCTATTTCTGGATCGGGTTGTACTCTCTCGTCTTGTGGTAGCCCAACAAGAATTAGCTGAAGAATTATATAGCCAAATTGAAGAGGGAGCCAGCTTTGAACAATTAGCTCAAGAGTATTCTCTCACAGATGACCGAATTGTAAATGGCATGATGGGGCCAGTTAGCCGAGGAACGCTACCAGACCAAATCCGAGCCGCGATCGATACCGCGAGTCCGGGGCGGATATTAGAGCCATTAAAACTCGAAGAACGTTGGGCTTTGTTTCGAGTTGAGCAATTCCTTCCAGCCTCCTTAGAAGATAATCAGCTAAAGGAAGCACTACAAAATGAACTTTTTGAGCAATGGCTAGCACAGAAAATTCAAACCTTAACGGTCAAACTGCAAATCAGTTGAGTAGTGTTGAAATCGCTAGGAATTTGCCTTGGAATATTCCACCTCTGAGCTTGCTGACATCCGAACAGCAAGCAAAATTCCAAACGCAAGCCGAAATCTGTTCCTACAGGTTAGGGGAAAAAATTTGGTCTAAAGATTGTCCGGGCAACCAGTTTTTAATTGTGTCTGGAAAGGTGCGTTTGCGGGAAGAAGGAGTAGCGAAACCGCTGGCAACTTTAGAGGCGGGAGATTGGTTCGGCGACTTGCAGCAATTCCTGGGATTTAAAGCGATCGCCTCTAGCAAAGAAGTTGTGGTAGTGCGTTGGGATACGGCGTTATGGAACGAAGCTTCATCTCCAGAAATCGATAGCTTTTGGCAGCAATCTAGCGGCGTGAAATCTAGCGGCGAAGAGGCAACGATAGAAACCGAAACGAGGATACCTGTAAGTAATTATCCGTTTATTTCTAGCCTTAACTCAGCGGCTGCTTGCTTAACAATGGTGGCGCAATACTTACAAAATCCAGCTTCTTTAGAGTGGATACAACGTCAGTTCCGGGGACAACGCCCGAAACAGCTTGTAGAAGCCAGTGAGAAAATAGGGCTACATCTGCGACGCTTGGTAGTATCTGGGCGCGAATTGCAGCAGCTATCTTTTCCGGCTTTGTTGCATTGGAACCAGGAACATTGGGTAGTGGTATACGAGGTAAAAGGCGATCGCGTCATCATTGCTAACCCCCTCAACCCCAGCCAAACTTGCGAAAATATTCCTCTTGCTTTACTTGAAGCTGCTTGGGATGGGCAACTGTGGCAAGTTGAACTAATTCAGCGACAAGACAAATTTAACCTTACTTGGTTTTTACCGGCAGTTTGGCGTTACCGGGGTTTATTGGGGGAAGTCCTGGTTGCGTCTTTCACCTTGCAGCTGTTGGGTTTAGCAACGCCAATCATTACTCAGGTAATTATTGACAAGGTGATGGTGCAGGAAAGCCTGCCGACTTTGGATGTGATGGCGATCGCGCTTTTGAGCATTGCTATCTTTGAGGCAATCCTAGGCATTTTGCGGCTATTCATCTTTACCCACACTGCACGACGCTTAGACCTTAGTTTATCTGCTCAATTGTTTCGCCACTTGATGCGGCTACCACTAGCTTATTTTGAGTCTCGCCGCGTTGGAGATACGGTAGCGCGAGTACAAGAACTGGAAAATATTCGCCAATTTCTCACTGGAACGGCGTTAACTGTCATCTTAGATAGCGTCTTTGCTGTTATCTACCTGGCCCTGATGTTTTATTACAATGTCAAGCTTACCTTCGTTGCCTTGGCAGTGATTCCGCTATTTGCAATGTTGACATTGGTGGCGACGCCAATTCTCCGAAACTGGCTGAATGAAACCTTTAACCACAGTGCGGATAGTCAATCGTTTCTTGTAGAGACGGTGACGGGAATCCATGCAGTGAAGGCTCATGCAGCCGAAGGAACCGCACGCGATCGCTGGGAAGGTTTATTTGCCCGCTTCATCCGCACCGGCTTTAAAGCTTCTACCACCTCCAACATCAGTAACAATATTGGTGACTTTCTCACTAATTTTTCCAACTTACTCATTCTCTGGTTTGGAGCCGCGCTAGTCATCGACCATCAGCTCACAATTGGTCAGCTAGTCGCTTTTCAAATGCTGGCGGGAAGAATGACCGGGCCACTTTTACGCTTAGTGCAATTGTGGCAAAATCTTCAACAAGTTTTGCTTTCTGTAGACCGCATTGGAGATATTCTCAACGTTGCCCCTGAAGCCGAACCCGGATCGGGTTTAGTCCTTCCCCCTCTGAAAGGTAAAGTTACCTTCGATCGGGTTTTCTTCCGCTATCAATCCAATCAAGAACCAATCCTGCGAGGAATTACCTTCACCGTTCAACCGGGAATGTTTGTCGGCATTGTCGGGCGAAGCGGCTCTGGGAAAAGCACTCTTTCTAAGCTTTTGCAACGACTTTACCCAGTTGAATCAGGTCGCATTTTTATTGATGGGTTTGATATTAAAAGTGCTGATTTAGCATCCTTGCGACAACAAATTAGTGTAGTTCTCCAAGAAGATTTTCTTTTTAACGGTTCCATCTTGGAAAATATTACTTTAGGCAATTCAGAGATTACTACCGAACAAGTTGTAGAAGCCGCACGATTAGCTGTTGCCGATGACTTTATTAGCGAATTAACCCACGGTTACGAGAATCCTGTCGGAGAACGAGGCACCGCTTTATCTGGCGGTCAGCGTCAGCGAATTGCCTTAGCTCGTTTATTCTTATCTCAAGCTCCTATTTTAATTCTCGACGAAGCGACTAGCGCCTTAGATAGCGAAACAGAGCAGCAAGTTTTACAAAATTTACAAGCAATTTCCCAAAACCGTACAGTTTTTATGATTGCCCACAGATTTGAGCCGCTCAAGCGGGCAGATTTGATTTTGGTGCTAGAGAAAGGGGTACTAATCGAACAAGGAACTCATCTAGAATTAATGCAAAAAAAAGGGTTGTATTGGTTGCTTTATCAACGTCAGCAGCCATCTAGTTAAAGACTACTTAAAATCATGCAGTTTCAAGTCAAGTAATTCCCGTAGTAGTCAGACTAAACGAGTGCCATGCTAAGGCAAACAAAATTGCCGCGATCGCGCCAATGAATGTATTGAGAAAATTCACGACTTCGTTGGTAAGCCAATCGTAGCGAGATTGCAGCGTAGCACCAATGACACTTTCCAAATTGGTCGCAATAAACGCTGCTACTATGCACCAAACCACCCCGATGAGATCGATCGCACCAACGCCCCAGCCAACACAAGCGATCGCAACCGATGCCACCACTCCAGCTATTGTCCCCTCTAAAGAAACCGCCCCTTCTGTTCCCCTGGCTACAGGTTGTAAGGTAGTAATCAAAAACGTCCGTTTACCATAAGCTTTCCCGACTTCGCTGGCGGTGGTATCCGAAAGTTTTGTACTAAAACTGGCTACGTAGCCCAGCAGTAAGAAAGGCACCCATTGGGGTTGTCCTAAATAACTCACCAGTACCGTTCCTAAGGCGCATAGAGTGCCCGTGAGGGCGGAACCCCAGACATTCTCCGGCCCGCGTGCCCCAGACCGTTTCTCGGCGATTCCCTCGGCTTCTTTTTGAGCCATGCCGATGCGCGTGACGGCAGAACCTACGAGAAAATAGAACATCACGACTAAATATCCCTGCCAGCCGAGGGTACCCCAAATAATGACGCCCAGCGCCCAAGCGTGGAGGAATCCGGCGGGGGTGAGTAACTTTTTCGGGGCGAAATAGGCGATCGCTAACAAAACTGTATTCAATCCCACTGCAACTAACCAGGGATTGAAAGAATTAATGGTAGAGAGCATCTGTAAAAATCTTGAATTCATAACACTCTTTCACAATACTCTCGTCCGTGAGAGAGGCGCAAAAAGGAACCCCAAGTGAAGGATGTATGTATTAGCGATATCACCCTTGATCTTCGCTTGCAAGTAAAGCGCCGCAAAAGCACAGCACTCAGAATATTACCGATGAACCCAACAATCTTTCATCTTGCTTTTCCCATCTCCGATGTTGCCCAAGCGAAAGCCTACTACGCTGATGGACTCGGCTGCCAGGTTGGGCGTGAAACCCGCGATGCCTTGATTCTGAATCTCTACGGTCATCAGCTGGTAGGTCACGTTAGCAAAGAACCGATTACCCCGCAACGAGGGATTTATCCCAGACACTTTGGGCTGGTTTTTACATCAATTGCTGACTGGGAAAGCTTGCTAGAACGGGCACAACAGCGACGGTTGCACTTTTATCAGCAGCCGAAACATCGCTTTCCCGGTCAACTCACCGAACATTGCACCTTCTTCCTCGAAGATCCGTTTTATAACCTGATGGAGTTCAAATATTACTCTCATGCCGAGGCAATTTTCGGGGTTCGGGAGTATGCCGAGATTGGCGATTCCCATTAGGAGACGCTACGCGATCGTGCTTCAGTGGTTCTAAAAGTGCCTTCTCCACAGCCTTAACCCCCTTAGCATCTGTAATCATCCACGGGTGCAGCAATACTGGCACCTGTAGATTTTGACCGACGGGCATTTCCGAACTATTCGGTGGCAGAATGATTAAATCAAAAGGCGTCCAGATCGAGGTGAAATTCACCTGTTCCAGCATCGCCACATCCCGATTCAAATCTTGTAGAAAAGCGCTATCAGGGCGCATCTGAACGCAGCCAATCCCATTGTGAAAGTAGCCCGCCCACGTTCCGTGGTTGGGTGCTGATATGGTAATAAAACGCTGCACCCGGTTAATGCCCCCTAGTCGCTGCACGTAGTAGCGGCTAACGATGCCTCCCATACTGAAGCCGACCAAATCAAATGGTTGGTCGGGTGCAAAGGTCTTGGCAACGTAATCAGCAACCTGCTGTGCTAGAGAGTCCAGACCCATCGCACCATTATTGGGGGTGAGGCTGAGGTCATATACAGACCAGCCTTGCTGTGCCAGGTAAGGAGCCATTTTATGGAATACAGCAGCCGTATCGTTGATGCCGTGAATTAGCAATACAGGATTGCGCTTAGGGGCACTGTTCATTTTGCCAGGAATTAATCTCATATAATCCCAGCTTAGACACGAGCGATCGCGGCTGGGGTTGGTTTAGGACAGCCTGTCGAGTGGCTGTGGCTTAAAATCTGAGATTAATGTAAATTCTTGCAACAAAAGAGCGTTTTCCAGAGCTAACTGGCTGGGTAACTGTACTTACTAAAACAAAATTTGTAAATTTTTGTAAAGAACTATCTGGGAATCTTGCGTTTGTCCGCCGTAAAACTTCATAATCCGATCTGGATCGCAAATTGCAACGATAGAAACGCTTTGTCCATATTGTAAAGCGGCTGCTTTCTGAGCTGAGCAGTTGAGCTTATCCTTGGCGATACCAGTCTTGCATCAAAAATAGAATAGCTTGCTCCAATGTTTCGGGAATCAGTCAACATCGTCATTTAAATCTCAGGAGTAATACTAAATGTTTGGTTTTATCAAAAAATTGTTGGGCGGCATTACCGCTTTCATTGGTGGAATTTTTGGCTCTAAGAAATCTGAAGGAAACGAGGCTGCTGCTCTTCCTCGTAAGAAGTCTGGTGGATACTACATGGAGCTAGAAGAGTCCAAAGACGCAAAACCAGCGGCACAAGAGAGCCAGAAGAAGCCAGAACCAGTCAAAGCCCAAACATCAGAATCGAAGAAGCCGGAACCCGCGAAGGCATCTGCATCCGCTTCTAAATCTGCGTCTAATGGACAAAAAGATTCATCGAAGCCTCAAGCAACCCCAGAACTTGTAGGGGCTGCATCCAAGAATTCATCAAACTCTAAAGAAGTCTCAGAACCGAAAGAAATTGCTCAACGGCCCCCAGTAGAGCTAATTCAGACGGCTGAAGGTGTTGAGGCAGTGGTTGCTGAGAAACCAGCAGCACCTATCAACGGCAAGGGTCAAAGCCAATCCGATACCACGTTTGCTCCGAAATACTTGAATCCAATTTCTAGCTCTAATACTCGTCGGCGTCCCGGTCCCAGCATGAGCAACTTCATGGACATGGCGCGTCAGGTGAAAAAATAATCAAAAACTAAAAATTAAAAATTAGCAGGCTTTTTGTCTAATTTTTGATTTGCTTTTTAATTCTTTGACCCTCTGAGGAAAACCAGCCCACTGTACAGTTGGAAAGCTGGGTCCCAGAGGGTTTCTTCACGCCGAAATAAGTCGATATGAGACTTGAGACTTTTTAGAATTTCTGTGCGATCTAGCGCAGTTTGAGCAAAATCTGTAAAATCTGCCCAAATCGGCGTCTGAGCCAAATGTCCTTCTAGAAAATGAAGTAAATTGTTCCAATGACTGCGGTTGGTCGCTTGATTGGGTTGAGTCGGCTGTGGATTGAAGGAAATCCCCTGCCCAAACTGGTAGTTGCTATCGCAAAGGCGAAGAATACTGTGTCTGGAAGGAAGATGCAAGTCGATCAATTGGGCATAGTCTTGGGTTTGAGTTTTCCATTGCAGTTGGCGACGAGCATCTTGGTCGATGACTTCGCCAAAGATTGGTAAGAGTCCTTGCACTTGTTGTCTGACTTCTGACCAGTTGAAGGTCAGGGAACCTGTCTGACCGTGTTCGTTCTCGCAAACGACGCTAGGCGGGGAAGCAGAAAGGAAATGGCTGACGCGAAAAACGTTAAGTTTCCGAACATCTGCAAGGTTTGCCCAGAAGTTGGGAATTTCGGCTTGCTGCATCTGTTGACTGTAGAATCGCAGTTCTCCTACCGGACCAGTTCGGTACAACCGCCAGCCGCGACTGGGAAGTTGTAGCCGTGCGGTGTAAGGGTCTATCTGCACGATTCGAGCTAACTGTTGGGCGGCGACCTGTTTCTTTTCAGCGCTGACGGCTTCTAGAACTAAGACGCCTGCTTCTGTGTCTTCTGGAGCGGCGGTGGCTTGAGCGATCGCGTCTCGTCTTTTTTGTTGGGCGATCGCTTCTATACGTCCCAATCCTTGACGAGCTTGAGTCATAATCTTGGGATTGGTGGTTTCCCGTAGCAGCTGCCGATAGGCATTTTCTGCCGCCTCTAATTTGCCCGTTTCTTCGTACAGGCGTCCCACATAGAACTGTACTAAGGGATTTTGCGGCATCTGTTTTACCAGATGGTTGAGTAACCAGGCAACGGTTTTATAGTCTTTGCGCTCGAAAGCTTCTGCAAGTTGTTCAAGCATTACAGTAATTAAAAAATTAACAATTAAAAATTAAAAATTGAAGCATCCTTCATTTCTAATTGTGCATTGAGCTGTAGCTTAAATCTCTCTAATTTCTGATTCCCATGCCGCAGCTACCAGAGATAAGGCGACCATTGGGGCGGTGACGGCTCGCAGGACACGACGCCCTAGAGAAACGGGTTGGAAGTCAGCAGCGATCGCTTGTTCGACTTCTGCTGGTGTCCAGCCTCCCTCTGGCCCGATGGCGATGACAATCGTTCCTTGCCCTGGATTCTTCAGTTCATCTGCTGTACCTGAAAAACCTGACTCCCCAGCCCCCTCCCCTTGTAGGAGAGGGGCTGGGGGAGAAGCCTCTTGCGGCAATAGATGAATCAAGCAATCGAGTAAATGGGGAGAATCTCCACGAGCAACGCAGATATAATTCTTGTTTTTTATCGAAGAACAATGACTCTTGAGTGAAGACAAAGCAGCCGAAAAGGAAACGGGTTCTAAAATTGTGGGAACGATTTGACGTTCTGACTGTTCAGCGGCTTCTTGGGCAATTCGCTGCCAACGTTCGAGTTTTTGGGGGCTGGGATTGAGCAGGGTGCGATCGCTCACGACGGGCGCGATCGCTACCACCCCTAGTTCGGTACTGTAGCGCACCACTTCATCAAAGCCGTTTTTTGGCAACGCAAGCATTAGCGTTATCGAGCAGGGCAACTCAGTTTGGACGGAAATCGGCTCTAGAAGCTGCCCCTGATTCGCCTCCAGCTTCGCCAGCCACCAGTGCCCTTGTCCATCCATTGCGATAAAGCGATCGCCCTCCCGCAACCGCAACACCCGACTGAGGTAATGCTGTTGTTCGGCAGTCAGGATAATTTGCTGGTTTTGAAATTGAGAGGGAGCGATCGCTAATCGTTGCAGCTGAGCCAATCTTTATCTCCCACTAACAGCAGACCTTTCTAATTTTATCGGACGGAACCTTCGTGGGTTTTAATTTCCACTTGGTGAAGGTCTACTGCTTTGGTGCCATCTACTTTGGCAGCAACCGCTTCGACATGGCTCAAAATTGATTGATCGGGTACAGAACCCGTGAGGATAATCGTGCCACCGTCTTGAGCGATTTCAAGAGTGTCAATATTTTTGAGGTTCGGCTCTTGATCAAATGCAGCAGCAACGCGCTTAGCTAATCCGTTAGCATCGTATTCCCCCTCAAAGCCCATGTATTCTGGCAATGTTGGAGGTTTATGCATCCCAGCCTTCTCACGCAACTCCCAATCATACTCACCCGTAAGTCCTGGACTCATTTGTTCTTCGACAGCCTGAGCGTCATGTTTGCTGTCTCCTTCTGTGCTGGTTTTCTGTTGTCCAAATTGCCTTTCTAACCAAGTCATAATTATTGTTTGCCTTCTAAGGATGTTTTATATTTTCTATTACACATCTATCCCAGTTCTGATTACATCCCTCATCAGAAATCAGTCTTCAGATATAGGACAAATTACTGTTTTCTTAGCTAAACAATAATCCTAGCTTAGGTGCATTTGTCAACTAAAATTCTTTTAATTTAATAATATATATAGCCAGCCTAAATGGTTTCTAAAGGCGAGATACCCGACTTCTCTAAGAAGTCAGGTATCTGAACTGCTGGCATCTTACAGCTCAAATCAGATTGCTACTATATCACTAATTTAACATCCAGTAAAAAAAATAGACATACAAAAATTATTTTTATTTAGAAAGTCTTAAAAAAATAAATTTTAGCAATTATTCAAGCAAAAAAATGACCAGCTATTAGCTTTACAATCTTTAAAAATTTAGAAATTTTTTAAAAGTCGTATCGGCAACTACGAGGAGTTATTTATTCGGTCAAGAAGCTACTGTTGCAAATCCTAAGAAATTGCCGCCCGAATCGGAAAGCCTGTACAGAGGGATAATGTCATAACCAACTTCTCAGACGTGGCATTTCAGGGGGCGAAGTATAGTAAATTCACCCTGTAGGTAGGGTCAGACATCATGCTTGTAGATACGAATTCTAAAAAAATATTGATCGAGTGTGGGCAAAAAACAAGCCAAACCAGCACACTGGAGGGACTCCGCAAGTAATCCCGATAACATTGATGAAAGATTAAAATATTTACAATACATAGCATCTCAATTACATTACCAAGCCAGTAGAGGTGGATTGGTTCCTAAGAATTTTCAAAGTAACCCTGGAAGTTTTAGCTCATAAAGATGGTAACGCTGCCGAAAGAGAGGGGAAATGCTGGAAGAAGACCCTCCAGTAAAAGAATTGGAGTGCAACCCATGCAGACTGAACCGATCGCCGTATTGCTTGTGGAGGATAACCCTGGCGATGCCCGTCTCGTGCGGGAACTGCTGCGGGAAGTCAATGCTCCCCAAATAACGCTGATCCACGTTCAAACGCTCACAGAAGCCCTGGATTGCCTCGTCAGTTCAGAAGGGTTGAACGTTCAGAAGTTGAAGATTGAAAGGTTTAACCAACCAGCGAACCAGCAACCTTTTGAGCTGAAAGGCGATCGCCTCCCACTATCGATCGGGGTGATTTTGTTAGATTTATCGCTGCCAGATGCTCAGGGTTTAGAAACCGTCAGACGAGTCTGCAATGCTGTACCAGAAGTGCCGATTGTGGTGATGTCGGGGCTAGCCGATGAAGCGATCGCGCTTTCTGCTGTACAAGAAGGAGCGCAAGACTATCTCGTCAAAGGTCATGCCGATAGCCATCTGCTGCTCCGCACCGTGCGATATGCCATTGAGCGTCAGCGGATGCAGATACGACTCCAACAAACCCAGCGAGCCTTGCAGCAACAACTGGAGCGAGAAGCCTTAGTAAACCGCATCACGACTGCCTTAAATTCTAATCTCGATCCAAAATCAGTCGTTGATGAAATTGTCCGACAGACAGCAGTCCCGATGAGCTGCGATTTCTGCATGGTAGTCCGAGACTTGTCGGAATCAAACCGAGTTTACATTGAAGCGGAGTATTGGCCCCATTTATCAGATGCCGTAAAGCCGATTTCTCAATCGCCCCTACAAGGGACAACCCTGTCCGTAGAAGGCTGGGAAATGGTGCGAAGTGAGTTGCTCGAAAACCGTCCGGTAGCGATCGCAAACACTACTGACTTTTGGTTGACCCCAGCCTATCAAGCGCTTTGCGCGGAAACGAGACCAAGTACGATGCTCTTGGCTCCTATCTTCGTAAGAGAGCAATTCTACGGCTATCTAGTCGTCGGCTCGATCAAGCCGCGTCCGCCGTTTTTAACATGGGAAATCCAACTGCTGCAACAGTTAGCTGGACAGACAGCGATCGCTCTCTACAATGCCCACGAGCTTGAACAGCTAGAAAGCCTGGTTCAGGAGCGCACTCAGCAACTCGCTCAAGAAAAAACACTGCTGGAAGCCATTCTTGATTCTATTCAAGAGGGAATTACTGTTACTCAACCCGATGGTCAAATCGTGCTGTTAAATCGGGCGGCATTGCAGATATATGGTTTGGTCGGGAATGGCGTTACACCTACCTCCGCTCCAGGCTCTATGCCTCACGTCAAGAATTTCTTAACTAAATTAAAAGTCCGTAACCCCGATGGTTCCCGCCCTCGTCGGTCGGAGCTACCCCTTACAAGGGCACTTCAAGGGGAAGTTTTTACCGATCAGGAGCTGGTGGTACACGGTCTCAATGGAGAGCGCAAGTGGGTAAGTATCAATGGGGCGGCAATCCGCGATGACAGGGGGAAAGTCCTGCTGGCGGTCAATACGACGCGAGATATTACCGAGCGCAAACAAGCAGAAAAGGCACTGCGGGAATCGGAAACCAAATTCCGGACGCTCTATGAATCGACCAGCGCGGCGGTGATGCTGTTGGATGAACAAGAAATTTTCAATTGCAACAGTGCAACCCTACACCTATTTGGCTGTAATGGCTTGGAGGAGTTTTGCGGCAAACATCCCAGCACATTCTCACCACCAACTCAGCCCGATGGTCAAAGTTCCCTGACTCTAGCTTGCGATCGCATTACCACTGCCCTAACAGAAGGCAACTGTCGCTTTGATTGGATTCATCGGACGTTGGATGGTAAAGATTTTCCGGCAGAGGTGACGCTAACGGCAATCGAGCTGGACAACCGAAAAGTGCTGCAAGCGGTCGTGTATGACATTAGCGATCGCATGAACAAAGAAATCGAACTGCGGGAAGCAAAGGAAGCGGCAGAAGCGGGAAGTCGAGCAAAAAGTGAATTCCTTGCCACCATGAGCCACGAACTCCGAACGCCCCTTAACGCCATCTTGGGACTCTCTCACATCCTGCGGCAAGAAATTTTTGGTGCGCTCAATGAGAAACAGAAAGAGTATGTCACCTGCATTAATAACAGTGGCGAACATCTCCTATCGCTGATTAACGATATTCTTGACCTTTCTAAAGTCGAAGCAGGCAAAGAGAAACTCTGCCCGATGCCAATTATCGTGCCGAATTTGTGCGAATACATCGTTACGATTATGAGGGAACAAGCCTACGAACGAGGGCTACAACTCACCAGTGAAATTGACCCAGAAATTGATGTTTGTGTCGCCGATGAACGACGTCTAAAGCAGATGTTATTGAATCTGCTATCGAATGCAATTAAGTTCACACCATCGGGTCAAGTTTCCCTAATTGTGCAAAAGCAGCCAGGATGCATTGCGTTTACCGTAGCGGATACGGGCATTGGTATTGCCCCTGAGAAGCTGTCATTGTTATTTGAGCCATTTCGCCAATTGGACAGCGGACTGAACCGGCAGTTTGCTGGCACTGGTTTGGGGTTGTCACTGACTCGCAGTTTAGCCCGACTTCATGGTGGAGATGTGACGGTTTCCTCAACCCTAGGAAAAGGCAGTGAGTTTACTCTATATCTGCCCGATATGAGCAATGAATCAGTCTCCATCTATCAGTTTCCAAGCGAGGGGGGCGATTCTTCTTCATTGTCTTCTGGACTTAACAATGGCGAGTTAAAAGGCGAGTTAAAAGCCGCCGCCAACCCTTTTTCTATCCCTGGCAAAGGACGAATTCTAATTGTGGAAGACGATGAAAATAGTGGGTTGCTGTTGCAAGACTATCTCCAAGTCGTAGGTCATACCGTTGAACATTTGCTTGATGGGACGGATTTCCTCCAGCGAGTGCGAAACTTCCAGCCCGATCTGATTTTGTTGGATGTAAATTTACCCGGTGGATACAGCGGGTTAGATTTACTAAAAGACTTAAAACAGCAGCCGGAACTGGAAAGACTGCCAGTGGTAATGGTGACGGTAAATACAATGGCAGAAGATCGAGACCGTTTTCTAGAGGCTGGTGCTAATGATTATCTCAGCAAGCCGATAGGCATTCCTCAGTTGGAGTTAATTTTGATGAAACATCTCTGAAGAAGGCAAAAAGTAAAAGGCAAAAGAAAGAATTTTGTTTCTAATTCGGAATTTTTAATTCTTTCAGAATTTGCCAAGCTTTGACAAGATTGCCTTGCAGAAGCGTTGCTACGCCATTCAGGGCTTGAAGTTCGGATAAGTTCGGGTTGATGGCAAGAGCCGGTTTCAAAGCTTTCTGGGCGGCGGCGGGATGCCAATCGTACAGATGGACAAAGGCGAGATAGGCATAAGCGTAAGGATTTTGGGAGTCGATCTCAACGACTCGTTCTAAGGCAGCGATCGCACCTTTGACTTGTCGCTTCAGCGCCTTTGACAAAGCCAGGGTGTATGCCCAATCCCGGTTTTGCGGTTCCCGTTGCAGTCGATATTCCAATGCCGTTAAGGTTTGATTCAGATAGTCTTGAATCGGGTCGTACTGGTTGATGCGCCCAGTTTCTTCAAATATCGACTCTAGAGCTTCTGTCCCTTGGGGTAAGGTAGCGGCTAGAGTCCGCAGTTGAGTCAGCAAATCCAGCTCAGGCGCGGGTGTGGGGGCGGCAAGGGGTTCAATCTTCAGTGTCACGGGGGGAACCTGTATCGGGTAAGTTTCACCCGTTTGCCGGTTCAGGTAAGTCGCTTCTAGGCGGTAAATTCCAGCCGATATATTTGCTGGCGGCAGCATCGCCATCTGTTCGGTGACTCGAAAGCCATTCGCAGAACGCTCAGGGGGAAGAACTTTTGGATACAATTCTCCCATGCCAATCCCGTGATCGTGCAGCCATTCAGATTTGGGATTTTCAACTTTGGGATTCTCAACTTTGGAATTTTCAACAATGCGATCGCTCATGCGCCAAGTCAGCAGCACTAACCCAGATTGCAACTGTTCCCAGGAACCAGACCATTCGTAGGTAATCGGTACGGGAATCCCTGGTGGGGCTTGGTTCGGTACACTCACCTGTTCTAAGCTGACTTGGGTGCGAGGTTCTGTGAGGGGTTGTACTTGGATGGGTGGTGTTTTGCGATGATACAGTTTCAGAACGCTGTCATCGGGTAAATCCCAAGTTTTGTGCAACTGGAAATCCGAACCTTGTTCAACAGTTTGGACGATGATTGCTTGCGCGTCTGGAATCGATCCTTGGTTGCCACTTTTGGTGAGGAACCAGGAAAGCGATCGCGCATCTTGAGGGACAAACTTCTTTCGGGTTCCTACCTGACGCCCATACACCTGAAAATTTTCTAACGCACCGTAATAATTGAAATTGTGCTGGTTAATTTTTGCGGTTGAGGGTAATACTCCTAGTGTGGAACGCAGATAAGGTTCGGTTTGAATAATTTGGGCGATCGCTTGTTGGTGAGGCCATTTTTCTCCCAGATAAACGGGATGCTGGGCATAGGGACTGAGGACTTGCGTGAAATTGGCAAACATCCCTCCCACGGGAAACAGGTTCAGAAACATTAGCAGCACCGCCAAACCAATCGTTCCCCAACGGATATGATGTTTCCAGCGTCCTGTCTGGCGCGTCAAACCATAAGCCAAAAATAGCGCTACCACCGGCAAGTAAGGCAAGACATAGCGAGAATCTTTATTAATATTCAGCGAACCCAGTAAATAAGCTCCCAGCCAAAATACCGCAAGCCAAGCAATTGAATCAAAATTTAGAAATGAAAAATTAAAAGTTGAAGAATTCTCTTGTTGAGTTTTTATTTTTTTAATTGAATAAATCAGCAATCCCACAATTGGAATAAGTAACAAAGGCCAAGACACATGGTAAGGAAGAATTTTCCAGTAGTAAGTCCAGGCGTCTAGAGTATTGAGGGCGGGATCTCCCTCCGCGATCGCTGAATCCACGGTTGCGCGTTTTCCCGCTGTCAGCATCAGCAGCCAATTGGTGCGATACCAAGGACCAAAGACCAAAACCGAAAGCAGCAACCCAGAAACCAGTTGCGCGAGGCGTCCCCATGCCCGGTGCCGAATCGTCCCAAACCCCACCCACAAAATCGGCGTCAACAGAAAGAACAGCGCTGTCTGCTTTACCATCAGCGCCAGCCCCAAAGAAAGTCCAAACGCCGCCGCCCAAACCCATTCTCTTGTTCTTTGCGTCCTCTGTTCCTCTGCGGTTCGACAATTCCGCCAAACCGTCAAGCAAAAGAAACTCAATGTCACAACCGCTGTCAGCGGATAATCCAGCAGAAAATCCAGGCGATATTGATAAATCCCCGGTAACAATTGGCACAGCCCAGCCGCCCATAAACCGACTTCAATGCTAAATAGCTGGACGCCCAAACCATAAACCGAACCCAAAAGCATCGCACTGAATAGCAACAGAACCAGCGTGGCTTGATCCGCCCCCGTCCCAAAGAGATGCTGGAGGATAGCAGTCGCAATGTAGGTAAAAGGCGGCACTTTGGAGGTCAACAGCCAAAAACTCGTCCACCACTCGCCTGAAAACCACTGGGGTTGTTGCAAAGCCCTCCAGTAGTTCAACGATCCCGTCAAGTAATCTGCCTGATCCCAAGCTGGTACGGAGTGGTCAAGCGTAAACCAAATGCGATCGCTAACTGCCCCCACCAGCCAAATGATTCCTAGAATTAGCAGACTTCTATTTTTAAACTTAGTGCTTTTATCTTTATCGGTCACAGAATCCAGATAGGTTCTTTTAACTTCTTTCTCATTTTGTATTGCATCAAATTGAGAACCGCTCTATTATTTTCTCCCAATTACCTTACCCCAATAAAAAGACAAAAGTAAAAGAAACAATTCTTTCTGTTTACTTTTGTCTTCTTACTTTTGCCTTTCTAATCTACTCCTTCAATCGGAGCAAATCCTTGGCGCTGGATATTTTCTGTCACTACGCGGGGTTCGAGGAATTGTAGCAAGTAATCTGGGCCACCTGCTTTAGAACCGACGCCAGAAAGTTTGAAACCGCCGAAGGGTTGTCTTGCTACAATTGCGCCAGTGATTCCGCGATTGATGTAGAGGTTGCCGACTTCAAATTCGCTTTCAGCTTGTTGAATGTGGGAAGGTGTACGGGAATATAGACCACCAGTCAGGGCGAAGTTAGTATTATTACCAACTGCGATCGCTTCCTCAAAATTCTTCACCCGCATGACTGCTAGAACCGGACCAAAAATTTCTTCTTGGGCAATCGTCGCCTCTGGCGAGACTTCTGAGAAAATCGTCGGGCCGATAAAATAGCCATTGTTGGGTGCGGACATTTCCAGCGCGACTTTGGCTTCCTGACGCCCTTTCTCGATATATTCCATAATGCGATCGCGTGCGTTTGCATCAATCACAGGGCCAACTTGGGTGCTGGGTGCCTCCGCAGGGCCAACATTGAGCGATCGCGTTGCTTCCACCAAACGCTCTACAAAGGCATCATAGATGGGTTCTAGAACAATTACCCGAGAACACGCCGAACACTTCTGTCCGCTGTAACCAAAGGCGGACTGCACCACACCTTGCACAGCTTGGTCGAGATCCGCACTTTCATCGACGATAATCGCATTCTTGCCACCCATTTCGGCAATCACCCGCTTCAGGTGTTTTTGCCCTGGTTGTAAAATCGCCGCATCGGCGTAAATCCGACAGCCGACTTCCTGAGAACCTGTAAAAGTAATCATGTGGACATCGGGATGCTTCACCATATAAGCACCCACCGTTGAACCTTTTCCGGGTACGTATTGGAACACCCCACGAGGAATGCCTGCTTCTACCAAAATTTCACTGAGTTTGGCTGTAATCACCGATGAAACTTCAGCCGGTTTGAGAAGCGTACAATTTCCAGTAACCAGTGACGCCACTGTCATCCCGGTAGGAATCGCCAAGGGGAAATTCCAAGGGGAAATAATCAGGGAAATTCCTCGAGGTTGATAGTTATAGCGATTGGTTTCCCCGGCGATGTCATAATGGTGCCCAGCATCCAGCCGTTCCATTTCGTCGGCGTAGTAACGGCAGAAGTCTATCGCCTCGGAAACTTCACCGTCGCATTCCCGCACTGGCTTCCCAACTTCTAATACCATGCACGCGGATAATTCAGCGCGGCGTTTTTCCATCAAATCTGCGGCTTTCCGCAGCACTCCAGCCCTTTCTGGCACTGAAGTCTGCCGCCAATTAGCAAATGCTGCTTTTGCGGCTTGGATCGCCTGTTCTGCTTGTTCTACGCTAATCAATCCGATTTTGCCAACCACCTCGCTGGGGTTGGAAGGATTCACTGAATCGACGAGATCGGGTGTGTTTACATATTCACCGTTAATCAGAGGTAAATAGGTTTTACCCAACTGTTCGCGCATCGTTTGCAAGGCTTGTTGCGATCGCTTCCTTTCCTCAGCTTCTGCATAATCCGTATCCGCTGCATTGTGAAAAGGCAAGTTTTGAGTTTTGAGTTTTGAGTTTTGAGCTTTGACTAAAGACTCCGAACTTTCTACGACGGGAGGCGCTAACAATTCCTCAATCGGACGCTCTTCCAGATTTTGTCGCAAGAACGAACTATTGGCAGTATTCTCCAGCAACCGGCGAATCAAATAAGCCATCCCCGGTAGCAAATCCCCATAAGGACAATACACCCGCACCCGATAACCTTTATCGACGAGAGCTTTTGCCAGCTTATCTCCCATGCCGTACAAAACTTGCATCTCAAAGCGACGGCGGGGAATTTTCAAACTTTCCGCGATCGCCATCGCCCGTGCTTGCGATCGCACGTTATGACTGCCAATTGCCGCGTACAAATACTCATGATTTTCCAGCAACAGCTGGGTCATCTTCTCAAAATTGGCATCGGTTGCAGTTTTATCGCTGTAAACTGGCACCGGCCAATCTTTCTGCATCGCCTTGATAGTTTCTTGATCCCAGTACGCCCCTTTTACCAAGCGCACTGTCAGGGGATAGCCACGCTGCTTCGCCCAGTCAATCAAGCCGCGCAAATCTTGTTCGCTGTCGCGCAGATAAGCTTGCAGCGTTATCCCTAGATCCGTGCGACTCCGGAACTCCTCTTCCATCAACAACTGTTTGAGGATGGAGAGCGTCAAATCTTTGTAGGCATACTGTTCCATATCAAAGTGAACGGCAGCCCCCAACGCTTGGGCGCGACGTAATAGAAGCCGGATGCGATCGCTCACTCGCTCCTCGCTTCCCTTCGCATCCAACGGATCGAACTGCGAATAAAACGCTGTCAGCTTGACAGATACTTGAACTTGGGGGATTCCTTCTCCATCTGCTTGGTCAATTGCCGGAACCCGCGTCCACGTCTTCGCCGCCTCCGTCAGCTGCTGCATCAATTCCAAATATCTATCTAAATACGACTGCGCCTCAGTTTCCGTAATCACCGCTTCCCCCAACAGGTCGATGGTGAAAGCCATTTTCTCCTTCCGCAATCGCTCAACCGTCTTAATAACCTGTTTAATACTTTCCCCAGCGATATATTTATGCGCTAAAGTTTCAACTGCTGTATTCACCGTTGTCGCTGCTACTTGACCAGGCATTGAGTCTGGAGACGCAAAGTTGAGCATCCCTTTCAGGCTCGTCGGGAGTTCAACCGACTCATCCGCCAAGTATTCTTGCAAGTGGCGAGCAACTTCCGGTTTACTGTGCAGCGCAGGCAGACAGTCAATGAAGCGAAACAGCTGCACTCGCAAACCAGGGTTAGCCATTGCCCAAGCAAGTAATTTATCATCCCAGCGCATTTGGTCGCGCATTTGGGCAAAAAACGAGCGATTTTCTCTCGTTGCTGCCAACAGTTGTTTGGCAATTTCTTGGGTCTTGACTTCGTAGGTGCTATCAGATATTTGTACAACCACGGCTGGCAGACTCCTAATTCAGGATAAAGGCATCAATGCTGGGAACCCTCTATCTTCTATTTTCTCGATTTCCCAAGCGATCGGCATCAACTTTACTTCCCAACAGCCGCTGTTGACTGTAGCGGATTCAACACACGACCCAGGAACAAAATGCTACCCGACTGCTTGTCCCGAATCAGGAACACAAATGGGCGATCGGCTCGAAACTCTTTGTTTGCCCCCCTAGTCATCCCAACCCCTGTAGACGCAGCTGCCTCAGTGCCCTCCTCATTTACCTCCACGAAGGCTTTGTGAATCACCTTGGAGATGAACAACCCTTTCTTGCCGGTCATCGCCGAGAAGTCAGCTTGAACGCTGAAAGCTTCGGGCATCCCCATATTTGCCAGTACCTTGCTTAGGTCAAACTCTGAAGTGAGGTTGAACTTAGGCACCCAAACTTCAACCATCTGCTCGTATTTGAGGGACGATAGCCACCGTTCCAAGTTTTTTGGCGTCAGCTGCTGCTCCATCTTCGCCAACCCATCCGCTTGCTTGGGTAAGAGAATGACCATCGATAATTCCTTGGATATCTCCTCGCCTTGACCGTAGGGTAGCTCTAACACTTTCAAGCTGCCAATATCTGCCCAGCCGTATTGCTCCGTCTTGCACATCATCGGCACGCTAACCTGCTGCGTTGGAGTGACATAAAACGGCTCATCTTTGGTTTTTTGCCGATCGAACGGGCTGAACCAGGCACCTTTAAAGTAAATGGCATTTGTCAGCACCAGCTTGGTCTTAGAAGAGATCGTCCCTGGCGCAATCAGGTCTTGAATTTTGTCTTCAGTTTTTTTTGCGACCCAGTTGTTGATCGTGCGGCGAGTCTGTTCAGTCGCACCGGCAAAGTCCACTTCTTGGAGTCCCCCGCCGTAGTCGTTCTGGGTGGTTTTCAAAAAGCGCTCGCTAAAGCCATAGCCCTTTTGACCCCAAAGCCGATTCGCAACTGCAATTTGATATCCCTGCTGTTCGCTGGCGTTTAGCTCAGCCATGAGCGCGGCAAAAGTCGGATGTAGGCGTTCTTGCTCTAAGGTGAAGTGGAGAACTTTCGCCATCTCGGTCGCCGTTTGTCCGCCAGCTCCAGCGTAGGTCATGGCGAGTGCCGTTGAAATGCTGTAAGGGGAGAAGAATAGGTTTCCTTCTTGTTTCCGCAGACGGTTATAGAGATCGAGGGCAAACGAGCTGTTGCCCTCCACCACCGTATCTAAAAGTGCGGAAAGTTCCTCTGTTGGTTGTTTTGGAGTGGTGGACGCGGTTTGGCTGGTTAAAATCGGCTTTGGAGTCCCATTCCCATCTGCCTTGTCTGACAACGCACGGGAATTCCTAAAATAGATACCAGGTTCACGAGCCATCGCGGAACCAACCGAAGCGATCGCCAAACCTACTAAAGCGGCGGTAAAACCCGCGATGAATTGTCTCATGCTGCTTTCATGCAAAATCACATAGCCGTGGTTTCTGAATGTAGCAGATGCCTCTGGTAAGCCCAGCCTAACCTATCTTTTATTCCAAAGAAAAGATAGCTTCAGGAGTATTAAACTCCTGAAGCAGACTGGTATCATATCGCGATTGCAATTTTGAGTGATGATATAAAACTCAAAATTTGTTTATAGCTGCTTCACTTCAGCAACCAGCTTCGCCACGACATCCCGCGCACTGCCAAATAGCATCATCGTTTTGTCTTTGTAGAAAAGCTCGTTATCCACACCGGCAAAACCCGCACTCATCCCGCGTTTAATCACAATCGTGTGTTTTGCCTTATCTACTTCCAGAATCGGCATCCCGTAAATCGGGCTAGCAGAATCGTGACGAGCCGCTGGATTCACAACATCATTCGCCCCAATCACCAGCGCCACATCCGTCTGCTCTAACTGCGGATTGATATCATCCATGTCGTATAGCTGCGGATAAGGCACATTCGCCTCCGCTAGCAATACGTTCATGTGTCCTGGCATCCGTCCCGCGACTGGGTGAATGGCGTATTTCACTTCAACGCCTAGTTTTTCTAAGCCGTCAGCCAATTCGCGGACAGCGTGTTGTGCTTGAGCCACTGCCATGCCATAGCCGGGAACAATCACGACGGAACGCGCATAGCCCAACATCATCGCGCCTTCTTCGGTATCAATGCTGTGGACATTTTTATCGCCCCCATCTGCACCACCAGCGCCACCAGATGCCCCAGCTTTCCCAAAGGCACCAAACAGCACGCTGGCAAGGGAACGGTTCATCGCCTTACACATGATTTCGGTCAGGATTAAGCCTGAAGCGCCTACCAAGGCTCCGGAGATGATCAGCATATTGTTCATGACCACGAAGCCCGCCGCCGCCGCAGCGACCCCAGAAAGCGAGTTCAGCAGCGAAATTACGACGGGCATATCGCCGCCGCCAATCGGAATCACGAATAGCACGCCCAGCAGTAAGGAAATCCCTACCATTGCTAGAAATACAGGTAAGTTGTCTGGGGTAATTAGCAGGAAGGCACTCGCTGCTACAAAACTTACTAATAGGAGGGCGTTGATGGGTTGTTGCAAGGGAAAAGTAATGGGAGAACCACTAATGAGTCCCTGCAATTTGGCAAAGGCCATCATACTGCCAGTGAAGGTGACGCCGCCGATAAATACGCTACTGATAATCGAGAGGTTGGCGTCGAAGGGGATTGCTTGCTGCGTGCCCAAGAGCCGCCAAAATTCTCCTACAGCGACGAGGGCAGAAGCTAAGCCTCCCAAACCGTTGAGTAGACCCACCATTTGGGGCATATCGGTCATTTCTACTTTATAGGCTGCGATCGCTCCCAACACTGAACCAATCAGCAAACCTAACAGAATCATTTCGTAGTTCAACACCTGCCTATCTAGCAGTGTTGCCACGATAGCCAGTAGCATCCCGACAGCTGCCCACTGATTGCCTGTGCGAGCTGTCGCCGGTGAACCCAGCTTCTTCAATCCCAGAATAAACAAACACGCTGCTACTAAGTAAGTCAGCTGTATCCCAGTTGGCAGAAATTCCGTCATATCACTTGTTCGTCGGTAATGGGTAATTGGTGATTGGTAATCAGAAAAGTTTTGAGTGTTCGGGTTTGAATTTTGAGTGAGAAATGTCTTCTTTTCAAAATTCAAAGCTTATCCATTACCCGCTTACCTTTTTCTTAAACATTTGCAACATCCGATCCGTCACTAAGAAACCACCTACTACGTTGATGGTTGCTAGCACTACGGCAATTAAGCCCAAAATGACGCTGAGATTTGACTCGCGCGGTCCACAGACAATCAGCGCCCCGATCACGGCAATTCCAGAAATTGCATTTGCCCCAGACATGAGGGGAGTATGGAGTGTCGGCGGCACTTTGTTAATTACTTCAAATCCGATAAAAGACGCTAATACAAATACAAACAAAGCGCCAATTAAGGTTTCTGTCATTCAGCTCAATACTCCTTCTTGATTCAGCGGTCAAGGTGGACACTGCCCACCGACAATCTTCAAATTGGATACCTAATTTGATAGCTAAGAAACCCGTTTTCTAGAGAGAAAATGGGTTTCATCCACCATTTTTCTAGGCGTTAATCTTTACCTGAGTTAAACCATCCCGGACTCGTTGATTGAGAATCTCACCGTTATTAGAGACGCAGGTACTACTAATGATGTCATCCTCAAAATTCAGATGCAATGCACTCTCTTTAATCAGGTATTGCACCAAAGTCAAAACATTCTTGGCATACATTTGACTGGCGTGAACCGGCATAGACGCAGGTAAATTCATCGGGCCAATAATCGTGACTCCGTTGCGCTGTACATCCTTGCCAGGTTCCGTGCAGGCGCAGTTGCCGCCTTGCTCAGCTGCCAAATCGACAATGACCGCACCCGGTTTCATCTGGGCTACCATTTCCTCAGTCACCAGGATGGGCGCTTTCCTGCCCGGAACCTGAGCTGTGGTAATGACGACATCGGCTTGCTTGACATGCTCGGTGAGGACTTCCTGGGTGCGTTGCTTAGAGGCTTCAGAAACTTCTTTCGCGTAGCCGCCCGCTGCCACAGTTTCTTCATTCAGCTGCACTTCGATAAATTTCGCCCCTAGGCTTTGCACCTCTTCTTTCACGGCAGGACGAATATCAAAGGCTTCTACGATGGCACCTAGGCGTCTAGCAGTAGCGATCGCTTGCAGTCCCGCTACTCCTGCACCCATGATAAATACTTTCGCCGGTGCAATTGTCCCGGCTGCTGTCGTCAACATCGGGAAGAACTTCGGCACAGCTGCCGCCGCAATCAGTACCGCCTTGTATCCAGCCACTCCCGCTTGAGAAGACAAAGCATCCATGCTCTGCGCCCGACTGGTGCGGGGGATCAATTCCATACTGAAGGCGGTGACTCGGCGCTCGGCTAAACGCTGGATTAGGTTCGGATTTCCCAAAGGGTTTAGAAACCCAATCAACACACCTCCTTCCTTGAGCTGATGAATTTCATGCTCTTTCGGCGGATTAACTTTTAATAGAACATCCGCCTCACGCCACAAAGCACCTGTATCCGAGACAATCGTTGCACCAGCTGCTTTATAGGCGTCATCAAAGAAAAATGCTTGCTCACCAGCACCCGCCTCTACCCACACTTCTAGACCCTGTTTTACTAACCTGCCTACAGTGTCAGGCACCAGTGCCACACGACGTTCGCCAACTTCAACTTCCTTTGCAACCGCAATTCTCATGAACTCTCCCAATCAATTCTACGAAACCCTTCTGCATCCTATCCTTTTGCATCCTAGGCGGAGTTCTAAATTCTGATCCGTATCTTTAACTTTGTTTTATGAATTTAGAGTTCCACACTCACGCACGTCCTAAGACGATATCACCTAGAACCCGTTTTCAAAGCTTTAACCGATGATAAAAAGCTTTCTCTTAAACCCTCTGGTGCCTATAATCTCTGGCGTCAATTCAGATTAATTGAAGGGTTTGTTTCCGGCTGATTTTTTCAAATTTATTCAATAAATAACCAAAAAAATACATAATGATATACATTAGTACATAAAAAAATGCCGAGCAGCGCGATCGCGCCGAGCGGCAACTAGTTTAAAATCAACTGTCTTTATGAGCCGGTCTGGTTCCATTGCCCTAACCTGAGCGATCGCTCGACTCAAAAGCTCACTAAGCTTGCATCTGGGGCACTTTCTTCCGGCTTCCCGCGTCACGGGGGAGGATTCATTCGAGGCGGCTACATCCCCGCTTGAGCCAAAAATAGTAAAGTTTAGTAACGAAGCCCACTCTCTACAGTTGAGATACAAGAGCCTATGTTGTCAACAAAATCCTCTAAGCGACGCCTAATTTCTGCCCTAGCGGCGACGGGTTGCGTGCTAACGGGCTTTGCCAGCCTCACCCAAGCACAGAGTCTACCCGGTTTAACCATTTTTAGCGGTGTTGAACGAGGAAATCAGCTGAGCTATCGGTTAGATTTTGGCGGTCAATCGGATGCTTGGGATCGCTACCGGCTCAAGATTCCTGGCAAAAAGATGGAATTAGGGGCAGCTCAGTTTGTCATCACTTATCCGGATTACTACAAGGGCAAATTTGACACCAAAAACGTTGAAGTCCGCGTCAAAGGAAAAAAATTGCCCCTCAAAGAGGTTGTCTGGGACAAAGAAAATTACAAGCTTCTGATTTATATGCAGGAGCCAGTGGCTGCTGGTAACAGCGTAGATTTAATCTTGTCTAACGTGAAAAACCCGCCTTTTGGTGGAACTTATTATTTCACAGGTGCGATTCTTACTCCCGGCGATGTACCGTTGCCCCGTTATCTCGGTACCTGGATTCTGAGTATTAATTAAGGCACAATCCACGTCCGCTTCTGTGCCGCTAAGGGGCACCTGTAAAAGGAGCGCAATGTGATGCTATGCTGGAGAATCGTGGATTTTTCTATAGCGGCGATTCTAAATCTGGAGTAAAAACCGATGACTCAGCGCACTCTGGGCGGCACTAATCGTAAGCAAAAAAGAACATCTGGTTTTCGAGCACGGATGCGTACCAAAAATGGTCAGGCTGTCATCAAAGCTCGCCGAAAAAAGGGACGTTATCGCCTTTCTGTTTAGAAACACAAGAAGGATGAAGGATGAATTTATTTCGCCTTCATCCTTCTTTTAAGCCACCCAGGAGGGCGGAGTTTCTAGTGGCATTATCCAGAGCAAATCGACTCAGGCACCGGCAAGATTTTACCGCTGTGTACCAGAGTGGTCTGCGTCGCAACGCCCCTCACTTTGCTTTAAGAGCGTTGAGGCAATCAAGCGGCGCGAAGGGCATGAAAACTGCTGAAGTGATGCCAACCCGCATCGGCATCTCCATCAGCCAAAAAGTCAGCAAGCGAGCAGTCATCCGGAACCGGATCAAGCGACGGATTCGGGCAGCGATTCGTCAGATATTACCTCGCATTGCACCTGGCTGGCGGTTGGTCATCGTTGTGCGACCCATAGCAGTGGAGTGCGATTATGGTCAAATTTTGCGAGAATTAGAGCAGTTGTTGGCAGAAGCAGAGGTACTCAATGGGCATCAAAGAGGAAACCTTCTATGAAGGCGGTCCCCACATAGGTGATTTGATTATTAATATCCTGCTGGGATTTACAGTCATCTGTATACCTCTGACGGTAGGGGCAATTGTGAGAGCGCTTTGGTTGCGCTACCGGATTACAACTCGTCGTATCTCGGTAACGGGTGGTTGGATGGGACGCGATCGCACCGACATTATCTACTCAGAAATTGTTAATGTCGTGAAGGTTCCCCGTGGAATTGGTCTCTGGGGCGATATGGTAGTCACTCTTCGAGATGGCAGTCGCCTGGAACTCAGAGCCTTACCTCGATTCCGGGAAATTTATGACTACATCAACGAGAAAATGGCAGCCAGAACCGGCAAACCAGCGGATGGTTCCGCGAGTCGATAGAATTGCCTCAAAAGTCAAGAAATTTTAGATGCTCGAATTGAATTGTCAATGGCTTATCTAAAATTCCCCAGCGACTCTACCCTGGCTTTTGTGTGTTTTATAACCCAAAAATCACAAACATTAGATAACTTAGATTAAGATTCTCCACAAGCTACTAGCGCCCCCTCTAACTCAGAACGAATGGACTTTGGTATCGGGTTTCTCTCCAATAATGTCATGCTGCCAATCCTGGATTTCTTCTACGGGATTGTGCCTAGCTATGGTCTCGCCATCGTGGCGCTGACACTTGTAATTCGCTTTGCTCTCTATCCCCTGAGTGCTGGCTCCATTCGCAATATGCGGCGGATGAAAGTTTCCCAACCGCTGATGAAAAAGCGACAAGAAGAAATTCAGAAGCTTTACAAGGACGATCCTGCAAAACAGCAGGAGGAAATGAGCAAGCTGTTCAAAGAATTTGGCAATCCCTTAGCCGGGTGCTTCCCCGTGTTGCTGCAAATGCCGATTCTCTTTGCATTGTTTGCCACCTTGCGGGGATCGCCATTCTCGGATGTGAACTACACGGTCAATTTGCAAATCTTTCCTCAAGAACAAATTGAACGGATTCAGCCGCAAGCTTTCGTGACAGCGCCACAAAACATTTACTTTTCAGATGGCGTTCATGCCCCGATTGCGGCGCTGCTGCCGGGAGGGAACCGCCTGACGGTTGGGGAAAAGGCTAAAATTGAATTTCAAACCGTGGAGGGCAAACCCCTTCGGGAACTCCTCGCCGACTATCCTGAAACTAAGCTGATTCCCCGCTGGAAGGTCACTAAAGGCGAAGAACGGGTACAGGTGAATGAAGATGGCAGCGTGGAAGCTCTTCAGCCTGGGGAAGTCACCGTTCAGGGAACAGTTCCAGGACTAGCGGCAGATAAAGGATTTCTCTTTATTGATGCGTTAGGTCGTGTGGGCGCTTTTGATGAAGACGGAACCATTCACTGGGATATTATCGGCATGGTGCTATTCTTTGGCATCAGTTTGTATCTCAACCAGGTTCTCTCCGGACAGAACGATTCCAGCGATGCAAACGCCCAGCAGGCTACGGTCAACAAAATTACCCCAATCCTCTTTTCTGGGATGTTTTTGTTCTTCCCGCTGCCAGCAGGGGTGTTGATGTACATGGTCATTGCTAACATTTTCCAAACTGCTCAGACGTTTATTTTGTCGCGCGAACCCCTACCAGAAAACCTTCAGAAAATGGTAGAAGTTCAAGAAAAAGAAACGAAAGCAAAGGAAAGAGAAGCACTTCCCTTTGAACCAGGTCGTTCTAAGAAAAAGGCTTCGAGTTAGCTATGAGCGATCGCAGAATGCAGCGGGGTCAGCAGTGGCTAGAGCAACTCCTGCAACTAGCCAAATTTCCTACCGGCGTTAAAGAAACCGCAATCCAAACGATTCCACAAAGCAGCGACTCCTCCCAAGCAGAATTAGAAACTTACTGGTTGACAATCGACGAAACCAAACTAACATCCGCACAAATTCAAGCCTTAGTAGGTTCTGAAGGTGCGACTCTTGATGCCATCCAGTACCTTGCTAATGCCATTTTGAACTTGGGTCAAGAGCGGGAGGAGCAGACAGCTTACACCATTGAACTTGATGGCTATCGCGCTCGGCGTCAAGCGGAACTTCAGGAACTTGCTGAGGATGCCGCTCAGCAAGTTCGCTCTTCTGGTCAAGAATTTGAAATAAAATCCTTGTCTTCAGCAGAGCGGCGTCAAGTTCATACTTTTTTCCAAGAGTGCGACGATTTAGAAACCTATAGTCGGGGTCAAGAACCAGACCGGCGTCTGGTTGTACGATTAAAAAATTAAGACTTAAAAAAGGAAAATGAGAAATAATTTTATTTTTTATTTTCCTTTTTTAATCGGGTTGGAAGGATGGCTGAAGCATTATGAAGGCGATTTATATTCCTGGGCTTCTGAAAGCGCCAGAGCGCTCAGAAGTCATTCAAATTGATGAGTTTTTACCAGAACTGGAAACTTTGACGCCCGTGCGCGGACAGATAAAAGTTTCCCATCAAGGAAATTACCTGGATGTTTCTGTGAAAGCAGAAGCAATTGTCACTCTCACTTGTCATCGTTGCTTGCAACAGTATAATCACCGTCTAGCTATCAACACATCAGAAATGATTTGGTTAGATGAAGCGGCTGAGCAACCAGACACAGGGCCTGTAGAACGAGAAACACCACTCGAAGATTTGTTGGAAATGCTGCCGCCACAGGGTCATTTTCAGCCTGATGTTTGGCTATACGAACAAATGTGTTTGGCAATTCCCCCAAGGCAGCTTTGTGACAAAGATTGTTCGGGGATTCAACCAGCAAATACTAATGGCTCGGACAGTTTATCTGACCGCCGATGGGAAGCTTTAAAAGCACTCAAAAAACAATTTCCCAAATAGTCAGCCGTCAGTGGTGAGCGGTCAGCGGCAAGAAACAAACAAATTAAGGGAACAAGTATCGCCCTTCCATATACGAACTGAACCACTAAGGCGAGATGCTTTTTCTTGGTTTTTACAAGTAGTTGGCAACTAATCAAGCAACAATGATTGTACGGGCGGGTTAAATGGAGAGAGTTTTGGGTTGCCAAGATTTTTGTTCGCGCCCCTACCAACTGACCACTGACCTGGAGACGCGACAACCGCAAGTCTTCTACCAACTGACATCCTATAACAGCTATGAGCTTCAGTGAAGAGTTTGAACTGCTGCTACGCGCCCGATATCCATTAATTTATATTCCAACTCCCGAAGAGGAACGAGTAGAAGTAGCGATCGCGCAGGTAGCTCAACGGTTAGGCGATCGCCCAGTCTATATCTGGGATTTTGTCGATGGCTATCAGGGCAACCCCAACGATGCCGGTTTTGGACGACGCAATCCGGTTCAAGCATTAGAATTTGTAGAAAAAGTGGCAGCATCTGCCCCAGGAATCTTTATTTTGCGGGATTTTTCCCGTTTTTTAGAAGATATATCAGTTTATCGCAAGCTGAGGAATCTGTCACGGCGTCTGAAATCCCAGCCGAAAAATATTGTCATCGTCGCGCCGCAAATTGCCATTCCAACGGACTTGAGTGAAGTCTTAACCATCCTGGAGTTTCCGTTGCCAGCGCCAGCTGAGATCAAGACAGAAGTGGAACGCTTACTCGGTGCCACAGGTAAATCCCTCACCAGCAAAATTTTGGATGAACTGGTGCGTTCCTGCCAAGGGCTATCGATGGAACGGATTCGTCGTGTCTTGGCACGCGCGATCGCGACTCACGGCGAATTGCGCCCTGAAGACGTGGAACTGGTGCTGGAAGAAAAGCGTCAAACCATTCGCCAGACGCAAATATTAGAGTTTTATTCGAGTAGCGAGAAAATTTCTGATATTGGCGGCTTAGATAACCTAAAAGACTGGCTGCTGCGGCGTGGTGGTTCCTTTTCAGAACGCGCAAGGCAATATGGTCTACCTTATCCCAGAGGGTTACTCCTAGTAGGAATTCAGGGAACCGGAAAATCGCTGACGGCAAAAGCGATCGCCCATCATTGGCACTTACCTTTATTACGCTTAGATGTAGGGCGTCTTTTTGGAGGATTGGTGGGAGAATCGGAATCTCGCACTCGGCAAATGATTCAACTAGCAGAAGCTTTAGCTCCTTGCGTACTGTGGATCGATGAAATTGACAAAGCTTTCTCTGGCATTGATGGCAAAAGCGATGCCGGAACAACTAGCCGCGTCTTTGGTACCTTTATTACTTGGCTGGCAGAAAAAACTTCACCTGTATTCGTCGTGGCGACTGCTAACAATATTCAAGCTTTACCCCCGGAAATGCTTCGCAAAGGCAGATTTGATGAAATCTTTTTTGTGGGTTTGCCCGAACAAGAGGAACGTCGCGCCATTTTTGCGGTACACTTATCCAGGCTGCGGCCTCACAACTTGAGTAGTTACGATCTCGATCGGGTAGCATACGAAACCCCCGATTTTTCTGGGGCAGAAATTGAGCAAACCTTGATAGAAGCGATGCACATTGGCTTTAGCCAGAATCGAGACTTCACTACCGATGATATTTTAGAAGCCGCCAGTCAGATTGTGCCCCTAGCTCGGACTGCCCAAGAGCAAATCCAGTTTTTGCAAGATTGGGCAGCCGCCGGTAAAGCCCGTATGGCATCGAGACACAGCCCTTTGAGTAGTCGCTTTCATCAGCTGCAACAACCGGAATCACAAGCATGAGTTGGTCGGGTTTAGCAAAATTTATAATTGGTTTCTTCCTAGCGATCGTCCTCCTCGCTGTGGGTGGTGGTGCTACCGCCTATTACTTCTTAACTAAACTGTCGGCTCCTCCGCCCAAGCCGGTTTATGCAAATGATAAACCAGAGGTAAAAGCCAAAGCTTCTCCTGGCGCTGTCAAGACAACATCGGCGTCCTCCGCTCAACCCAACCCAACGCCGACGCCCAGCACTGCTCCTGCTAAAGTGCTAGAACCTGGAGCGTATACCGCTCGCGTTACCTGGCGCGAAGGTTTAAGCTTACGAGAGGCACCAACTTTGGAAGCCAACCGCGTCGGTGGGGTCGGATACAATCAGCGGATTGTAGTCATCAAAGAAAGCGATGATAAAAGATGGCAACAGATCCGTCTGGAAGAGGGCGAACAACAAGGCTGGATCAAAGCCGGTAACATTGAGCGAGTTGAGACAGAACAACAGCAATAGGCGAAATCTGACAGAGATTTCAGTGCGGGGGATTGCAGTACAAGTATAGAGTTCCCCCGTTTCTGTAACCTTGGGACGTGTTAAGAAAATTAGCTTAATTTAAATCTTAATTGCAATATTCCAGCAACTTTTCAACCTACTAAAGTCTGGTGGTAGGTTGAAAAACTGTAAGTCACAGCTATTTTTAACTTGGCTGCTGGAGCGCAACAATGTTCAATAAAAACTCTCATCAAGATTTATTAGGATCTGCCGTTATCGCGGCATTGGGTGCTGGTATCGTTACTTCTTTTGCTGTAAGTCAAGGTCAACACCCGCTCGTAGCTTTAGGCATTACTGGTGTAGCGGTGATAGTTGCCTTAATTTTTGATGCTAAGGTTTAGTTTAATCGCTGAAAACGTCTAGAGTTTCTCAAAAACAAGACCTAGAAACCATCTAGCTTAAAGTATTCTCTCTGTAGTTAGTAAACAAAAAACGTGAAAATAACGTAAAATAAGCCAAAAATAGCAGTTAAAACTTCTCTGAAAACTTCAGTGAGTGGATTAGCTGCTAAGAGTTTTGCAGGACAAGAATGGAGACACTTGCCTATCTTTATGTAGCAGTAGCTTACGAGGAAACGACAGATCCTCTGGCTTTTCCAGTTATAGAAAAGTTAGAACTTTTTAAGGATCTCAATCGGCAAAAGCTTTCTAGCACCGCGACAAGCTATCTACTATCGCTGGCTCTAAATCTAGCTTTCCTCAGTTTGCTCCACAGTGCTAGCGCAATACAGATAGAGGATAGGGGTGCTGAAGTGACGGCTTTGCAAACAAACTTGATGGCAGCCAACTACTATAAGGGACCTGTCACTGGATACTACGGCAAGTTGACCGAGGCAGCGGTGAGGCGTTTCCAAGCGATCAGTGACTTAGATGCTGACGGCATCGCGGGTTCGGAGACCCTAGAAGCATTAAAGCGATATCTGGAGAGCAAAAGCAAGAAAAGTAAGCAGTCGCACAACACTCCGCAGACGAGTGCAATGAACATTGGTAAGCGCGGGTTGCGACTGGGCGATCGCGGTCGGGAAGTCATCGAAGCTCAGCAAAGGCTGAAAGCGGCTGGTTTTGATCCGGGTTCTATTGATGGAAAATTTGGCTGGAAAACAGAGCAAGCTGTGAAGCGCTTTCAAGTGGCGAGGGGTTTAAAGATTGACGGCATTATGGGGCGGGAAACCTGGTTTGCTGCCGGGTATCTTGCGACTTCAAATTCTCCTTACTCGGTGATCGTAATGGCTGAGACTACCGAAACGCTGCGCCAAGTGCGCCAGTATGTGCCGAATGCTTATCTGGATACTTCCAGTAGCGATTCAAATATTCAGGCAGGAGCATTTGCCACTGAGTCTGGGGCAGAACGTCAGTCAGAGATGTTGCGATCGCAAGGACTGAATGCACGAGTGGTATATCGTCGATAGAGAGTGCGATTTGATGCAATCAATCGGCTAGACTGGCGTTAAAATCTATGCTGTAAAAAGTAATGGAAACCCTTGCCTATCTTCATCTAGCCTTAGTCTACGAAACACCTGTACAAGAAGCCGGTGTTTCTCCGGTTGGGGAAAACCAGGAATTTCTGACCGGATTGAATTGGAAAAAACTTTCTAGCCACGCAACGATTCATTTTCTATCGATTGCCGTTGCCTTAGCGATGCTAGGAATCTCTTCTCAGGCGTTAGCACAGAGAACGCTAAAACAAGGCGATCGCGGTTCTGAGGTACGCGCATTACAACAGCAGTTACAGGCGCGAGGCTTTAGTGTGCCCGCCACTGGAAATTTTGGCTCGCAAACTAAAAATGCGGTGATTCGATTCCAGCAAGCCAATCGGCTCACACCAGATGGGATTGTGGGTCGAGGAACGAGGGCAGAATTATTTAATCAAGTTAGACCGACTATAAGCCAAAGCTTCAACAATGACCCGTTTACCCTGCCACCTCCGGACAGAACTCTGGACTCGCTTCCGGAAAACCCTACACTGTCTCCTCCCAACATCCCTACACTGAGAGCAGAAAATATCTATCCAGAAGATATCTATTCAGAAAATACCTATTCAGAAAATACCTATTCAGACATTAGGCTTGTCCAAGAACAGTTAGCACAGGCAGGATTCAACCCCGGTCGTATTGATGGAGTATTTGGTCGAAATACGGCGCAAGCTCTCAGGGAGTTCCAGGCAAGTGTAGGTTTATCCCCCAGCGGGACGATTACTTCAGAAACGCTGCGGGCACTAGACGACTACGTTGCCGGTCGTCCAAGTCAACAACTAAGCGACTACAGCAACCGGAACGACAGGAGTCGGAGAAGTCTCCAACCTGGCGATCGCGGTTCCGAGGTTGAGGATCTCCAACGGCGATTGAGCGATCAAGGCTTCAACCCTGATCGCATTGATGGGGTTTATGGTCCCGCTACCCAGCGAGCTGTCAGGCGGTTTCAGCAAGCTCGGCGTTTATACCCTGACGGCATTGCAGATGCACGAACTCTACAGGAATTAGGAATTAATTTTGCCGAGAATCGCTACGTGGTAGTCGTACCAGGGAATTACACAACATTGAATAAAGTCCTCCGCTATGTACCGAATGCGGATCTGGGGCCGAAATCGAAACGAGGTTCCTATGTAAATGCCGGGGCATTTTCCAATCGGCAGCTTGCCGAAAGCCGCTCCGAGCTACTGCGATCGCGCGGACTAGATGCACGGGTGGTATATCGCCCCTAGGCACTGGTATGGTATAGCTAGTTGATGAAATTGACCTTCTTAAACTGTCTATCAAGAGTTTGCCAGTAAAATTATGGAAACCCTTGCCTACCTGCATCTTGCCCTGGCCTACGAAGCATCTACGAACAGCGAGTTTCCTATAGTCTGGAATAGCCAAAAAATTTTTGAAGGACTGAACCGCCAAAAGCTGTCTAGTAGAGCGAGTTTGTCTCTGCTATCGCTTTTTGTCTCACTGAGCCTCTTGGGAATGTCTCAAGCTTTAGCAATACTTGAGCCAGGAAACACCGGCGCGGAGGTAGCCACTCTCCAGCAGCGCTTGCAGCAGCTAGGCTATTTCAAAGCAGGTATCACAGGCAATTTTGGCCCGATTACAACGGAAGCTGTGATCCAATTCCAGAAAGCTAATGGGCTGGAACCGGATGGCATTGTGGGACCGCGAACCGAAGCCGCCTTACAGAAGAAGCGAGGCAAGCCAATTCAGGCGCAGACCAGCCAATCTCGGCAGGTCAGACAGGTCAGCCGCCAACGTTTCCAGTCTGTCAGGCAACGTCCGCAGCCGGTCAGCAAGGCTTCTCAGGTCAGCCAACGTCCGAGGAGTGGAGTCCTACAGGAAGGAGACAGCGGTCCGGAGGTAGTAGCGCTCCAGCAACGGTTGCAAAAACAGGGCTATTTTCAAGCAAATATCACTGGCTATTATGGCCCGATCACAAAAGCAGCTGTTAACCGATTTCAGCAAGCGGCGGGAATGCCAGTAGATGGCATTGTCGGTTCGGATACCCAGGCAGCTTTGATAGGTGTGGGAGGCGGAGAGGATCGGACTCCGCCTAAAAATATCGCTTCTAGTGGGCAGATCCTACAATTAGGCAGTAACAACCGGCAGGTGGTAGAACTCCAGCGACGGTTGCGGAAACTGGGAATTTTGCAAGGGGCCATGACTGGCTACTTTGATCAAGACACCAAAGATGCCGTAATTCAGTTTCAGAAATCGCAAGGTTTAACAGCTGATGGAATCGCTAGACCCAATACTATATTGGCTCTGAAAAATACAAGCGATCGCTTTAATACAGCTTCTAGCGGACAGATCCTACAGTTAGGCAGTAACAACCGGGAGGTGGTAGAACTCCAGCGACGGTTGCGGCAGATGGGAATTTTTCAAGGTGCCATGACTGGCTACTTCGATCAAGACACCAAAGACGCCGTGATTCAGTTTCAGAAATCGCAAGGTTTAACAGCTGATGGAATCGCTAGACCCGATACTATATTGGCTCTGGAAAATACAAGCGATCGCTTTAATGTATTGTCTTTACAAAAGCGTCTGAAAGAAAACGGCTTTTATCGCGGACCATTAAATGGGGTTTTCGAGGCGCAAACCAAAGCAGCAGTTGAAGCTGCCCAACGTGCTTATGGTCTCAGCGCTGATGACATCGTCAAGGGACGTTTTTAAACAAACATAGCAATTAGCGATTAGCTATACTACTAGCTAATCGCTATGGTGGAAGTGGTGCATCCCGCCCTAACCCTACTCGATCGCTTTTTAAATAGGTAGTAAGGCCCGCTGACAAGTCGGACAGATAGCGTGAATTGTCATCTGACAGTCAAGCAGGTGATACCCTTCTTTTCTGGCTGTTCGGGTGCCGGTTTTCAAAATCGAGTCATTTTTGAATTCAATCGTCTTGTTACACCGAACACATATCAAATGGTGATGGTGATGCGGGTAAGGTTGATTGAGTTCGTAATGCTTATGTCCTTCCGCTAGTTCAAGTTCGCGCAAAATGCCTAGCCGAGCCATTAACTTTAAGGTTCGGTAAATGGTGGATAAGCTTATGTCCTCACCTTCACTGTGCAACAACTCGTGGAGGTCTTCAGCACTAAGATGCTGACCTCTGGGAAGATGTTGAAAGACATTCAGGATGGTTTCCCGTTGGGGAGTTAAACGCCAGCCCCGCTCGTTCAGTTCAGCCTTGAGTGAGGTTGCTGTGTAGAAAGACATGTTGACCTTCTCAAGAAAGTAGCCCTATTGAGAAGAATAGCGAATTCCTAGAATATTTGCAACAATCGAAGCTTATTGAGAATAATATTTAATAAGAAACAAGGCGAAGAAATAGGGAAAGCAACTGGAAAAAGGAAGCAAGATAAGTTAAGAATTATATCTTTTGCTTTTTTCTTTTTTCCTTTTGACCACTGCTGTGAGTGTCAGTTGTTACTTGTGGGATCTAGTTTTATGCCTTGTCCCTGCTGGGTGCAGTATTTACCGCTTTTTACCACTGCTTGCCGCTCCCTGACTTTCTATATTTGAAATCACAAAACCCTCCTTAAAAAGGGGGGTTTTGAGAAATTAGTATTGGGCAGTTGTGAAAATGAAATTACTATTTCTTAGCCCAAGGACTCCAGATAGTCGCGTACACGGTTGCGGCGCTTGGGTTGCCGCAACTTTTGTAAAGCTTTGGCTTCAATTTGACGAACTCGTTCTCTAGATAAATCCAGAGCGCGACCAATTTCTGCCAAGGAGTAAGGATGACCATCTCCTAAGCCAAACCGCATCCGAATCACATCTCGCTCGCGGCTGGTGAGATCGGCAAGCAGCTGCTGCAAATCTCGGTGTAAAGCTTCTCGCATCAACACTTCTTCGGGAGATATGCTGTCTGTTTCCAGCAAGTCCCCTAGTTCCGTGTCTTTCTCCTTTCCTACTTTAATTTCTAAAGAGACAGAACGAGGCACCCGAAGTAAAACTTCCCGTACCTGCTCCGGTGTCATTTCTAACTCAACGCCGATATCCTCAATGCTTGCCGTGCGACCTTTTTCTTGAGAAATTTTGCGCTGAGCTTTCTTAATTTTGTTGAGCTTTTCGGTGATGTGAACCGGCAGGCGGATAGTACGACTTTGAGTCGCGATCGCTCTGGTAATTCCTTGACGAATCCACCAGTAAGCATAGGTGCTAAACCGATAACCCTTGGTCGGATCGAACTTCTCAACCGCCCGTTCTAGCCCAAGGGTTCCTTCCTGGACTAAATCCAACAATTCCAGTCCGCGATTTTGATACTTCTTCGCCACAGAAACCACTAGACGCAGGTTGGCCTTGATCATGTGTTCTTTGGCGCGAATGCCAGTGGCCTGAATCCGCTCTAGCTCTTCAACTGCCAGACCTGCTACTTCTGCCCAGCGACGCTTCCCAGCAGCTAATGTAGGCTTCAGGTTGCTCAGCTCAATACCCGCTTCCGTCGCCCACCGTTCCAAAGAAGGACGGTGCCCCAACTGAGATGCTAGACGATCGTGTACTTCAATCAGATGCACATACGGCTGAATCACTGGATCTGCCTGGTTGGCAGTATCATTTCTCAGCTCCAGCAACCGCATATGACGCTGGACTTTTTGAGCTTCCGAGACTTCCTCATCTCGCCCTAGTAACCGAACCCGGCCAATTTCCTGAAGATATAACCGAACCAGATCGGTAGTACGACGGCTGGCAGTTGCCCGTAGAGATGCCTCGCCGAGTCGCCCGTACTCTGCATCTAGACCTTCCATCTCAGGGCTATCGAGATCATCCACCGGGGGTCGAGCATCGTCGTTCAACACGGCAGACCCAAAGTTGTAATTTGGCAACTCGGAGTCAAATTCTGTATCTGTCTCTGCATAAAAAGGAGTGGCTGGCATAGGGATCTCTCAATTGCGTCCGGAATAGTCTTTCAATTAATCACTTCACTACTTATTGCTAGAATTCCCACCCTCCAGGACGAAACAGCTAATGCTTACCTTTCTGTTACTTTCTGTTACATCTAGCTGCATGACACTTACTAAATTCATCGATATCGATGGTTATGCAGGTAGGGACGACGTGACATTCAGAAAAACCTGTCTCTAGTAGGATTCAGATTTCTATCTTTGGGTAGTATAGGCAGCGCTCAATCTTAGAGTAGTGATTTGGGTCAAAGGCCAAGTTAATCTACATCACCAATTGAAGGATTTCCTGAAAAATCCCTAGGGTTAAGAAAGAATATTGGCTCAAAGAGTTCCCTATAGATGGTTTTAAGGGCTAAAACCTAGCTATACTCAGGTTTGCTGTCTCTTAGCATGAGTGCTTCAACTGCTGAGAGTGGGGTAACTTCCCCTTTGAGCAAGCGATAGACTTGGTAAGAAATCGGAACTGAAATTTCTTCTCGATCCGCTCGTTGAATCAGCACGGAAGCGGTGTTGACCCCTTCAGCGGTTCCTTCCAGCTCGGTTAAAACTTCGGAGAGTGTCTTACCTTGAGCCAACCTGTAACCAACCTGATAATTGCGACTGAGACTGCTGTTGCAGGTGGCGAGTAAGTCACCAAGTCCTGACAATCCATAAAACGTTTCAGGTTGTGCCCCCCAGCAGTTGCCGATGCGGATGATTTCAGTAAGACCACGGGTTAACAAAGCGGCTTTGGCATTCGTTCCCAGTTGCAAACCATCACAAGTACCGGCAGCGATCGCCATCACGTTTTTTAGCGTTCCGCCGAGTTCCACTCCCAAAGGATCAGCATTGGTATAAACCCGAAAACTGGGGGACGAAAACACCGCTTGCACCGACGAGGCAGCGGCAGCATCCCGGCTGGCTACCACCGTAGCAGCTGGCAATCCTTGTTGAATTTCTTTAGCAAGATTTGGCCCCGATAGAACGACCACTGGGCGAGTCGGAAATGCCGCCTGCCATATTTGTGAAGGGGTGCAGGTAGTGACAGGATCTAATCCTTTGGTAGCGGTGACGAAAATTGGCTTAGAAGAGACAGCCTTTTGTACATTCGCCGCAACCTCGCCGACACCTTTCATCGAGATGGCGGATAAAACAATTTCAGCATTCTCTAGAACCGCCTCTAAGCATAGGGAAGACTGACGCGACCACACACGGACGTGATGACCGTTCTGAGATGCGAGAGAGGCAAGGGTCGTACCCCAAGCGCCCGATCCAAGAATCGCTATGGTGAGTTTTGAGTTTTGACCTTTCGCTTCCCTCAAGGGAATCGTTTTGATTGAGTTAGAGGAGTTCTGGTCACTCATAACTCTTGAATCGAGGATAGCGTTCCATCAATTCCCGCACCTGTTCGGCATGATAAGAACTCCGAGTCAGGGGAGAGGAGACGATTTGCAGGAAACCCAGCGACTCGCCAAACTGTCTCCAAGCATCAAACTGAGCAGGTGTGACAAAGCCATCGACTTTCAAATGTTTTTGGGAGGGTTGGAGATATTGCCCAATCGTCAAAATATCGCAATCGACATCTCGTAAATCTTGCATTACCTGCCGGATTTCGGCGTCAGTTTCTCCCAGCCCTACCATCAAACCAGATTTTGTGTAAACCCAAGGGGCTAACTCGCGGGTTCGATGTAGTAGTTCGAGCGATCGCTGATAATTCCCTTGAGGACGCACCCGCCGGTAAAGACTGGGAACCGTTTCTGTATTGTGGTTTAGTACTTCCGGCGCTGCCTGGAGGATTGTTTCGAGTGCCCCCCAGTTGCCGCACAAGTCAGGAATCAATACCTCAATTGTCGTCTTTGGTGAGGTGGCGCGTACCGCTTGAATGCAGCGGACAAACTGAGACGCACCGCCATCCGGCAAGTCATCCCGGTTCACGGAGGTAATTACGACATGATTGAGTCGGAGTCGTCTAACTGCCTCCGCCAAGTTTTCTGGTTCCGTGGGGTCAAGCGCTTTGGGCTTTTTCTCAAAGTCGATATCGCAATAGGGGCAAGCCCGCGTGCAGGCTGGCCCCATAATTAAGAATGTCGCTGTACCGGCTTGGAAACACTCGCCGATGTTGGGGCAAGAGGCTTCCTCACAAACGGTATTCAGCCCCAAATCCCGCAAAATTTCTTTAACACTACCGACCCGTTCCCCCTGAGGCGCTTTGACGCGCAACCAATCTGGTTTAACAGCCACAACCCGCTTTTTCCACTTTCAGTCATACAGAGTTTATCGTAGCAAGCAACGGACTCAGTGAATTAATTTCTGGTGGAGTGGGTTGGTGATTTGGGATTTGGCGTGATATTGTGGATCTAGTTTGTCACTTATGACAACGGGATGTAGCGCAGCTTGGTAGCGCACCTCGTTCGGGACGAGGGGGTCGCAGGTTCAAATCCTGTCATCCCGATTTTGATTTTTTGAATGACACTTGCGATGTCATCCTGAAGTGCGTCCAATAATTCTCATTTGACGATCGACAACGTTACCCCTAGACTCCTCAACAGAGGTATCGGGAACAAGTTCATCAACGTTGTCATAATCATGAGTTGCGTCATTTAGATCCGATTCCTCAGAATAATCGGCACGTGCGGTATCGGGGCCAGCATCAGGGGTGAGAAACCCGCTGCCAGTGTTGTCAGCGCCGACAGCATCAACGTGCTTTGGTCGATTTGAAAACATTGTTTTTCCTCGGGCTATAAGGCACAAATGAGATTTCATAACTACAGATTTTTTCTGTCAGTTATGTCTCAAGTGTTGAAATTTTATTGCCGCTATACATCAGCCTGAAGGCTTAGACTCAGTTGAGAGCGATCGCACTTTGCTGATGGAGCGAGATGGGGTGCGATCGCATCTTGACCCCGTTGTCAGCCAGTAATTTTGCTCTGGCTAGATGTATTTTTTTAGGGGTGGGTGGGGACACTGAATGAGGGAAGCGATCGCGCCTTGAGCGTTGCGCTTCACTCCACTCAGGATGCAAAATAACAACTTATTAGACTTTTAAAACAGCTTCTAAAAGTAAGCACAGCTAGTGGAGATCGCCTTTTTCCCTACCACTTTCCTACACAAAAAACCGAGCCACAGTGCAGGTAAAATCTGGCAATAGAGGTGAACTTAACTCATCATTATTTAGTAGCGTTGCTATCAATTTTAGCGTCGCATTTCGCGGTGGTAGATTTCAACTTGTTGCAAGCGCCAATCGGCAATCCAATACTCTTGGACTCCCCGTGATGCGTAAAGTTTGAGTTTAGGTTCTCTATCTTGGCGTTCATTCTCTATACCAGGTGATAACACTTCCACCACTAATTCTGGTGCGCCTGTTAGATGTCCCGCCTCGTCTAGCAATACAGCTAATCTTCCGTTACTAGCCCACACTACATCTGGTATGACGTTATCTGATTCGCTGAATAGCACACCCGGAGTGATGCTGGCTTGCCCTAAACCACTAAAAACAGACCAAGCATCGACTTCTCAACAGATGTTGAAGCAGGTGCGTTGATGCTTCCAGTGGGGCGCTCTGGTCATAAACAACTCTCCATTAATAATCTCATAGCGCGTGCCTTCGTTTTCAGGTAAGAGGTTGATATCTGTAGTAGCCCAACGCACTCCATTAGTTACCGTAGGCTGCATAGGAGAACTCCTTTTCATTAGCTGTATATATAGTAGTATCCCTATTAAAGAACCCGGTTTCTCTTCTGAAACCGGGTTCTTTGATGAAATGTAGCAGTAGTTATTCGCTAATAGCTACCTGCACTTTATCTTCCACCACTCTTACAGGAAAAGTAGGAACGCTTACGGTTTCATCGTCTAAGCATTCTCCGGTGAGCAAGTTAAAATTTTGCTTGTAGATGGGGGATGCAACTTTGGGAATGCCATTGCGATCGCCTAAAATTCCCCGCGATAGGACAAAGGCTTTACTAAAGGGATCGTAATTGCCTAGCGCAAATACATCAGTTTCTTGTCCCACACGGAAAATTGCCACTTGTTGATCTTCAACTAAAGCACAAACTCCAGTGTTGGGCGCGATCGCTGACAGCGGACAAATATCAACCCATGTAGAAATTGTCTGACGAATCGGTAATGCTTGAACCATTTTCTTTTCCTATTGATTAACGGGTTGGTGTAGCCTAGCTTGAAAAATTCAACACATTGCAGCAATTCAAACTAACTCAAAAACTCGCTCTTTGGTTATTTGAACCGTACTGCATAGTTCGCTTAACACAGGTTCCAAATACAGCACGGCTGCAATGTTATTTCTGCCTGATTCCTGCTGCTTACGCCTAATTTCTTCTAGGTCAACGGAATGTTTCTTGACACGAAACATTCCTATATACTTCCACCTAGCTCGATGTAGCTTGAGGAACACTGGAATAGCACCTCCTTGTTGGCAGAGTATCTCAGCTTTCTGTTTTACTTTTGGTGAATCTTCTACCAAAACTTCATCAGGAGCTTTTGAGTCCAGGGTAGGCTTAAAACATCCACACACAATCTTTCCAGCACGCTGAGGAAGATAAGTTTGGAGTTCTCCACCCAATGCAGAATGAATTTGATAGCGTGTGTATGTTTTTCCTAGTTGAAATAACATCAGTTTTTTTAAACTGTAGGTAATGCACCAGAGCAACAGTCAGCTTATTCGGAAATACCAACTAAAACCTTCTCGTGGTCATAAGCTGGACGTTTTTGCCCCCGTTCCTCTACATGAACTAAACCAGGATCGGGTTGGTCAGAATTGACAAAGTGACGGAATCGCTTCACTTTTTCTGGATCTTCAATTGTGGCTTTCCACTCACACTGATAGGTATTGACAAGATGCTGCATTTCTGATTCTAATTCAGCACAAATGCCCAGAGAATCTTCAATAACTACCTGCTTCAGGTACTCGATGCCTCCTTCCAGCTTATTGAACCAAGTTGCAGTGCGTTCTAGTCGATTCGCGGTGCGAATATAGAACATCAAGAACCGATCCAAATATTTAATCAGCGTTTCCTTGTCAATATCTGTTGCTAACAAAACTGCGTGTTGTGGCTTCATTCCACCATTGCCACATACATACAAATTCCAGCCATTTTCGGTAGCAATGATCCCAAAATCCTTGCTTTGAGCTTCAGCACACTCGCGGGTACAACCGGATACAGCTGATTTTAATTTGTGGGGCGATCGCAAGCCTCGATATCGCAGTTCGATCTCAATCGCCAAAGTGGTTGAATCCTGAACCCCAAAGCGGCACCAGGTGCTACCTACACAAGATTTGACCGTGCGGAGTGCCTTCCCATAAGCGTGTCCCGATTCAAATCCAGCATCTATCAGCCGCTGCCAAATTTGGGGTAATTGATCTACCCGCGCACCTAATAAATCGATCCGCTGTCCGCCTGTAATTTTGGTATAAAGACCAAAATCTTTAGCAACTTCTCCCAACACAATTAGCTGATCTGGCGTTAGTTCACCACCGGGAACTCTGGGGATTACTGAATAAGTTCCATCCTTCTGAATATTTGCCAAGTAATAATCATTGGTATCCTGCAACCCAACGTGAGGCATTTCCAAAATATACTCGTTCCAAGTAGAAGCGAGAATAGAGGCTACAGCAGGCTTACAAATTTCACAACCCTTACCTTTTCCATGTTTTTGAATTAAATCTTCAAAAGTAAGGATTTTTTGAGAACGTACTAAGTGATAAAGTTCTTGACGGGAATAGGCGAAGTGTTCGCAGAGATGATTTTTTACCTCTATCCCGGCTTTCTTCATCTCAGCTTTGAGGATATCTGTCACCAGTGGCACGCAACCGCCGCAACCTGTCCCCGCTTGAGTGCATTTCTTGACACTGGCAATATCGGTGAGTTTCCCTGCTTGGATAGCGCTACAAATTTGCTCTTTGCTGACATTATTGCAAGAGCAAATTTGGGCAGTATCTGGTAAACTCTCCACACCCATACCGACTGTGGCAGACTTGCCTTCGCGGGGTGGCATCAGCAAATCTTCTGGATGAGGTGGGAGCGCGATCGCATTCTGCACAAATTGCAGCAGCGTACCGTAAGCTGAAGCATCTCCTACTAAAATTCCGCCTAAAAGATGGCTACCATCTTCATTTAGAACCAGTTTTTTGTAAACACCCTGGATGCTATCAGTAATGGCAATTTCTTTAGCGCCGGGAGATTTGGCAAAGGCATCCCCGAAACTGGCAACATCCACTCCCAACAGTTTGAGTTTGGTGGACATATCCGCGCCGGTAAAGCTGCTCGTCCCTGTTTTGCTCAGGATATCTGCCGCTACGCTTGCCATTGTATAGCCAGGAGCGACTAAGCCGTAGATACGATTTTGATAGAGGGCGCATTCTCCAATGGCATAAATATTTGGATCTGAAGTTTGGCAAGAATCGTTGATAACGATCCCGCCGCGATCGCCTACTGCTAATCCACATCCTCTCGCGATTTCATCGCGAGGGCGGATTCCCGCAGAAAAGACAATCATATCTGTCTCTAACTCTTCACCATCAGCAAAGGTCATTTTAATAACCTTGCCATCAATGCTGACAATTTCCGTTGTAGATTTACTGGTATGAATTGAAACCCCAACTTCTTCTATCTTGTTGCGAAGGATGCTGCCACCGACATCATCAATTTGTAGTGGCATTAATCTGGGTGCGAACTCAACAACATGGGTTTTTAAACCCATATTTTTGAGAGCGTTCGCACATTCCAAACCTAATAATCCACCCCCAACGACGACACCAGTTTGGCAATTTTTCGCATAGGATGACATTGCCTCAAGGTCATCTATTGTCCGGTAGACAAAATTACCTTTCGCATCATTCCCTTTAATTGGCGGTACAAAAGGATAGGAGCCTGTTGCTAGAACAATTTTGTCATAGGCGATTGTTATACCATTCGCTGATGTAACTGTTTTTTCTTCCCGGTTAATCGCAACTGCCTTATCACCGATATGAATCTCAACTCCATTTTCTTGGTACAAACCTGGTTGAACTAATGATAAATCTGCCGCAGTTTTGCCCGAAAAGAAGCTACTCAAATTAACCCGATCGTAAGCAACACGCGGCTCTTCGCAAAATGCGATCAAGTTCCATTCCTGCGCCGCTCCCTTGGCGATCATCAGTTCTAGAAACTTGTGTCCTACCATACCGTTGCCAATAACAATAAGATTCTTTTTGCCGGTCATGCAGTTTTATAACGCCTATTTTTACAATCTTCTTAATTAGTCGTATAAAAAATTTCAAAGTAAGTTTGTAAAAATTGTTACACTAAACTGTTTGGCTATGCAGTGTGCGAATGATCCCGATTGTGTTTTTGCATGAGGAGGAAAAACTTTATACCAATGTGGGTCAACTGAGCAGCGATACTCATTTCAAATTTGTTTGTAGAACCGCGCATTCAGCATCAAACTATTGGGGCAATGCCTACACAAAGCTAAGTTAATTTTTCCCCGACTTAAGGCAAAAATTTTACCGATGTAGCTTCTAACTGAAGCAGGGTGGGCAATGCCCACCCTGCTCAACGAAAATGTGAGTTAAGTGTTTTATTCTTCTTTTGGACCAAAAACCATTTGTAGAAGCACTGGCTGACCGTCGGCGCGGTGATATTTATCTGCCCAATCCCGGATGACCATATCCAGTTCTTGCATGGCTGCCTCAATGCGATCCGGTGGAATATCCAGTTCCTCTAGTATTCGCATCACATTTAGCTGTCGGTCTGCCCAATCTTTCATCAGTCGGAAGTACCGGGCAGTATCCTCAATCATGATATAAGTGCGTTCTTCGTCCTCAGCGGGTGAGTAGGAAGCACGGGTGAGGGCGTAGAAGGGCAATCCCCAAGGAGAATCAATTCGCGTTACCGTACCGGAATAGATTAAGCGCCGCTTGATGTGTTCGGCGAATGCTTCGCTTAAAGGAATGCGGCGTTCTTCTGGCAAGTCTTCCTGGGAACGACTGTGGAGAAATTCAATTAATTCTAGAAACTGAAAAGCGTTGATTAGCTGGGCATCCGGCAGATTATTTGGCAGTTTTTCCTCAAGGTATCGCTTTTCGTCAGCGGTCAGGTTGGTGCTATAGATGCGCGATCGCCCCGGTTGCCACGGAAACTGCTCCATCCAAACATAGGGAAACTGAATTAAATACCGAGGTTCTTGGGAACCCAGCATCTTCAGCAGTTTCCCTTCAGTCAGCGCTTGCCGAACTTCCTCTACAATGACTTTGACTCGCTTCGGCTCAATGTGGTGCAGGTGCCCCGTCATCCGGATATTTTGACCCTGCTCCAAATAAGTCATGTAAATCGCACACTTTGCTGCCGTGGCAGCAGCATCCAGGAAGGCTCCGTGTCGGTGCCCGCCGGTTCTCATCGCACTAAAGGCCAGATAAAACATGATCTGATCCATCGCACCGGGGCTAAGGCTTTTGATCAGATCCAGGTCGTTGCTCATATCAGGGGTGATCGCATCGCAAGGGGACAAAACACTGGTTCCTTGGTGAAAATGGTGAAAAGCTTATGTTTCCACATTCGCAGTGAGTTCAATTCACTCGCTGAAACTATTGAACTCTAGGCACCCCGATAGCATGAACGTAAATAATCTCTAATTATAGAAAAGGACGGCCTAATATATAGCTTTTGTCAGGGAATAAATTCTCCGTGACAGACAAAATCAGAAAAATAGTGCCCCAAGTACACCGGCACAAACCTGCTAGAGCTTAGTTTGCTGCCTTCAGATAGGCTTTCATCGACCTCAGTCGTAAGGTGAAAAGCGGATCGATGACTTGTTCGGATTTGGCTAGATAGAGGATAATTTTAGACGATAGAGATATATTCGGGCGAAAACGCATCTCGGCGTCCGGTTCCTTTATCCGGAGACGGTTCGTTCCCACGTTTCATCGATACAGCTAGCTCGGAAGACGTGGATGGCAGTTGCTGGGCAGAGGCGGACTCGATCCCTAAGAAATTACCTAAAGAGATTGATAGTAAGCTCAACAACATGATAGAGGTGTAAGGGCGCATAGCAGATGTCCGTGTCAGGGTTATAGTCCCTGATACGGAGTTCTTGATCGTCAACCAGGAAAAACTTCGGTTAGAGCTTAGTTGGTTCCGATCGAGTTCTGCTTTTTTTTGAGGTTAGAGGTACGATGCCTAAGGCTCAAAAATGGGTGCGATCGCTCCCAGGAGCGATAATTTTTTCCACAATCAACCATTTGCCCGATTGATTGAGATACCCCCGCACAGAGAGCATCTGCCGATCGAGACAGGTTTGGAGTTCCCGATCTACTTCTGGGCGCAAGGCGATCGCTATCCAGGTTTGCTCTTCCCCAGCAGTTGGCTCTTTTAAAGTAAAGGTGTAATCTTGCTCAGCATGGCGATTGAATACACCACAGAAGAGTGCTGAGTTTGAAGCGGATTCTTCAAGGCTTCCCCCAACCTCTTCCCCATCTCTGTATTTCGGAAAGGGTGAGGGATTGCCTATATATTTTGAATCCTGTGGCGTCTGGGGTTCGAGGTAATGGCAGTTGCCATCAGAGGGATAGGTGTCAGGACGATCTAAGTAATCCCGTTGCCTGTGCAGCCAGTCGGTGCGATCGCGCGGTAAATTGAACAGAGGGAAAATTGCTGCTGGCGATCGCTCATCTTGTAATAATGCTTCTTGCAGGACTCGGACAGGTAAATCTCTGGGTTGACAACTTCGCTGCACGCAAAGCGCCGCCGCCATCCCCGCCGCCTGACCAATATTCATAACGATGGGCTGTAACCGTGTGGCACCGTTAGCAATATGGGAGACAGAGATATTTTTTTCGCAGACCAGTAGTCCATCCACAGACTCTGGAATTAGACAAGTGTAGGGAAGGGTGAAAGGAGTGCCAGTCCAGCGTCCACCCCAGCGAATTGATTTTGGTTTAACAAGAAAATTGTAGTTAGGGTAATGGTGGTCATTGGGGTAGTTGCCGAGAGCGATCGCATTCACCTCCCCAGCCGTATCCACAGGTAGGGGTGCAACCTTGCCCCCCGCTACTGGCAAGATATCCTGCTCTCGCACGGTCGTGAGTCCTACAAGGCGTCTGCTTTCCCGATAGTAAGGGTGTAGCGCATAACCACCTCCACCGACAGAGTTTTGAGTTTTGATTGAGTTTTGATTGAGTTTGGGAGTCAAGGGTGAGGGAAAGATTTGAGTTGCTAAGCCGTAACGCCGCCCCAGCTTAGTTTGAATAAAGCGGACAAAGCTTTGAGTGTGCCACAGACTCTCTTGAAGAAATTGATGCCACGCCACCTCCGACTCTATCAGACGCCCCACTCCTTCCCCATAGTCATTGCCGCATAGGGGCCAATTGATCATGAAAAGATTCCCCGGTAAACGCCCATAATTGAGAAACTTCTCCCAACCGTAGAGATCCCAGCTACCTTGGAAGGATGAAGGAAGAAGGATAAAAGATGAAGGAGGAGGGGGAATTTCCGGCGCACTTGCTTCCTCACCGAAATCTTGCAGAATTGCTACCCACGTGGGAGCTTGGACTGGGTATCGCTGAGTCAATTCATTGGGAGAAAGGGGGGCGCTGGGTTCGCCAAACTCCGATTGCAATTCCCATCCCCAGCGGTACGGCACAGATGCTAGAGGCAACAAGTCTCCCAGTTCGGTGCCATCTAGGGTGATTTTGGCTCGAACGGTGAAATCGGCAAATCGAACGCCAAGGATGCGATCGCCTGTTCGCAAAACCTCTAAGGGCACTTGCCCCGCAACCCAGTCTAGATTTGGCAATTCTTGTACCCAATCAGCAAATATTTGGGCACCAATCCGGGGATCGTAACTAAACAGACTCACCCAACTATTGTTTAAGCCTCCCATTTGCCGAGAACGCAATTCCCCTAAAAACTCACCCCAAAGCCCCGTTTGAAAGGCAGCAAGTTCATTACCATCCGGGGCAGCAACCCCCGCTGAGGTGAGCATTCCCCCCAGCCAGGTAAATTCACTCACCAGCATTGTCTTGGCACCGCGACGGGCAGCTTGTATCGCAGCTGCGGTTCCTCCCGTTCCGCCTCCCACAACCAAGACATCTACTTCTATTAATTCATTCATCAGCAATTCCGTTTCAGAATAGACAATCGATCGCGAACAATAGACAATTAGCTATAAACAATCGGCTATCGAAAGTATAAAGTCCATCGTTTATCGTTTAAGGAAAAGCATGAAAGCACAAGTATTCAGAGGCGTCAATCAGCTCAGTTACGAAGAAGTGCCGACGCCGGAAATTGCACCCGATGAAGTGCTGGTACAAGTAAAGGTTGTGGGATTGTGTCAGTCTGACATCAAGAAAATTCGCTATCCTCTCTACCAGCCACCGCGCATTTTTGGTCATGAAACTGCTGGAGTAATTACTTCTGTAGGAAGCGAAGTGACTGGCTGGCAGATTGGGCAGCGAGTTGTGGTTATGCACCATATTCCTTGTATGCGCTGCGATTATTGCCTCAACGACAACTTCTCGATGTGCGATGTTTACAAAAACGTCACGACCACGGCTGGATTTACTCCTAGCGGCGGCGGCTTTGCAGATTATGTAAAAGTGCCCGGTCACATTGTCCGCAGTGGCGGATTAATTCCCATTCCTGACAATGTCAGCTTTGAGCAAGCGAGTTTTGTGGAGCCGACAAATTGCTGTCTAAAAGCAGTTAAAAAAGCCCAGATTGCTCCTGGTCAAACCGTTTTGATTACAGGTGCTGGCCCAATTGGGCTAATGTTTATCATGCTGGTGAAGTATTTCGGAGCCAGAGCGATCGCGACTGACTTAATTCCTTCTCGGATTGAGAAAGCTTTGAGTGTGGGGGCAGAAGCTGCATTCGATCCCCGCGACCCGGATTTATCCACTAAAATTAAAGCGCTGACTGGTGGATTGGGAGTGGATACGACTTTACTTGCAGTTCCCAGTGACAAAGCGTTTTTCCAAGCCCTCGATTGTACCCGTCGGGGCGGTAAAATTTTGTTTTTTGCTGAGTTTCCTGATGAAGTAGAAATCCCGATCAATCCAAATATTCTTTACCGTCGGGAAATTGATTTAATGGGTAGCTATAGTTCTTCTTACCGGATACAAAATTTGGCAGCAGATATCGTATTCAACCAGCGAATTGATGTGGAAGCATTAATTAGCGATCGCTATCCTTTGCAAAATTTAGCTGCTGCTGTGGAACAAGCGATCGCTCCCACCCCCGAAACTTACAAAATTCTCATCTATCCCCAAATAGCCGAGTAATTTTAGTAGCTGTCTCGTCTTCATTTAACTCTTTTGTAGGAGTCCTTGTTTAAAGATTTTGACAGGGCAACCAGATAGATTTATCATCTATCTAATGATAGAATTATTTTGAAATTTTTAAACTATGGACACCTCCTCTCCTACTCGCGGGCAGCTAGAAAGAACTCTATCGCAACGCATCCAAGCTTTGTACCGAGATCAACTAGGGCATCAACCTAGTCAAATTACCTGTCAAATTTTTGATGAAAAAATTGCCATTATTCTAGAAAATGCCATCACGGCACCAGAACAACTTTTAGCAAATAGTGGTCAAGAAGAGCTGGCTGAGCAAGTAAGGACAGATTTAGAAAAAGCACTTGAGCCAAAACTAAAAGCGCTAATTGAGGAAGTGGTTGGCGTATCCGTGATTGACCTGCTCAGCGATGCCAAAGTAGACACAGGTCGTACTGGTACGATTGCTGTATTAGCAAACGCCCCTAAAGTTCGTAATTAATCCCCCTTCTCTGCTAAGTATCTAGCTCAGCATAGATTTATATTGATGGTTTGCACTCAGCAGCCTTTTTCAGTTTTTAGGGTGTATCTGACCCTTATGCGATCGCGGTATCCCGTCTCTCTATAACAACTAACAAACAACCATTTATCAATTGATGACTCAATCTATAAATCTAGATTTATTTATTTAAATTAATTGAGATAGCGATCGATGAGAGCTTCTAACTCATCAATGACATAAGGCTTGCTAATGTAGTCATTGCAGCCTGCAAACAGAAGACCTTCCCTGTCTTCTGCTCTTGCCAAAGCCGTCACAGCAACAATGGGGATCTTCATCGTTTCGGGGTTCTGTTTCAGAGAACGCACAACTTCTACGCCGTGGATGTCAGGTAGAAGAATATCTAACAAAATCAGCTTTGGCTGATAATGTTGCGCCATAAATAAAGCTGCCCGACCCTCCTTTGTCGTAATAAATGAGCAGTCAAGAGCGAGCAGCACTTCGCTCATGAGTAGCAAGTTGTCTTCATTGTCTTCTACAACCAAAATGAGAGGCGATTCGATATTTGCCTGGGAGGCAGGTTTTGAGAAAGAGTGCAGATTTAAGCGTTGTTCGGGGGAACTCATCAAAATACGAAGCTATCCTCTCCAGAAGTGGACAACCGAGGGGTTGCCCAAGTTATACCCATTCACTTGATTGACGGTACACGAATGATTCCCTGTTTGCCCCTTGTTTTACAAGGGTTTAGGGATCGCCTGCGGAAAAGTGAAACGGTATTACGAGGCATTCCCCAGGCGGCATTTTTTGGCGCTTGGAATCGATTGGCTCGTAGCTTCCCCACTAGGTTGATCTTTTAAGTTCATCTTGGCAAGAGAACACAGCAAGCTAGTGGTGATGTTGCTTGTCCCCTGATTCTATAAAAAATTAGTTAAAAAACTGCACAACTTAAACATTAATATTCATTGTTACTTTTAGCACTAGATATATACACACTTCTGTGCTAAGAATCGTTGAAAAACTAAATTTTTGAATACATTTGGCGTTTCTTGGTTAGCTGCAAAGCATCACAAATATATTGAAAACCGTTTCGGATACTTGGGGGAATCGAACCCTATCCCTACTTTGTAAGATTGGCACTCTCTACCCTCATCAGGGATTTGGCGCTTAACAACTAACCTTGTCAAGAAACTAAATATTGAAATTTTACAATGTTGTGGATCTCTATCTTTAGGAGATGTCCGGAAAATTGCTCGCACTGTTACAGTCTAATAAAAAAGGTGAAAGAATTTACCTTTCCTGAGAGCGATCGCTATGCAGGACACAATCCAACCCACTCGTGGTGAATTAGAACGAACCCTGTCACAGGAAATTCGGGCTTTCTACCACGCCCAACTAAGTCACCAGCCCAGTCAGGTGACTTGCCAATTTATGGGTGACAAAATTGCGATTCTTATCGAAGATTCTATTACTCGACCCGAACAACTTCTGGCACAAAGCGGTCAGCAAAGGCTGGCACAGAGAGTTCGAGAGAATATAAACCACGTCCTACAACTGCAACTTAAACAGCTAATTGAGGAAGTGGTGAAAGTCCCAGTCATCGATCTGATGATCGACTCCGCCCTAAAAACAAGTCGTACCAGTACCGTTGCGATTTTAGCCGCAACCCCTACGACGCGCAATCCAGACTGAATTCCACCGAATCGACCTGAGACGGATTCCATCTCAGGTTGCGCCGGACAACAGCCTCTAGATCCTCCAGCAAGTAAGGCTTGCTAATATAGTCATTGCAGCCTGCCGTGAGAATGCGATCTCTGTCCTCCGCCCTTGCCAGCGCCGTGACGGCGATAACAGGAATTGTCCGGGTTTCAGGATCTTCCCTGAGTTGACGGACAATTTGAAGACCATCTAAGTCAGGCAACATAATATCCAGCAAAATCAGGTTTGGCTGTTCGGTTCGTGCCTTTTCAAAAGCACTATGACCGTCAATTGCTGTGATGATTGAGCAATTTAACGGCTCTAAAACGTAAGCAAGCAATAATAAGTTGTCTTCATCGTCATCGACTGCCAATACCACAGGCAACTTGGCAGTAAGACACTGATTGCTACTGCTCAAAAAATTTTGACGGGTACGGTGGGAAAGTTCCAAATCATCCATCCTCTATTTCCAGCTAATTTCTAGACTGGCAGTCACCCTCACCAGAAGAGTGGACGAGGCACTCCTTAAGCGGTGGCGAAGCGCTTGCAATGGAATGGCTCGCGTATAACCTACTAAGTTGGAGAGCCGATGCTCGATCTAGAGGAAAAGACGAGCCAAGTTAGTAGGAGCCTTATTATCATTGACATTGCTATTGTACATAAAATTTACAATAACCTAAAGATTTTGTTAAGAAAATACAATTCTTGTAAGTATGCTTAGCACTTACTAAACATAGGCTAGGGGGCAACCTAGAATAGAAATCTTCGGGAGTAACAAGATAGCAGACTGGTAGTCGTACCACATCATCCGGAGTTAGCCCGGGATTAACCGGAGCAATAAGACGCGAGGAATTGCGTCTGGAAACTAACTTTAAGCAGATGCGACCTATAGAGTAGATGCCGTTTAAGATGCGGCTAGGAGTTCGCATTTGAGAAAAGCGCGGGTTGATGAATGGGGTGAATCAGCCTTCACGATTTGAGGGCTACCCCGATCTAATTAGGCATTGGAGGTTGAAGCAATGGGTATAGCCACGATTAACCCAGCAACTGGGGAAACGCTTCAAACGTTTGAGGCACTAACAGATACGGAGATTGAAACGAAGCTAGCACTAGCGCAATCAAGCTTTAAACAGTATCGGCAGACACCCATGCAAAAAAGGGCAGATTGGCTGAATGCCGCTGCTGAGATTTTAGAGAGCGATCGCGAACGCTTTGGCAAAATAATGACCCTAGAAATGGGGAAAACTTTAAAATCAGCGATCGCAGAAGTGGAAAAATGCGCCCTCGTCTGTCGCTTCTACGCCGAACGCGCCCCCGAATTCCTCGCGGATGTGCCAGCCCAAACCGACGCCAGCCACAGCTTTGTGCGCTATCAGCCTTTAGGCGTCATCTTGGCAGTCATGCCTTGGAATTTCCCCTTCTGGCAAGTGTTTCGCTTTGCCGCACCAGCGCTGATGGCGGGAAACGTCGGGTTACTCAAGCACGCCTCTAACGTGCCTCAGTGTGCGTTGGCACTCGAAGAGATTTTCCACAAAGCAGGATTCCCAGAAGGTGTCTTTCAAACCTTGCTAGTGGGAGCAGATAAAGTCGCTGCAATTGTAACAGACGAGCGAGTGAAAGCCGCAACCTTGACCGGAAGCGAACCTGCCGGGATGAGCCTCGCCGCCACCGCCGGGAAACAAATTAAGAAAACCGTTCTGGAATTGGGGGGAAGCGACCCGTATATTGTCCTAGAAAGCGCCGATTTGGATGCAGCCATTGAGACAGCAGTGAGTGCCAGAATGCTGAATAACGGTCAATCTTGCATTGCTGCGAAACGGTTCATTGTCGTGGATGCGATCGCAGACCAATTTGAAAAAGGCCTGATTGAGAAGTTTGAGGCACTCAAAATCGGCGATCCGATGCATCCGGAAACCGATATAGGGCCACTGGCAACCCCATCGATTCTCAAAGATTTGGATTGGCAAGTTCAAGAAAGCGCCAAATTGGGAGCAAAAGTTCTCACAGGTGGACAGCCATTATCTGACCGTCCTGGTAACTTTTATCTGCCGACAATTTTGACAGATATCCCAGCCGGTAGCCCAGCAGAAGCGGAGGAATTTTTTGGCCCTGTGGCGCTGCTATTCCGGGTGCCAGATATCAACGCCGCGATCGCGCTTGCCAATGCCTCGCCCTTTGGACTGGGTGCCAGTGCTTGGACTCAAGTAGAGGCAGAACGCGATCGCTTGATTGACGAACTCGAAGCCGGTGCCGTGTTTATTAACGGCATGGTTAAATCCGATCCGCGTCTTCCCTTTGGCGGTATCAAGCGTTCCGGATACGGACGCGAGTTAAGCAAAGAGGGAATTCACGAGTTTGTCAACATCAAAACCGTGTGGGTGAAATAAGCGGTGGTGCATTCCAACGATGAATTAAATCCCATCCCACAAGTGGGATGGGATGTCAATACGGGCGGACAGCCGTGCGCCCGTATTGGGCTAAATAGGGGCAATCCGCGCATCTGGCCCCTACACAGAAACGAACCACTACAGATGCCAAGAGCATACAGAGGGGAGTAAGAAAAATGAATACTGCTGAACTATTAGTTAAATGTCTGGAAAATGAAGGAGTCGAATACATTTTCGGGCTTCCTGGCGAAGAAAATCTAGACATATTGGAAGCCCTAAAAACCTCTTCGATTAAATTTATTACTACCCGCCACGAACAAGGTGCTGCCTTCATGGCGGATCTCTACGGACGCCTGACCGGAAAAGCCGGAGTGTGCCTCTCCACCCTAGGGCCAGGTGCCACCAACCTGATGACTGGCGTTGCCGATGCGAACCTTGATGGTGCGCCACTGGTGGCAATTACCGGACAGGTCGGCACAGACCGGATGCACATCGAATCCCACCAATATCTGGATTTGGTGGCGATGTTTGAGCCAGTCACCAAATGGAATACTCAAATTGTTCGTCCCAGCAACACACCGGAAATTATCCGCAAAGCGTTTAAAATTGCTCAGAGCGAAAAACCAGGGGCAGTTCACATCGATTTGCCGGAAAACATTGCCGAAATGACAGCCACTGGCAAGCCCCTACACAAGAATTGTGGGGAAAAAACCTTTGCTGCCTTCCATAGCCTTGAACAGGCATCTGAAGCCATTTCCCAGGCAAAAAATCCTTTGATTATGGTGGGAAATGGGGCGATTCGTGCAGACGCTAGCCTTGCACTGACCGAATTTGCCACGAAGTTGAATATTCCCGTAGTGAATACCTTTATGGGCAAAGGAGTCATTCCCTACACCCATCCCCTCGCCTTGTGGTCGGTAGGATTGCAACAGCGAGACCATATCAGTTGTGCGTTTGACCAAACGGATTTAGTGATTGCAATCGGTTACGACTTGATTGAATATTCCCCGAAAAAGTGGAATCCCCTCGGAGAAATTCCGATTATCCACATTGGAGATACGCCAGCAGAAATTGATAGTAGCTATATTCCCCTAGTAGAAGTAGTGGGGGATATTTCCGACTCGCTACGGGAAATCTTAAACCGAGCTGACCGGCAAGGCAAACCCGATCCTTATGCCTTGCAATTACGGGCAGATATCCGGGCGGATTATGAAGAGTATGCCAATGATGATGGGTTTCCGATTAAGCCGCAGAAAATAATTTATGACTTGCGGCAAGTCATGGGGCCAGAAGATATTGTGATTTCAGATGTCGGGGCGCACAAAATGTGGATTGCCCGTCACTATCACTGCGATCGCCCGAATACCTGCATCATCTCTAATGGTTTTGCTGCAATGGGTATCGCCATTCCCGGTGCCTTAGCCGCCAAGTTGGTTTATCCCCAGAAGAAAGTCATTGCGGTAACGGGAGATGGCGGTTTTATGATGAATTGCCAGGAATTAGAAACTGCCCTTCGGGTCGGCACTGCCTTTGTCACCTTAATCTTTAATGATGGGGGCTATGGCTTGATTGAGTGGAAGCAACACAATCACTTTGGCGAATCTGCGTTTGTCCACTTTAGCAATCCCGATTTTGTCAAATTGGCAGAAAGTATGGGGCTTAAAGGCTACCGGGTTGAATCCGCAGCGGATCTGATTCCAACCCTGAAAACTGCCCTAGAACAGGACGTTCCCTCGGTAATTGATTGTCCAGTAGATTACCGCGAAAACTTCCGCCTCACGCAAAAGGCTGGGGATTTGAGTTGCAAGATTTGGGAATAATCATGAGTTATTGGTCATTCGTCATTAGTCGGTTGTCAATGACCGATGACTAATGAACAATGACCAATGACCAATCGTGAATAACCCATGAAAATCGCTACTTGGAACGTCAATTCAGTTCGCTCTCGCTTAGAGCAGGTGGTGCAGTGGTTGCAGGATAATCCAGTCGATGTCCTGTGCCTGCAAGAAACTAAAGTGGTAGATAAGGATTTTCCGCGATCGCCCTTTGAGGAATTAGGGCTTCACCTCTACATTTCCGGTCAAAAATCTTATAACGGGGTGGCCCTTCTCAGCCGTGCGCCTCTTGAGGATGTCAGCACCGGGTTTGCCCCAATTTTGGGTAGAGAGGATTTTGACGAACAGAAGCGGGTCATTACTGGCGTTATCGATGGCATTCGCATCGTGAATCTCTATGTGCCCAATGGCTCAGCCGTCGGTAGCGAGAAATACGAATACAAGCTGCTTTGGCTGAAAGCCCTCCGCGAGTACCTGCAAACACTGCTAGAAAAACAACCCAGTTCCCTCTGTATCTGCGGCGATTTCAATATTGCCCCCGAAGACCGAGATATTCACGATCCACTCACTTATAAGGGTCGGATTATGGCATCCGATCTAGAGCGTCAAGCCTTGAGCAGCATTTTAGAGTTGGGTTTGGCAGATGCCTTTAGAAAATTCACAATAGAAACAGGACACTTCAGCTGGTGGGATTATCGAACCGGGGCATTTCGACGCAACTGGGGTTGGCGAATTGACCATCACTACTTGACGCCAGACCTTTACGAACGTTCATCCAGCTGCACCATCGATCGCTCCCCCAGAAAATTGCCCAAACCCAGCGACCATACCCCCGTAATTGTAGAATTTTAAATTTTCCAGCATCAATCCCATACCCAAAATTGATTAGGAACTTAAAATCATGTTTTTAGTAACTGGAGCTACAGGCGGACTCGGACGCCGAATTGTGCGGCTGCTGCGGGAGAAGGAAATGCCGGTGCGAGCATTTGTCCGCTTGACATCCCGTTACAGCGAACTGGAACACCGAGGAGCGGAAATTTTTATTGGTGATTTGCAGCGCGATAAAGATATCGAAAAAGCTTGCCAAGGCGTTCAGTACATTATCGCTGCTCACGGCGGTGAGAGCGATGCTCAAGCGTTAGGCTACCGAGCGAATATTGAACTGATTGACCGGGCAAAAGAAGCTGGCGTCCAGCACTTTGTTTTCATTTCGGTACTGGGAGCAGATCGCGGGTACGAAGACGCACCATCCTTTAAGGCGAAGCGGGAAGTAGAAAAGTATCTCCAATCCAGTGGACTCAATTACACCATCCTGCGTCCTTCAGGTTTTGCCTCTAACCTTTTACCCCTGGCAGAACGGTTTCGGGATACTGGGATTTATCTGCTCATCGGCGATCCCAAAAGTCGGACTTCAATTGTGAGTACCGATGACTTAGCGAGGATTGCGATTAACTCAGTAAACGTTGAAGGTGCCCGGAATCAAATTTTCCCTGTGGGAGGCCCAGATATTCTCCAGCGCCAAGATATTCCTCGGATTTTCAGTCGCATCTTCAACCAAGAACCGATCGTGATTAACCCACCACTATTGGTGTTTGATGGGGTACGCGGAGCGCTGGGATTGTTAAATCCTCAAGCGTCTAAAGCTTTGGGGACTCTCCGGACGTTACTGGATAATGAATTTTTCTGCACACCCCAGGAAGTTGACAATTTGGAGTCAATTTTTGGAATGAAGATGGAATCCCTAGAGGCTTTCTTGCGGCGTTACCTGGGTACTTGATTTTGCACCGCTAGATGCAGAGATTACCGTGCTTCAGACTTGTCTGGTCATTCTAAGAGCTGATTTATAAAGTTGAGACTAAGAGGCGAGACGGCTGAGCATCAGTCGTACCATAGCGCCATAAATCATGGCTTCACTGACCTCTGGCAGTAGTTCATAATCCTTACTGAGACGGCGATAACGTCCTAACCAACCAAAAGTACGTTCTACTACCCAGCGTCTTGGCAAAACCTTAAACTCAGATTCCGTACGCTTGACCACCTCTACCTTGGCAAAGCAAAGGCTGGCTACAGCACAAGCGAAGCGTTGGCCACTGTAGCCCTGGTCAACCCAAATTAATTCCAAACTAGAAGCGTCACAGCTTTGTTCCATCAATGCTGCCGCCGCTCCCACTCGATCTTGACCGTTGGCTTGAGTCACCACCACACTCAACAGTAATCCTTGCGTATCTACGATGATATGGCGCTTGCGTCCCTTGACTAACTTACCTCCATCGAAGCCGTACACCTCCCCCTTTTTTCCGTCGTTTTTACCGACTGGCTATCAGCAATTGCTGCACTTGGTTGCGGGTCTCTATCTACTTGTTGACGAATTTTTTGCCGCAGGTAATGATTCATCTGTTGCCATACACCAGTTTTCTGCCAACGACGAAAGTAAAAGTAAACCGTTGAGTAGGGGGGTAAGTCATGAGGAAGCATCTCCCAAGAACATCCAGTGCGTAGAACGTAGAAAATCCCATTAACGACTTCACGTAGATTGACAGTCCGCGGATGTCCTCCAGTTTTGGCTGGTGGAATTAAGGCTTCAATAAGCTGCCACTGTGCATCTGTAATATCGCTTTTATAAGCTTTTCTAGTCATGACTGGAGTTTTAGGCAACATCCACTTATGGTATTAGCGGTCCTGCTATCCAGTCCCTGTCTTTAGATTTACTTTATAAATCAGCTCTAAGGAATCATAAAGGCAACTGCTTGAGACTCTGACTGAGCAACAGTTTGGGTTTGACCATTTAGCTGATAGTGAATGCGAGCGATCGCGTTCTCACCCCGCCGATAAATTTTCGATTTGCATTTGAGGCGATACTCTAATACTTTACTTTCTCCTGGCTTTAGCACTACTTTAGCGGGACGTTCCAATTCTTGAGGAGTTGCACTCATAAGAACTTCCTCGGAACTTCCTGGCACAATTTCTATCTGGCTAATTTCAATCAACTGATTTTTTTTAGATGTATTGGTAAAACTCAGAGAAATATCAGCGTAGCTAATTGCTGCCCCCGCTAAAATTTCGTAGGGAAGTAACTTGATTGTCATCATCATATTTGCCCTTTGAGAATTGATCCCAATTTGCTTTCCCCTATTTAAGTCTTGTTGAGGGAGAGAGTGTAGGTTAGTTTGAGCGCTCGTGAAACCCAACTCTAACAGCTTGTTGGGTTTCGTTCCCTCAAGCGCCACGTTGCTCAAGGGCAGAAACTCTACATTTCGTGCGGCTTCCCAACCTACTATGTCTGAAAGCAACTTAGTATGAGTTCCTAGCATTATGCAAGTCACGCAGGTTAGAAAATCCATAAAAGAATTCCTCTCAGGATTTTGGAATATAGCAAATTTGACTCAAAAGCTCATCAGAGGTTTCTAAATCCTATGGGGTTGTGCATTATTTTGAAAGATGAGAATTAAGCCACTTTACTAAATATATGCTCGGCTAAGCTTGAAGATGCTAAATGAGCGGCACAGCCACAGCGTAAAGGAAAAGATGAATTAATCAGCGAAGCATTAGCATTTAATGAATTTGAAAGAGTATTGAATCCAGGTAGAGTGTAAGATTCAGCTCCCCCATAGTTCACATTCCACCCAATATCTTTTAAAGAACCAATCGTTAATTGACTCAATAACTCTGAGCTTTTTTCAGCAATAGGTGACATTAATTCATTGTCAAAGACATTTTCATCCCAATGACCAAACACGCCTTTTTGAACGGGAACAGCAGTTTGTAAAAATGTACCTTTTAATTCTCCATAAGCCCACCCTGCATAGGTATTAGCACTATATGTCGCATCGGAGACATTAATGAAATCGCGTCCGTAATCTGACCAAAGTGTTCCAATTCCTAGAACGTGACCAAATTCATGGACCATCGTTTCTTGTAAGAAACTTGGATTGTTGTTGTATGTATTTGCCAAGCTTGTGTTAATCGTTGAAGCTCCTGATATCGTCATTTGATTACCAAAAGCATCGAAGGCTAAAGCTTTTGGCCCCGCGAAAGCAAGAAATTCATCTTCACCAAAAGTATCTCCCGTAACATCAATGGTTAGAATTTGGGAATCGCTAAAGGTGCTGTAAGGAATAATTTTTTCCCAAACTTTTGCAGCTTCTGTAATAGCATTGAGAGCTTCTGTACTCAAACTACCCAAGCCTTGACCAAAATTGACTTTGATTGAAAAACTGAGAGGATCGCTGGTAGCAGCAGTAAAGGTAGTCGCCACAGAATAGTTAGCAGTTTGGTTGTTATAGCTCATTACTTGCAAAAAGTAATTACCAGAACTCAGGAAACGACGGATTGATTCGTTGCTAGTCCCGCGCTCCCATTGCCAACCCAATACTTCACCTTGATCGATAATGCCGTTGTTATTGCTGTCTTGAATTAGTCGGACATCGGCATCACCACTCAATGCAGATAAATTAGCGGTAAAGATGCCAGATTGAGCAACATTAAAGCTGTAAAAGTCATCGCGATCGCTCGCATTGACTTGTTGGTTGTTTGAGAAAACCGCTGAAGTTTGATCTTTTGCGGTTCCTAGAGTATTACCGGGATCTAAAGGGTCTGGAATACTTGCGATTTTAGTAGTTAGAGTGTAGCCGCCAGTCGCACCCTTTTGAAAAGTTGTAGCTTGCAGAATATAATCAATGCCCTCAGCAACCGTGAAAGTTAGCTGTGAGTTTGTACCGCTGAAATCATTATTTTCTGCAACAACTGCTCCGGTTCCAGCATTCACCACTTGCAGGTAGGCATTAAAACTAGGCGAATCAAGGTTCACCTGCACCTGCTGACCGGCAACTAAATCGCCTAACACATAGCCATCGTAAAAACTGCCTTCACGAATGGGGTTGCTTGGGTCGCTATTCGCGATCGCGCCGCTAAAGCTTTGGTTTCCACTGATGGGAGACGCTGGTTTGAGGACTCCCAAATTGCTACGAAGAGTATAGTTACCAGTAGCATCTGGTTCATAAGTCGTGGATCGAACAATGTAATCAATACCCTGAGCGGCTGTAAAAGTTACTTGAGAGTTCAGACCCTCAAAATCATCGTTGAAGGTAACAACCGCTCCAGTAGAGGCATTTACCACTTGCAGGTAAGCGTCAAATTCTGTGGAGTTTAGTTTCACCTCCACCTGCTCTCCGGCGCTAATGCCAGTCAACAGATAGTCATCCCGAAGGCTACCGCCACGGATGGGGTTTTTCAGGTCGGTGGTGTCAATTGTACCGCCGACCTCACTGACGGTAGAAGCCGCAGCGATCGCGCTACTTTTAAATAGACTTCTTTGCTGTAGCAGATCGCCCAGCCCTCTAAATCCTGACCAGATTCCGGCTATTTTTGAATCAAACTCTAGCGGTGCAAAATTAGCGAAATCTGCACTTAAAAACTGGCGCTCATTTGAAAATTTAAATCCATTTAACATTTGCTTGATTTCTCCACGATGGAGCATCGTAAGACTGATATATTACCAATTTTAAGTCTTCACAAAATTGGGCAACAACGGGGTAATTCCTCAAAGCTAGAGACAGAACATTTTTAAGAATGCTAAGATCGCAAGCGCAATAAATAAAGCTATATTAATTGACTCAACAGTGGTTTTTAAATTATCTGAACGCAACAAATAGCACTTTCTCTCAAGCCATGAATGCAAAAATTGAAGTTGCGCCAATTGCCGATGGTGAGGTAATCGAAATTATTGAATATCTGAGGATTTGCCGCGATATGTCGATGCCAAGCGTCTCTAAGGTCTTGCTCACCACATTCACGGTTTTAAATGCACCCAACAATTCAAAAAAGTATCTTATATATAACTCGATCAAAATCTCTCTAAGGGGAGAAGGACAATAGTTTTTCGCGTAAATTTACTTACAATTACAATAACTTACGCCAAAATTCTTAATTTTCGACAATCCATTGCCGGATTCAGTCGATTGAATCACAGCTAGAGTGTCTCTCTGCCCGCTCAAAGCCTTTGAGTCAAAATTTTATGCTCAAGCCCTTAGCGTCAACACCTGCTCAAGCTCGTCAAACAAGACAGCAACTAGCGAATCCAGAGGATTCTCTTTCCTATGAATTAGGGAAAGCAGTGCAAGAGCTGCCGCCACTGTATACGCGATTATTGGCAGCAAGCATTAGCGTATTGGTATTCGGGGCGATCGCTTGGGCACACTACAGCCAAGTGGATGAAGTCGCGATCGCTCCCGGCGAACTGATTGCCTCAACGCAAGTGCGACCCCTGCGATCGCTAGGAGGAGGCACAATCAAAGCCGTAAAAATCAAAGAAGGCGATCGCGTTCAAAAAGGCGACGTTCTGATCGAACGCGACCCCGATCTGCCGCAAGCAGAAGTTGACCGCCTCGCTAAATCTACCCAGCTGATTCGGGAAGATTTAGGGCGTCTGGAAGCAGAACGAACTGGAGCTGCAACTGCCGGAACCGCTTTGCAAGACCAGCTTTTAACCGCTCGGCTACAAGATTTTGAAGCAAAAAGAGCCGCTGCGATCGCTGAAGCGAATCGCCAAATTGCGGTCATCAATGAAGCCAAAGTTCGCCTCACCCGCCTGCAAGAAAATCTCGCCAACGCCAAAACCAACCGAGTCAACGCCGAAACTAACCTCGCCAACAGCAAAAACCTTCTCAATAAAGCCAACAACAGCCTCGCTTTAGCCGAAAAAAGAGAAAAGGCGCTCACCACCCTCCTCATTCCCGGTGCTGTCCCGCGACTCGATTACGTTGACGCACAAGAGAGAGTCGTTAGAGCGGAAGCTGAAGTCACCACAGCCCAAGATAGTATTACGAATGTTCAAAACAAAGTGACGGAAGCTCAGGACAAAATAACCTCCCTGGAAAAAGATATCGCTGCTCAAGCACAAACAATTCGCCAAGCTGAACAAGCGTATCAATCGGTTCGCAATCAGGCAGATCGATTACAGTCTGAGCGCCAGAGTGAAATTCTAACTAAGTTTAACCAGCGCCAAGAAGAACTAACAACCGTTGCCGGTCAGTTGGAGGAGGCGAAAAAGCAGCGACAAGTAGAAACAATTTCCTCGCCGGTTACGGGGACAGTCTACAGCATCAAAGCAACCAACGGGCCTGTACAAGCGGGAGAGGAGTTGTTATCAATTCTTCCCGAATCCGAAGAATTGTTGGTAGAAGTGAAAGTCCTCAACCGCGATATTGGCTTTATCCGTAAGGGAATGAAGGCAAAAGTCAAAATGGCTACTTTCCCGTTTCAGGAATTTGGCACAGTTGAGGGGGAAGTGGTGCAAGTGAGTCCGAATGCGATCGCTGATCAAGAATTAGGCTTAGTTTTTCCGACTCGAATTCAACTTAAACAGCATTCAATTCAGGTGCAAAGTCAAAAAGTCGCCTTTATTCCAGGTATGGCTGCAACTGGAGAAATTATTACTCGGAAAAAATCAGTTCTCACTTTCTTAATTGAGCCGGTAACTCGCCGCTTTAGCGAGGCATTTTCGGTCAGGTCTTAGCTCGGCTTGATCCATTTGCACCAACAACAGGCAGTGATGAATAAAAATTGGGTATCTAAGAGTTAATAAAAGAAATTAATCGTTATGGGCATAAAAATCCAATTGAGAGCGCTAACGAGCGGGGACACTATCCAATTTCACTTCTAGGAGTAGAGTTAGGAATTTGGCAGGGTGAATATCAAAATGCTACGCTGCCCTGGTTGCGCTGGTGGGATCGAGCAGGAAATCTCTTGTTGACGGGTTACGAACGCGCTGAGCAAGAAAGTCAACGCGCCGAGCGGTTAGCAGCACAGTTACGGGCGCTTGGAGTTGAACCGGAAGCTTAAAAACGGACGGAGATACCTATCTAAAAGCCGTGAACACCGATCCTAAGAGGGTAGCCAGTCTACTTACAATGACTGATAGGGACAGCCATAAGTGGGATGAACTGCAAATTTCTGTATGTTATGGGTGTCTCTAGGGTTTATTAATTGAGTAACTCCTTATGCAACCAACCAACCCCAACCAATTTACAGAAAAAGCCTGGGAAGCCATCACTCGCACCCCAGATATTGTTAAATCTGCCCAGCATCAACAAATCGAAAGCGAACACTTGATGAAATCACTGCTGGAGCAAGAAGGACTCGTCAGCAGTATTCTGAACAAAGCGGGCGTAAATGTGTCGCGAGTCAGAGAACGCACCGAAGATTTCATCAAGCGTCAGCCAAAAACTTCCGGCAGTAGCACCTCAGTTTATGTCGGACGTAGCTTAGATTCTCTGCTGGATCGGGCTGAAGCATTTCGCAAAGAGTATGGAGACGATTTTATCTCCATCGAACACATGATGCTGGCTTATCCCAAAGACGATCGCTTTGGTAAGGCTTTGTTTCAAGAATTTAAGCTGGACGAAAACAAGCTAAGAACTATCATCGCCCAAGTTCGCGGGAGCCAAAAAGTGACTGACCAAAATCCAGAAGGCAAGTACGAATCCTTAGAAAAATACGGGCGCGACTTGACAGAATTCGCTCGCCAAGGGAAGTTAGATCCGGTAATTGGGCGCGATGATGAGATTCGCCGCACGATTCAGATTCTGTCTCGTCGCACCAAGAATAACCCGGTGCTGATTGGCGAACCGGGTGTAGGGAAAACTGCGATCGCTGAAGGTTTAGCACAGCGAATTGTCAGCGGGGACGTCCCTGAGTCGTTGCGCGATCGCAAACTGATTGCGCTGGATATGGGTGCGTTGATTGCGGGTGCCAAATATCGGGGTGAATTTGAAGAACGCTTGAAAGCGGTTCTCAAGGAAGTCACCGATTCTCAGGGCAGCATTATCATGTTCATCGATGAGATCCACACCGTTGTCGGTGCGGGTGCGACTCAAGGCGCTATGGATGCGGGGAACTTGCTCAAACCGATGCTGGCGCGGGGTGAATTGCGCTGTATCGGTGCCACAACCCTGGATGAATATCGCAAATACATCGAAAAAGATGCGGCGCTAGAACGTCGTTTCCAACAAGTTTATATCGATCAGCCGAGTGTAGAAGATACAGTTTCGATTCTACGGGGGTTAAAAGATCGCTACGAAACGCACCACAACGTGAAAATTTCTGACAGTGCGTTAGTGGCAGCAGCAACGCTCTCTACGAGATATATTAGCGATCGCTTTCTCCCAGATAAAGCGATTGACTTAGTAGATGAAGCGGCGGCGCGATTGAAGATGGAAAGTACCTCTAAACCAGAGGAACTCGACGAAATCGACCGCAAGATCCTCCAGTTAGAAATGGAACGGCTATCTCTGCAAAAAGAAAGCGATCCTGCTTCTAGAGAACGGTTACAAAGACTGGAAAAAGAACTTGCCGATCTCAAAGAGGATCAACGAACACTGAATGCACAGTGGCAAGCTGAAAAAGACGTTCTCGAACGCCGCAAAACCCTGAAAGAAGAAATCGACCGGGTGAATGTGGAAATTCAACAAGCAGAACGAGAATACGATCTTAACCGAGCCGCTGAGCTGAAATTCGGCAAGTTGACCGAGTTGCAACATCAGCTAGAAGAGACAGAAGCCCAACTCGTTCAAACTCAGCATAGTGGTAAGTCACTTTTACGAGAAGAAGTCACCGAGTCCGACATTGCTGAAATCATTTCCAAGTGGACTGGTATCCCCATCAGCAAACTCGTGGAATCGGAGAAAGAAAAACTTCTGCAATTGGAAGATGAACTGCACAAGCGCGTGATTGGGCAAGCCGAAGCGGTGACAGCAGTTGCCGATGCCATCCAGCGGGCGCGTGCTGGTTTAGCCGATCCGAATCGCCCAACGGCTAGTTTCATTTTCCTCGGTCCCACGGGCGTCGGAAAGACAGAACTCGCAAAAGCCTTGGCAGCTTACCTGTTCGATACAGAAGAAGCCTTGGTACGGATCGATATGTCTGAGTATATGGAGAAGCACAGCGTCTCTCGCTTAATTGGTGCGCCTCCCGGCTATGTCGGTTATGACGAAGGCGGACAGCTGACAGAATCCATCCGGCGTCGTCCTTACGCAGTGTTGCTGTTCGATGAAATCGAAAAGGCGCACCCGGATGTGTTCAACATCATGCTGCAAATTCTTGATGATGGTCGCGTCACCGATTCTCACGGTCACACCGTAGACTTCAAGAACACGATTATTATCATGACCAGCAATATCGGATCGCAGTTTATCCTAGATGTTGCTAGCGATGAATCCCGTTACGAAGAAATGCGGAGTCGGGTGATGGATGCGATGCGGACGAGTTTCCGTCCGGAGTTCCTGAACCGGATCGACGAGATTATCATCTTCCACGGCTTGAACAAGCAGGAATTGCGGCAGATTGTGCAGTTGCAAGTCAAGCGGCTCGAATCACGGTTGAGCGATCGCAAGATGTCTCTGAAACTTTCCGATGCTTCCCTTTACTTCTTAGCGGAAGTCGGATATGACCCCGTTTATGGAGCGCGTCCGCTCAAGCGTGCGATTCAGCGGGAACTGGAAACGCAAATCGCTAAAGGGATTTTGCGAGGTGAATTCAACGACGGCGACACCATCTTTGTCGATGTGGAAAATGAGCGCCTTTCCTTCAAGCGTCTCCCTGCTGATTTACTAGCCACTCAGTCCAGCTAATTGACGCTTAGTTAACCCTTTCCCAACAAGGGAAGGGGCACTCGGTAGGGGAATGGCAGTGCCATTCCCCTACAAAACGTGAATTTTGCCTTTTATTGAATCCACAATCCTAAGGAACCTCACCCCCAACCCCTCTCCGTTTACGGAGAGGGGCGAATATTGAACCCCTGCCCGTTCGCCGAAAGGGCAGGGGTGGGGTGAAACTTTACTACATCTCATAGAGAACTGCTGTAGATAATTCCCCCAATATGAGCTAGCTCAAAGACTTACTTGAACCTTCCTGTCAAAGTGAAGATATCACCACACAGGAGGGTCAAGGAAATGACCAACGCTACCCTCGACTTCCAAACCGCCACCGGACATCAAGTTCTAGCCGCAGCCGGCAAGAAAATGTTGCGACCCGGCGGACGAATTGCGACAGAGCAATTGTTTGAGTGGGCAGACTTCCAAGCAGGTGAGACAGTTCTGGAATTAGCTTCTAGTTTTGGCTACAGCGCGATCGCTCTAGCTCAACGCTACGGCGTGCGGGTGGTCGGCGTAGAGAAAAACCCCGAAAGTGTAGCCCGTGCCCGTTCCAACATCGAGGCGGCGGGGTTAACAGGTCAGGTGGAAATCATTGAGGGCGATGTCTTCCACCTGGATGCTATCTCCGAACAGTTTGATTATGTTTTGGCAGAAGCGATTCTAACCATGCAATCTGTACCAGGGAAAGCCAAGATTTTGGCTGGGGTGCGCGATCGCTTGAAGCCAGGAGGCAAATTTCTTTGCCACGAATTACTCGCCCGTAACCAGGAAGCAGAGATTCATCAAGCTTTAGCACAGGTAATTCGGGTCAATTCTACCCCGTTATCCCAGGCAAATTGGCTGGCTGCTTGTGAAGCTGCCGGACTGCAAGTACAACAGCATCAAACCGGGTCAATGGGTTTGTTGAATCTGCATCGGGTACTTCAAGACGAAGGCGTTATGGATACCCTCCGGATTCTGTGGAATGTTCTGACGCGCCCAGCGCTGCGGAAACGAGTTTTGGCAATGCGCCGTGTCTTCCAGCAATATCAACAGGATTTGGGTTACATCGTCCTACGTGCAAAACGCGCCTAAAAAAGTGAATCAATCATGACTAATACACTGATACCTCATCCATCTTTAGCGATTCAATTGTCAGAAAAGATTGAGTATCCCCAGCAGGGAGTCCTCAGCAAAGTTTTGCTTAAAGATTCCTGCTGTCAATACACGCTGTTGTGTCTAGCCGCAGGTACAAATATTTCTGAACACTCCTCGCCTCGAAATGCAACCGTCCACGTCATTGAAGGGCGAGGGCTATTAACTTTGCAAAGGCAAGAAATAGCACTTGAACCGGGCGGTTTTATCTTCATGCCTGCCAATGCTCCCCACGCTTTGAAAGCCGAAGAAAATCTAGCTTTTCTGCTGACGCTTTCGGAAAATCCCCAACAAAAATAAGTGGCGACTAACTGAGGTAGCTCATAGTCCCACCATCTTCAAACTGCAATACTAATACTCAGTCACCAAGAAATTAACCATGCTGAATACCTTTACTCAACACCTCAATCTCTCGACTTCTGAAGTAGAAACCCTACTCTCACTCAGCTTGCAGGATTTGCTCAACTCGCCTGCAATTCAGCAGAAACTAGACAGTTTAAATATCCCGTTGCTGCAACAAACTTTGCCTCTAGCAAAGACCGTTTTGGAAGACAAGCTACCGCCTTTTTATGATTGGCTCAAAAACGAGTTAAAGGTGCAGCGCGTCCCAGATGGTCCCGATCATACGACTCAATGGGTGGTTAATTTCCTAAAGCGTCAGGAAAGCCTGATGCGCTTAGTTGAGCTGCATCGTCCCGTTCCCCGTCCCGCTCTAGAACGCTCAACTCCTCGCCTGGTAGGATTATTTGAGGCTGTAGAGGATGCCCAAGTGCGTCAGGAATGGCAAACAGCGATCGCTGCTTTGTGTCTCGTACTTGCAGTTGATGCCCGCGAACGCGATCGAGTTGGCGTTGGCGATCGCTCATTAGTTTCCTAATTTTGTTAAGGGTGGCTGCACTGTAGTCGCCCTCTTTCAGACTTCGCTCTTATCTCCAGTGTGGAAAGGAGAACAAACCATGAAACCAGTAAGCGATCGCATCTCAACCACGCCACCGGAAGCTAAACAGCATCCCTCTCTCAACTTGCAAACTTGGTACAGGCCGAGGTTTTACTGATGCGTCGATGACACAGCACAATCATGATTCTTTTATCTAGTTTCTAATTCTTGGCTCAGTTTCTCTGGTTTGTTATGGCAATTTTCACCTCAGTTAACACCCATAAAGTCAACTCGTCTTTGAAAATTTGTCTCAACAGCAATGCAAGTATTTAATACATCTAATATGTTTTTGCGGAGCGCTCTCTCTAAAGAGTATTTGCGTTCTTTGTGTTGAAATCTTGATAATTGATAAACAAACAGAGTAGCTGCTTGATAAATTACTTTTAATTCATAGAGTGAATCAACTTGAGAGATATTAATTGCTAAAACCCGAAGTTGATAACATATTTCTTTCGCTTCTTCTTTTGTTGCGCTGTGGTCTTGATAGTAATAGTTAAAGGTTTCTGCTAAATACTGTGCGTGTTTAGCTGTATTTTGAATTTGATGCTGTGCATTTTCAACAGGAGCAAGAAACTTATCAAGTAAAAGCTGCTGTACATAGGCATCGCGAAGGCTAGAATCAGCAATAATTTGAAGTTCTTTCATTCGCTGTTCATGCTTTCTTTGCTTCTCAGCATAAACTTCTTTGATAAGAGTCTCAAACAAGCCTGTCAAAGGATAAAATGCACCAGCAGCCATATTTCCTATCATATTTAAAGACTTCTAGAATTATTGGTTAACTAATTAGCGCGCTCGCTCCCACCGTTCATTCAAAATTGGAGATTTTTTGATAGGAGCTGAGTGCGTATAAACTGAGTTTAACAAAGAGCGATCGCTTCTCACATCGCGTCAAAATTTAAGACTGATTGCTCAATGTTTTGTATAAATTTTTCCAGTTCTTCAGTAATGCCAAAGAGCTTATCCGCACGGATGAAAATTTCCCAGGCGCGAACGCACATGAAGCCGATACCAATCACTGCAAGAGGAATAGCAGCGTAACCAAGTAGAGCCGCAATTGGTGGAAAAATCATACAGATGACCATCAAAATAGCTGTAACTACACCACCAGCTAATCCAGCTTTTGCTGTTGCAACTGCAACGTTACGAATTAGCTCATCTTGCGTAATTTTTCCTTCAGCAAAGGACAGTGAATTTTCTAAAGTTGAGAAGACAAGCTCAATCACCGCTGCTACCAAAGCACCTTGAACAACGGCTCCAATTATTTGCTCTAAACTTGCTTTAAAAGCTGCATCGCCAAGGACTTTACGTGCTGCTGCAAGTTCTTCAGGAGTCATATCAACTCCACCACGAGATCGGTTGATTCGGAAGTTCTCGAAGATGCCGTTTGAAGCTTCTTTTCCTCCACCGTTAACGTGTGCTTTTATATGGCTCCAATCCTTATCACTGCAAAACTCGCGAATCGCCTCATATCCTTGAGCGCGAATTTGTGCTGGAATCGTCTCATACACCTTGGCAGCTTCTTGAACATTACGAATGCCTTCGCGTACCCCAGATCGGTGAAATTTCAGTTGTAAGTTGTGAGGTAAGTTCTCAAATTTAATATTATGAGCAACTTTGAATGCCTCTTGTGCAGCAATTGTTGCAGCGCCAGTAACGGCGCTAGAAGTTTGTTGAGCCTCAATAATTAAATTACTCGCAGCTTCTTGGGTTGTTGAGATCGCCTCTGATACTGCATTTTGAGTATTTGAAACAATCTCTGATGCTGTTTTTTGAAACGTAGAAGCGATGGAAGTGACTGAGTTGGAAACCTCTTGAATTGCACTATCTGTAGCCTCTTGGGTTGTTGAGATTGCCTCTGATACTGCACCTTGAGTATTTGAAACAATCTCTGAGGCTGTTTCTTGGAACCTAGAACTTACAGCTTCTATTTCCTGGATATTAATTTTAAACATTTATTCGCTAAGTAAAAAACTCAAGACAATTAAGTGCTTAAGCAAAATTAATTACATATTCGGTTCCGACTTTTTTTAGCACATTTTTGACATACTTTACTAAACTTTTCCAGTCCCGATAAGCCTCTATCTCTATCCATTCATATTTCATAAACTTCCATAAGATTTCAATTAAGTT
>NZ_JAMPKD010000012.1:0-224202 GCF_039961915.1 Trichocoleus sp. DQ-A2
CAATCTCTACTCGACTTGAGACTAACATGCTCAGGCTCAATTAATTAGTTTTTTTTGATGTAGCTCTATCAGCCCCTATGCCACTACCTATAGCGTACCTGCGTAAGTCCTGAGCTAGGGGTAGTCATTGCCTCAGCAGAAAAAAAAGCCCCTCAGAGACATGAATCTCTGGGGGAGCTGAAGTTATCGAGTCAAGTTATCCCGATGTGTCAACCTAAACGCTGACAAAGTCAGCAGAAGCGTAAACATTGGTCGTATCCTGAACCACCGCAATCAAGTCATTGCCCTTATAGATTGCCGTATCCAGCGCCGTGGTGCCTCCGAAGTCATAGCTCTTACTCAGGGTGTAGTCAGTGTAGCTGCCCTTGACCTGAATCTTGTCGCCCTCATTCCACTTGAAGTCAGTGATGGTTGCGTAGCCACCACCCAGGTAGGAGACGCCACCGTAAGCGGTACCTAGCACGAAGGTGTCACCCTCGCTGCCACCACTCAAGGTATCGTATTCACCAACCGTGCCGCCATAACCATTCAGGTAGTCCTTACCGGCTTCGCCATAGAGTTTGTCACTGCCAGTGCCGCCATACAGGCTGTCGTTGCCATAGTAGCCCAGCATCGTGTCGTTGCCTGCACCACCGGATAGGTAGTCATCCCCATACCAGCCATCCATGTGGTCGTTGCCTACTTCGCCATAGAGGCTGTCGTTGCCGTAGCCGCCATTGATGTAGTCATCGCCGTCATAGCCGAGGATAGTGTCATTACCATCTTCACCATAGAGGCTGTCGTTGCCAGTCCAACCATCTACGTAGTCATTGCCTGCGCCAGCTTTCACAATATCGTCACCGGCTCCAGCATAGATAGAATCGTCGTAGGCAGTGCCGATGATCTGACCGTGATAGTTGAAAGGATAGCCGGGGCCGTTGTAGGTGTTGTTGTCGTTGTAAGCGGTGCCGTTAATAATCGCCATAATCTTTGCTCTTTAGGATTGCTTAGAATTGGTGTTGGTCGGGGTGTTGGAATCAATCAATCGCTTGAATCGGTTGATTGGTGGTCAGTGATGTCCAAAAGGTTTGTATTCTCAGGAAATGTTATCGTTCGCCGTTGCACTTCTAGAGAGCTTTTGAATCTCGCTGGTTGCTCTATCGACTGGAGGCGGTTGATGCTGCTGGGAAAACCAGAATTTACTTTGTTTTTTCCCTGGTGCATTTTGTTGACCTCTATGCACTTGTCAGCCTGAGTAGCGCTAGTTATGCAAGTTGTTACAAACGTTTACATGAAATTGTGCAACCATACAGTTCAAGTAAGGGTAGCGATCGCGTAAACAGAAAAGAAAAAAGCCCCCCAGAGAAACAGGTCTCTGAGGGGAGGTGAAGTTATCGAGTCAAGTTATCCCGATGTGTCAACCTAGACGCTGACAAAGTCAGCAGAAGCGTAAACATTGGTCGTATCCTGAACCACCGCAATCAAGTCATTGCCCTTATAGAGTGCTGTATCCAGCGCCGTGGTGCCTCCGAAGTCATAGCTCTTATTGAGCGTGTAGTCAGTGTAGCTGCCCTTGACCTGAATCTTGTCGCCCTCATTCCACTTGAAGTCAGTGATGGTTGCGTAGCCAGCACCCAGGTAGGAGACACTACTAGCGGTACCCAGAACGAAGGTGTCACCTTCGCTGCCACCACTCAAGGTATCGTATTCACCAACCGTGCCGCCATAACCATTCAGGTAGTCCTTACCGGCTTCGCCATAGAGTTTGTCACTGCCAGTGCCGCCATACAGGCTGTCGTTGCCATAGTAGCCCAGCATCGTGTCGTTGCCTGCACCACCGGATAGGTAGTCATCCCCATACCAGCCATCCATGTGGTCGTTGCCTACTTCGCCATAGAGACTGTCGTTGCCGTAGCCGCCATTGATGTAGTCATCGCCGTAGTAGCCGAGGATGGTGTCATTGCCATCTTGACCATAGAGGTTGTCGTTGCCATACCAGCCATCAATGTAGTCATTGCCACTTCCGCCATAAACTGTATCGTTCCCGTCTTTGGCGTAAATGGAATCATTGTAAGCGGTGCCGTTGAGTGTGTCGTTGTAAATGGTGCCGTTGATAATCGCCATAATCTTTGCTCTTTAGTAAGGATGAGAATTGGTGTTGTTTGGTGTGTTGGAATCAATCAATCGCTTGAATCGGTTGATTGGTGGTGGCGGATGTCCGAAAGGTTTGTATGTTCAAGAAGTGTTATTGTTCGCCGTTGCACTTCTAGAGAGCTTTCGGACATCGCTCGTTGCTCTGTTGACTGGAGGCTGGTGATGATGCGTGGGAAACCAGAAGTTGGGTTGTTAATCTCCCCGTTGCATTTCGTTGACCTCTATGCACTTGTCAGCCTGAGTAGAGCCAATTATGCAGGTCGTTACAAACGTTTACATAAAATTGGCAAATATGGGTGGTTGTGCCTCAGATCAGTGGGGAGATAGGAAATGAAAACCCTTCCTACATAGGCTTTTCAGCTTTGGCACTGTAGATAAATGTTGTTCAAAGCGGCGTTAACAATTGCTTTTGACGTTGAAACATATCTTGGATCGCTCAAATGAGTGTCACTGAATCGTGCGACAGTTGGGCTATTTACTTTCAACCAGAGCGATCGCTATCCTTGAAGAACGCATAATTACGCGCCTAGTTCTTCCTTGCCACCTGCCGGAATCCTCACTCATCAGCCATCGAGAATCCGTAATCTCTAACTGTATGGAGTAGACATCAAGAGGAAAGTTATCTTAAATAGATAGGCTTCCAGACAAAATTGGCGCTGTATCAACCGAAGGGGCGATCGCAAATTATGGATGGACTAGAGTCAAAGCTTCGCTATCTGGTGAAAGAAGCCTGTATGCACCCGCATGGAAGTGCCCAGCGCCAGAAAAACTTAACTAGGGTGATCCGCTTAATCGCACACAAGCTTTGGAAAGAATATACGCCTTACTATGAAGATGCACTGCAACAGACCTGGGTGTATTTCTGTCAAAACATCTGTGAAGGAAATACTGGCGAAGCTTATGACCCGAATCGCAGCAGTGTCATCACCTGGCTGAATACCTACCTGAAACGGCGGCTTCAAGATTTCTATATTGACGGTAAAAAACAAGAATCGAGAACCGTTACAGGTCAAGCCAAAAGGTCAAAGTCGGGCGATATCGGTGAAACGACTGACCCGGTGGATAGTCTGGAAGCCACTCCGGATGTTCCCCCCTTGTTGGACGACATCATAAAGTGGGTGGAAGCCGATTCTCAAGGGGAGTTGCGCCGCACGCACATTGCCGGTCGTCCCGAAGTGAATGCTCAAGCGTTAATCTTGCGACGCTTACCCCCAGAAGCCGGTTGGAAAGAGCTTTCAGCGGAATTTAACCTCCCCATTTCCACATTGAGCAGTTTTTATCAGCGCCAATGTATCCCTCGCTTGCGTAAATTTGGTGAATCGGAGGGATATCTATAAATAAAGATAAATAAAGAACGGAGCTTCCCAACCATGACTTTTAACCCCCACGAACTAGAAGATTTTGCCCTACCGTTACCGATTACCCAAGCCGCACGCACAATAGCACAGCAGTTTGCCACTCAGCAGCCGACGCCGCACAAAGCAGAGCAAGTTCTGTTGAATACCCTATCTGTCTGTGTGGTCAATGATTACTTGCAGATGATGGGGATTCCCACCAATCTTGCAGCCAGTGATAGCTGGAATCCCATCGTGCGCTTATGTTCTGATGTAGCTGACCTAGAAGTGCGGGGACTTGGTCGCTTAGAATGTCGTCCGTTGAGAAGCACCGAACAAATCTGCCACATTCCCCCCGAAGTTTGGTCAGATCGAATTGGCTATGTGATGGTTCAAATCGATGAATCGATGCGACAGGCAAGTGTGTTGGGATTTACCCCCAGCGTTACTACCTCAGAGTTGTCGATCGGTCAATTGCGATCGCCTGAAGATTTACTCGATCGCTTGCAGGAATTAATGCATCCGATTACAGCGGCTGCATCGTCCCTCACCCCTGCCTTCCGCAGAACCCAAGCCAACTTGAGCCAATGGTTCAACAATGTTTTTGAAGCCGGTTGGCAAACCGTTGAAACTTTGTTAACGCCAACATCAAATCTAGCCTTTAGTTTTAGAGGCGATGTACTTGCTCCCAGTTTGGAACAGCCAGAAGCTGCCGTTCGCAAAGCAAAATTGATAGACTTAGGGGTAGAGATTGCCGACCTTTTTGTTGCTTTAGTTGTTGAAATCAATCCAGAATCTGAAGAAAAAACGAATATTCTTCTTCAGGTGCATCCTATGGGTAATCAAGTTTATTTACCCCCTTCCCTCCAATTGATTGTCCTCGATGAATCTGGCTCTAATTTTCTAGAAGCTGAGTCAAGAGATGCAGATGATTACATTCAATTAGAGTTTAGTGGCAATTCTGGAGAACAGTTTAGCGTTAGAGTCGCTTTGGGGAATGCCAGCATTCAAGAAGACTTTGTTATTTAGCGATTATTTGTAAACTTGAGACACCTCTTGTAATCCAAGAGCAATTTTTCCATTTATCTGGAAACAACTCTTACATTTAATTGCTGAAAACTAATCGTCCTACCGTCACAATGGTTAAATTAGTTGTTATAAAACTATGGAGTGGTTCTTTTGAAGAAGGTTTCCCAGTCTCATTACAAATTGGGAACGATGGTGAACGCCCTTCGATAGAAAGCGTTGGAATGTTACCTCCCGCTCCAGAAATTCCCCAACACTACACCATCTGGACAACCGCTTATCGTCGCTTGGGAGTGCCCTACAGACTAGAAGCAAAAATTAGTCAACCGACTAATGTTGCCAAGATTGATGACTGTAGTTTGGCAGCCAATGTATTGCGCGATCGCTTAAATGTCTGGCTGAATTCGGAGCCGTTTCGGGCAATTCGAGAAAAACTCTTAGAACAATTAGTTCCTGCCGATGAAATTCGGTTCATTATCCAAACCGAAGACGTTCAGCTACGGAAATTACCTTGGCATCTTTGGGAATTATGCGATCGCTACCCAAAAGCCGAAATTGCCTTAAGTGCCCCAGTCTACGAACGTGTAGAACAACTCTCATCGCCCATCGAGAAGGTGAGAATTTTAGCAATTTTGGGGAATAGTACGGGAATTAATACCCAAGCCGATCGGATTTTATTAGAGCAATTACCTGATGCAGAAGTCAGATTTCTGGTAGAACCACAACGGGAAGAATTAACCGAACAGCTTTGGAAACAAGGCTGGGATATTTTATTTTTTGCGGGTCATAGTTCCAGCCAGAAGAATGGCGGGACGGGACAAATTTATATTAATCAAACAGAAAGTTTATCAATAGAAGAACTTAAATATGGATTAAAAAAAGCGGTTGAACGCGGGTTGAAAATCGCGATTTTTAACTCTTGCGATGGGTTAGGTTTGGCAAAAGATTTGGCTTCTTTACATATTCCGCAAATTATTGTGATGCGGGAACCCGTACCGGATAAGGTTGCACAAGAATTTTTGAAGTCTTTTCTCGAAGCCTTTGCTCGTGGTGAGTCGTTTTATTTAGCAGTACGGGAAGCACGGGAAAGATTGCAAGGACTAGAAGCTAAATTTCCTTGCGCGACTTGGTTGCCAATCGTTTGCCAAAATCCGGCTGTGTTGCCACCGACTTGGCAAGGAATTGTTGGAAAAAGGAAAGAAGAATTCCCGATTCTCGATTCCCCACTACCATCCCCCTCCCGAACCTCCCAGACTCAACCTCAAACCTGGCGGGGACGACTGCGGGCAGCGTTGCTTGCCAGCGTAGCGATCGCATCATTGATTGCGGGGGTGCGGCATCAGGGAATGCTGCAATCAATAGAACTAAAAGCTTTTGACCAAATACTGACCAGGCGACCCGATGAAAAGCCAGATCCGCGCCTTTTGGTGATTACCATTACTGAAGCAGATGTTCAAGCTCAGAATCCAGAACAGAGGCGTGGGTCGTTGTCAGATCCGGCACTCAATCAACTGTTGCAGAAACTAGAGCAGTATAAACCGCGAGCGATTGGCTTAGATATTTATCGAGATTTTCCCGCATTACCCAGTCAGAAAGATTTAGCCAATCGGTTACGCCAAAGCGATCGCTTAATTGGTATTTGCAAAGTCAGCGATCCTCAGGCGGAGGAACCGGGGATTCCACCACCACCGGAAATCCCGACAGAACGCTTAGGGTTTAGTGATTTCATGGTCGATTCGGATGGAGTGGTTCGTCGCCATCTGTTATCGCTGAAACCAGACCCCGCCTCTCCCTGTACGGCTTACTACGCCTTCAGCGCCCAATTGGCATTCCGTTATTTAGCGGCAGAAGGCATTGTACCGACGATTAATTCAGAGGGGTTCTTGCAACTGGGTAAGGTGGTTTTTAAGCCTTTGGAGAGTTTTACAGGTGGCTACCAAGGAACCGATGCCTGGGGTCATCAAGTATTGCTGAATTATCGCTCCCACCGCTCCCCGGAAAATATTGCGGATCGAGTGACCCTCAGAGAAGTTCTCAACGGTCAGATCGATCCCAATTCCATCAAGGATCGGATTGTTTTGATCGGCACGAGTGCTAACAGTTTTCATGACTATTGGCTCACACCCTACAGTCAAGGTCAGTGGGCTGAAAAGCAAATGCCGGGAGTATTTGTGCAAGCGCAAATGGTGAGTCAAATGATTAGTGCAGTGAAAGATGGGCGATCGCTATTATGGGTGTGGCCTCAGTGGGGCGAAGTTTTTTGGATTTGGGGCTGGTCTTTACTGGGAGGGTTGTTCGTCTGCTATCTGAAGTCCCCGGTCCACTTAGGGATAGCGATCGCCGCCGCACAAATCTTGTTGTATGGTTTATGCTTGGCACTGTTAATCCAAAGCGGTTGTTGGGTGCCTTTGGTTCCACCAGCGCTAGCCTTGGTAGCGAGCAGCACCAGCGTAGCCGTGTATGCAACCTTTCGAGCTAGACGATAGTCACTCACCTTAAAATTCCTTCGACTAGCTATATGAAGTTCCCTTTTAAACAGATAATCCTTGCCAGAGCGATCGCGCAGCGTGCCAAACCTTATATCTTGCACCTGAAAAACCTAAGCCCCCATGAGCCTTTCCTACCAGGGAACGGGGAGCCGAACTCCCCTCGCCTTGCAGGAGAGGGGTTGGGGGAGAGGTCTCCTAATACAAGCGGTGCCAAATGGCATACCCTCTTCCTGGTTGCTTTTATCGGCAGTTTGACACAAATCCCCGTAAAACCTGCTTTCGCAGAAGTCTTAACCGTACAGTCCAACGCGCCACCACCACCAGCAGACCGTAGCGCCCCCGCTGGACGACGGCAAGGAGGCGCTAGCCGTAGCCCTGGCACCCTTCTGTTCAAGGCACCCCCACCACCAGCAGACCGCAGCGCCCCCGCTGGACGACAGCGAGGAGGGGCTAGCCGTGGTACGTGTCCAGCCGCGATCGGCGAGGAGCCTCTGACTGCCTTGGTGCCTGCGACTCAGACAAGTTTGAATGAAGGACAATCTGGGAACTCACCCTTAAAAACCTTTGAGTCCGTATGGGCATTAACGGCTGCTGAGGCTCCTACCTTTTGGTATTACATTCCTTATGCGCTCACACCCGACCTGCCTGTGGAATTCATCCTACAGGATGACCAAGGTAACAATGTCTATCAAACCAAGTTCATCGCATCCCAAAAGCAGCCTGGTGTAGTCAAAGTGCGTCTTCCGGCTACAATAGCGCCCCTAAAAGTGGGCAAGATGTACCGTTGGTTTTTCATGATTGATTGCGATCCGGATGCTCCACCCTTGGTTGAAGGATCGGTTCAACGGATTGCACCTTCTGCCACTTTGATGAGTCAGTTACAGAAAGCAACCCCACGGGAACGTGTGGTTCTTTATGCCAAACAAGGAATCTGGCATGATGCCCTCACTGCTCTTGCTGAACTCCGGAGTGCGAATCCCAACGATGCTGCCCTCACGAATGATTGGGTAAGTTTATTAAACTCTGGTGGCTTGGAAGCGATCGCTCAAGAACCTGTAATTGATTGCTGTACCGCTCAACAACAGTAAACAAACAAGTCTAATTTAGCCTCAAGGCTTTGGCAGGCGATCGTGGATTATGCGGTAATTCACCGGATTTGACATCGAAGCGATCGCACTCCTCAATGATTCGTGAAGGCGAGATACCCGACTTCAAGAGAGAAGCCGGGTATCTGAAGGGCTAGCTCACCATTAAAACAAGATTCCTATCAATCGATGCTGTTAGCTTCCGCCCTGCTTACATAACTAAATTGCACTTTTGTTCAAAAAATACTAAAGAATCCGGAAGCTAAAAATTCGGTTTGTAGATAAATGTGTTCCTAAAAAAGTAGAAAACTTCAGTGTTGTATATTTCAACACTAAAATCACAGCCAAACCACTAATTTTTTCAAGGACTAATTAATATGGCACTTATCAATGGCACTTTGGGAAACGACCCTAATTTGACGGGAGGCACAGAAAATGACACCATCAATGGTTTTGCCGGAAACGATAACCTCTATGGCGGCAATGGCATAGATACCCTCAACGGTGGAGAAGGCAATGATACCTTAGTTGGAGGTGCTGGCTTTGACACTCTCACGGGCGGTCCTGGCGCTGATATCTTTGTATTTAAAGGCTATATTAACCACACTCCACCGTCGGGCGGCGTTGTCCATGTTCAGAGTGCGGATGGTTTTGACACCATTACAGACTTTAATCCAGATCAGGATGCTATCAAAGCATTTGTTTCTGAGCCTGGTATTCCTCCCCATTTTAAACACGTTACAGGCCCACCCATCATACCTCCAGGGGATGTTCTTGGCGCGCTGACAAATAGCGGCTTTGTCAGCACATTTCCAACGCTTGACCTTAGTAGTTTTTTGATCGATCGCATAAGTTACGTAAATCAATTTGAGTCGGGATTTAACCCAATTTTCACACAATCGCTGCTGTTTTAAATTCCCGAACTTTGAGCGCTAGACATGACCTAGTAAAAACGCTTAGCTGTCACTGTTCTAGCGCTCAGATAAATGTGCAAAATAAGATTAACTTATCTCAGTTAAGTGTCACTCAATTAGGTGACACTTAAACGAGCTACCACAAATATGTTTTGCCAAAACAAGCGACTGACAACAAGTTTTGAAAACAGTTAGACTTATAAAATAAAAGTCGAAAGTTTGTTGCTCAAAAAATTATTTTCAATCAGTTCTATGCCCTTAGTCCAATTCCAATGGCAAATAGTCACTCAATGCACTGAAACCCCTCCTGTTTGGAGAAGGTTGAAAGAATTTTATAGCGTTTCTCAGTTGAGTGGAATATATTGCACGTTCCCGCTGCCTTGGTAAGGACATAGCATTGCCATGTTCCTACAGAATGTATCGCAACCAAGCGAGAATTGCTATACAACTAACCTCGTATTTAGCTGCAAAGCGAATAGAGTTTTTAACTGAGTAAGTTTCCACAAAAGCGGATAGTTAGCCTTATATCTTTTAACACTAAACTACCACCAAAACATTAGGAAAGAGTAATCGACATGGCACTTATCAACGGCACTTTGGGAAATGACTCTAATTTGACGGGAGGCACAGAGGATGACACCATCAATGGTTTTGCCGGAAACGATAACCTTTATGGCGGCAAAGGCATGGATACCCTTGGCGGTGGAGAAGGCAATGATACCTTAATGGGAGGTGCTGGCCCTGACACTCTCACGGGCGGTTCTGGCGCTGATATTTTTGTATTTAAAGGCTCTGTTTCATATGGAGTTAACCCAAAAGGCGGTTACTACGTTCAGAGTGCTGATGGTTATGACATCATTAAAGACTTCAATCCATCTGAGGATGCTATCAAAGAATTTGTTTCTGATAAACCTGGTATTCCACCCCATTTTAAACACGTTACAGGCGCACCCATCCGGCCTCCCCTGGAGTTTCTTGGCGCGCTGACAAATAGCGGCTTTGTCAGCACATCCCCAACACTTGACGTTAGTATTTTTTTGAGCGATCGCATAAGTTACGTAAATCAATTTGAGTCGGAATCAAACGCGATTTTCATATAATCGTTGCTGTTTTAGGTTTCCGAAATTTGAGCGCTAGATATGACCTAGAAAAAACGCTTGGCTGTCACTGTTCTAGCGCTCGGATAAATCTACTAAATAAAATAAACTCATATCATCTAAGTGTTACCTAACTGAGTGAAGCTGAACCGAGCTACCACAAATGTATTTTGCCTGAACAAGTGACTGGTAACAAGCTCACAAAATAGTTAACCTTATAAAGTAAGGGTTGAATAAAGGTTTGAAATTTGCTGAGCAAGAGATTAGTTTCAAGCAGTTGTGTGCCATTAATTCAATTCCAGTGGCACATTGTCACCCAATGTCTCCAACCCTTGAATTGCTATACAGCTAATCTCGCATTTAGCCGCACAAAGATAGAGTTTGTAGCTGAGTGAATTTCTCTAAAAACGGGCGTTTATTGTTGTATTTTTTAACACTAAACTACCAACAAAAACATTGAGTAATCGACATGGCAATTATCAACGGCACTTCTGGAAATGACCCGAATTTAAAGGGGAGTGTAGAAAATGACACCATTACTGGTTTTGAAGGAAAGGATGACCTCTATGGCGGCGATGGCATTGACGATCTCATCGGTGGCGCTGGCGATGATACCTTAGTTGGAGGTGCTGGCTTTGACACTCTCACGGGCGATGCTGGCAGTGATATTTTTATATTTACCAACGTTATTAGCTGGGGCATACAGCCGGGAGTTGGCTATTATGTCCAAAGTGCTGATGGTTTTGACATCATTAAAGACTTCAATGTAGCTCAGGATGCCATCAAAAGTTATGTGCCCGCTACTCCGACTCCTAACGTTCCTGCCCATTTCAAACATATCGTAGGCGCAATGCTTAACGAGCGACCTCTGGTTGGGTTCGCTTTAGCAAATAGCAACTTAGTCAGCCAAACTCTAAAAATTGACCCTAGTAGTTTGGTGAGCGATCGCGTAACTTTTGCAACTCTATTCGAGTCAAGTTTGAACTTGAGCTTCACGGAATAGGTGCTAGTGGAAATTTGGGTAAATCTGGGAGTATTTAAACGCTCAATTCCCATTTTTAAGGTGGGTTAGGAAAGAGCGAAAAATTTCTAGACATCTTATAAACTTTGTTGCAGTGAAATACCATACTCAGTTTTTCACTTACCTGAATGGAGACAAATGCTGTGAATCCTAAAAGCTGGCTCCAGCAGACTTTGCAGTTGGGGCTGGTATGCACGTTGGCGATAGTAGGGGCGCTTTTCAAAGTCAGCCGCTTATGTTCCCAGATCGTACCCGATGAAACTTTAGAAACTGAAAGTTCTGTAGTGGTACCTTTTGCTCCTGGCTTCCCAGTTGAATTCATCTTTGGCGGAGCAACGCGGGGTTCCAATTTGTTCCACAGTTTTAAACAATTCGACATTGGAGAAATCCGAGCCGCCTATTTTCTCTCTCCTCCAGAGATTAAAAACATACTGAGTCGGGTGACAGGAGGGAGTCGTTCCGAGATTCTGGGGACGCTGGGAGTAATTGGCGATGCCAATCTATTTTTAATGAACCCCAATGGGATTCTCTTTGGATCAAAAGCTTCTCTGGATATCGGTGGTTCGTTTGTAGCAACGACAGCGAATGCAATTGCGTTTGACACTCAGGGTGTTTTCAGTGCTTCTGCGCCGAATGTTCCCCCAATTCTGACGGTTAATCCTTCAGCTTTTTTATTTAATCAAATTGCCCCTCAGCCGATTGTCATTCAATCTGAGATAGGTTTACAAGTTCCTGATGGTCGGAGTTTGTTGTTAGTGGGTGGGGATATAGAGTTGCCAGCAGGGCAATTAAAAGCTCCCGGCGGTAGCGTCGAGTTGGGAGGAGTGGCGCAAGCAGCAACCGTAGAGCTAAATGTTGATGGTAACAATCTGCATTTGAATTTTCCGGCAGGGGTGCAACTATCAGATATTTCCCTAACAGAAAAAGCGGTCATTGATACCAGTGGTGAGGGTAGCGGTGCTATCCAGCTTTCAGGCAAGCGGATTACGCTCACCGATGGCTCAAAAATTGAGGCGAACACCATCGGGTCAAAACCAGGAGGGAAGATTACAGTAACTGCACAGGAGTCCCTCGAACTCTTAGCAGGAAGCCGCTTGTTAACCCAGACTATCGGGGATGGCGCGGCTGGAGACGCAACAATTGAAACGGGACAGTTGATTGTCAAAGATGGGTCGCAGATAGGAAGCGTTACTTTTAGCACTGGTCAGGGGGGAACGTTAAGCGTATCTGCTGCAAAGTTTGTGGAACTGATTGGTACTTCAGCAGATGGGGTAGATGTTAGTGGCTTGTTTACTCAAACTGAAGGTGCTGGAGCCGCCGGAAACTTAACGCTGAAAACGGATCAGCTAACTCTCAAAGATGGGGCGCAGGTCTCAGTTTCTACGGTTGATGCAGGTCAGGGCGGAAAATTGAGTGTCACCGCACAAGAGTCCGTACAATTGATTGGCACCTCCGCAAAAGGGAATCCTAGCGGTTTGTTTGCGGTAACTCAAGGTGGCTCCGGAGCTGCTGGAAACTTGACCATTAAAACCGGACAGTTGATTGCCCAGGATGGGGCACAGGTTTCCGCTTCTACTTTTGGCGGCGCGACAGGCAAAGGCGGAACGGTTAGCGTCACCGCAGATTCGGTGCAACTGATAGGAACATCCAAAAATAGTGACTATAGAAGCGGCTTGTTGGTGGGGACGGAAGGGAGCGCCGCAGCTGGAGATTTGACGATTGAAACGGGACAGTTGACTGTCCAGAATGGAGCAGTGGTATCGGCGGGGACTTTAGGGGAGGGTCAGGGAGGAAAATTGACCATCACCGCTAAGAAGTCTGTGCAGTTGGTGGGAACATCGGCTCAGGGGCAAGCCAGCAGCTTGCTGACTCAAACATCAGGGGCTGGAACTGCGGGAGACTTAAAAATTACGACGGGGCAGTTAATTGTCCAAGATGGCGCTCAAGTCAATGTCAGCAGCCAAGGGACGGGAAATGCAGGCAATCTAGAAATCGAGGCAGGTTCGATTCTTTTAGACAACCAAGCCGCCCTCACCGCGACAACCAAATCGGGAAATGGCGGCAATATTACCCTACAGGTGCAGGACTTATTGCAGTTGCGCCACGGCAGTAGCATTTCCACCACCGCAGGCACCGATAAAACAGGTGGAAACGGCGGCAATATGGACATCAATGCCAAATTTATCGTTGCCGTCCCTGAGGAAAATAGCGATATTACTGCGAATGCCTTTGAAGGTCGGGGAGGGAATATCAATATCACCACCTCCGGCATCTTTGGCTCCCAGTTTCGTCCTCGCCTGACGCCAGAAAGTGACATCACCGCGAGTTCGGAATTTGGTGTAAATGGCGCAGTCAATATCAATACTTTGGATGTCGATCCCAGTCGCGGGTTAGCGACTTTGCCAGCAGAATTGGTCGATGCGTCTGGATTGGTGGCACAAACTTGTCCGACTGGTGGGGGGCTTGCACAAAGTGAATTAATCTTGACTGGGCGCGGTGGATTGCCGGACAATCCCAGCGAAACCCGAAGCAGCAGCGCCGTTTGGACAGATTGGCGCATTTCTCAAACAAGTCGTCCAAATCGGATCTCGCACGCTGCAAAAGCTTCCCCTCGTTCAAGTCGTTCAAGTTCTACGGTTGCTAAATCTCAGACTGATTCCCCGGCAATGCCTTTCGTAGAAGCGACTGGATGGGGGAGAAATCATCAAGGTGAAGTCGTGCTGATGGCTGCTGTTTCTTCTTCCCCTAAGAGTTTAGCGTTAGCGTCCCAGTGTCCTCGCTAATTGCGATCGCGTCTTGATGATTCAGTGTCAGCAAGTTAGTTCAACTTTTATGGAAAAAGGTTAAACGTGAGCATCTAAATGGGTAGGCTGTGTTAGGCTATTGCGTGAATATACGGAAACCTTACCGTCAAGGTAATGCTAGCCAAGCGTGTTAATTCGCAGAGTGCTTCGATCGCTGCATTGCCACCCTTGTTGGATAAGAAGCGCGATCGCGCTGGGTACGATCGCCGCTGGGAGCGATCGCGCGATCGCCCAAAATATCACCCTTGATGGCAGCCTCGGCTTGGTAAAAACCTTAACGGGTCCTAATTACGTTATTCCTCAATCAGCGGGTCAAACCGTCGGCAGTAATCTGTTCCACAGCTTTGGAAAATTTAGCCTCAACGCAGGCGAGGTAGCGGGTTTTAGCAGCGCCGCCAATATCCAGAATATTCTATCCCGTGTTACAGGGGGTTCTCCCTCCTTGATTAACGGCTCAATTTTTACCGATCAGCCGGTCAACTTCTTCTTGATCAATCCCAGTGGCATTCACTTCGGGCCAAAGGCTCAACTCAATGTCGGCAGCACCACCAGAGGCTCTTTTGTTGCCACCACGCTGGATGCTTTGGTGTGGGCGGATGGTAGTCAGTTTAGCGCCACCAATCCAGAAGGAGCGAGTAGCTTACTGACGATGGTTGGCGATCCGAGTGGGTTCATCTCTTCACAACTGCCGAAACCAATCGTGGGTTCTGCTAGCACCCTGAAAGTCGCAGAAAATCAGACTTTGTTGTTATTAGGCGGTGATGTGAGTTGGAAGGGCGGGCTTTTACAAGCGCGGAGTGGTCGAGTCGAGTTGGCAGGAGTCGCAGAACCAGGAACCGTAAAGCTGAATGTCGAAGGCAATCGTTGGCGCTTGAAATTTCTAGATAGTGTCGTCCAAGCAGATATATCCCTCACGAATCAAGCAGCGATTGATGTCAGCAGTCAAGGTAGCGGGGCGATCCAGCTTTCCGGCAGACAGGTGACATTCAGCGATGAGTCAAAAGTGTCTGCAAATACGTTGGGGAATCGAAATGGGCAAGGAATCTTTATCCAAGCGGTGCGGCTAACGATTCAGGGGGGTTCTCAAGTATCTGCAACGACCTCCGGCAAGGGAAAAGGAGGGAGCATCGACATCAATGTCTCGGATTCGGTAGAACTGATCGGCACCTCAGCAGATGGTCAAAAACCCAGCAAACTCGCCAGTGATGTTAAAGATGCAGCAGGAGATGCGGGAAACGTGACAATTACGACCCGGCAATTGCTAGTTCGGGACGGGGCGCGGATATCAGCGAGTGGTTCCGGAACGGGGCAGGGCGGGAGTATCAACGTCTATGCCACCGATCGGGTGGAACTGAGTGGCACCGCACCGAGCGATCGCCGTCCCAGTGGATTGTCGGTTCAAACTTCTAGAGGCAATGGGAAAGCTGGAAACTTAACGATTACAACTCGGAAATTGACGATCCGAAATGGGGCAGAAGTCTCTGCGGCTACTTTTGGGGCAGGTTTCGGGGGAAATTTGGAGGTGAATGCCTCTGAGTTGGTAGAACTGGTTGGGACTTCAGGGAATGGAAAGCTTCGCAGCAGATTATTTGCTGGCACCGGCAACCCCGCCGATGTCATCCGAGACGGAGATGGTTCCCCCTCCGATAGCAGTAATCTTCCGGCATTTTCGACCGGAGATGGGGGAAGTCTGACGGTTAAAACTCAGTTGTTAACGGTTCGAGATCGGGGACAAATCTCTGTGGGCAGTCAAGGGTTAGGAAAAGCTGGGGAACTCGAAATTGACTCTGGCTCTATCCTGCTAGACAATGGGGCAACCCTCAACGCCCAAACTGTATCCGGTGACGGCGGGAATATTCGATTGCGAGTGCAAGACTTATTATTGCTGCGCCGCAATAGTAACCTTTCCACCACCGCAGGCACTGCAAAAGCGGGTGGAGATGGCGGGAATCTGGACATCAATGCCAAATTCATCGTCGCTGTCCCATCTGAAAATAGCGATATTACCGCCAATGCCTTCCAAGGTCGGGGAGGGAGTATCAACATCACCACTTCTAGTATCTTTGGTAGCCAGTTGCGATCGCGCCCAACCTCCCAAAGTGACATCACGGCGAGTTCGGAATTTGGGGTCGATGGCACCGTACAAATTAATACCCTGGATGTCGATCCCAGTCGCGGGTTAGCGACTTTACCAGCAGAATTGGTCGATGCTTCTGGATTGGTGGCGCAAACTTGTCCGGCGAGTGGCAGCAACGTTGCGAGTTCTTTCACCGTGACGGGAAGCGGAGGGTTGCCAGATAATCCTAGCGAAACCCGAACTAGCAACGCCGTTTGGACAGATTGGCGTCAGGTTGCACCAGCTTCCACTCACTCCCAAAAGGATGTTGCCATACAGTCAAACTTGACAAAAGAGCCAGTAGAAGCACAAGGTTGGGTGGAAAACGATCGAGGCGAAGTCGTTCTCACCGCTGCTGTTCCGTACTCCTCTCTTCATTCCGGGCTAACAACCGCTAAGTGCTATGTGCCGTAATCTTTCTGGGGGCGATCGCTTATTGTATCTTCGGCTGGGTTTAGCAATGCTGAGTCTCTGCTTGACGGCGCAAGTCGCGCGATCGCTTCCTGAAACGATTGACTCGGCTCAAGTTCCTCAACTCCCTCCGCCACAAGACATCCTTCAACCGCCATCTCCCTCCCCTTCCCCGCTTCCTTTACCAGAAACGCCTGCCCCACTACCGCCGCCAGAAGACTTACTCCAATCTCCTACCCAGCCTTCCCCAGATGAGGAGACACCGGGAGAGACTGTTCCTGGCAACATTACGGTGGAAAAGTTTGAATTCATCGGCAATACAGCTTTCAGTTCCGAAAAGCTAGCGGAAATTACCAAGCCGTTTACCAATCGACCGATTTCCTTTAGCGAACTGCTGCAAGCTCGAACTGCTGTCACCGAGTTTTACGTCAACCAAGGGTACATTACGTCAGGTGCCCTGATTCCAGCTAACCAAACGATTCAGGGAGGCGTCGTTACCATTCAGGTCGTCGAAGGCGGCTTAGAAGACATTAAAATTAGTGGCACGCGACGGTTAAATTCCAACTACGTGCGATCGCGTTTGGCTGTCGCCACATCAAAGCCTCTCAATCGAGAGCGTCTTCTCGAAGCATTACAACTGCTGCAACTCAATCCGCTGATTGCCAATTTATCTGCGGAACTCTCTGCTGGAACCCGTCCGGGATTCAGTTTGCTGGAGGTTCGGATAACAGAGGCGAAGACCTTTAGCACCCAAATCGGCATCGATAACGGTCGTTCCCCTAGTGTGGGCAGCTTCCGACGTCGCTTGCAAGTGAATGAAGCGAATTTATTCGGTTTGGGAGATGGTTTAAGCCTTGCCTACAGCAATACAGATGGCAGCGATAGCTTCGATACTTCCTACACACTGCCGATTAATCCTTACAATGGCACGTTTAGCGTCAGTTACGGCACCACATCCAGCGATGTGATTGAGCCACCCTTCGACCGTCTCGATATTTATGCCGCCTCGCGCTACTACGAATTGACCCTGCGCCAGCCAATTGTTCAAACCCCCACCCAACAATTCACCGTCGGTTTAACAGCATCTCGGAGGGAGAGCGAAACTTCTTTGCTAGAGATTCCGTTTCCCCTGTCGGCGGGCGCTGATGACGAGGGACGCACGCGGATATCAGCATTACGATTGTTTCAGGAATGGACGCAAACCGGGACTCGCCAAGTCATTGCCTTGCGATCGCAATTTAATATCGGACTTGGTGCCTTTGATGCAACTCTCAACGAATCTGGTCCCGATAGTCGCTTTTATTCATGGCAAGGGCAAGCCCAATGGGTACGTCTCCTCGCCCCAGAAACGTTGCTATTGGTGCGTGGCAACGTGCAACTGGCAGATAGAACGCTAGTCCCTTTAGAACAATTTGGTTTAGGCGGCTTAGAAAGCATTCGGGGTTATCGTCAGGATGCTTTGCTGACGGATAACGGAGTCTTGCTGAGTGCAGAACTTCAGTACCCCGTGCTGCGCGTCCCCCAAGTACAGGGTGTTCTCCAAATCATTCCGTTTGTCGATTTTGGCACCGCCTGGAACAGTTCGGGCACAGAAGATCCTGAACCCAATAGACTTTTATCGGTTGGGTTAGGATTGCAGTGGCGGCAATCACCACGCTTCAGCGCCCGCCTGGACTGGGGAATTCCTTTAGTGAATCTCTCTTCGAGGGAAAGAACATGGCAAGAAAACGGTCTGTACTTTTCCGTGCAGTACAATCTTTTCTAAAATACGGGCTTTTCGGATTAACTTTGACCCTTTTGCTTTCTTGGGGTCAAAAGGTACACTCTCATTCGCTGCTGTTGGATACCTCTCCCCCAACCCCTCTCCTAGTAGGAGAGGGACAAAAAGCGATTCCCCCGTCCCTTGTAGGGAAGGGGGTTAGGGGGTTAGGTTTCCCCGATTCGAGAACCATTGCATTAGACGTTACCGAACTAACCAATCCAACTCAAGTGCAACAGGGACGAGAATTTTATGAAACTGGGCAGTTTGTTGAGGCGGTAAGGATTTGGCAACAAGCGGCAAAAACTTTTCAAACGCAAGGAGATATCCTCAATCAAGCTTCTACGTTGAGCTTCCTGTCCTTAGCTTACCAACAACTCGGACAGTGGACGGAGGCAACGGAAGCGATCGCAAACAGTCTGAAACTATTAGAAGCGAGAAATCCCAACAAAGACCACTTGCCGGTTCTCGCCCAAGCTTTCAACATCCAAGGGCAGCTGCAATTGGCACTCGGACAAGCGGAACAAGCTTTAACGACTTGGGAACAAGCGGCGGCTATTTATACGCAAGCAGGCGACAAGGCGGGAATTACGGGTAGCTTAATTAACCAAAGCTTAGCGCTGCAATCTTTAGGGCGTTATCGTCAAGCGGCGAAGGCATTGACTCAGGTAGAGGAGACGCTGGCGAATCAACCCAATCCGATGAAAGCGATCGCGCTGAGTTCTTTCGGTAACACCCTCCGCGTCGTTGGTGATTTAGAGAAGTCCCGGCAGGTTTTGCAGCAAAGTTTGGATGTCGCCCAGCAACTCAACTCTCCCCCAGATATCAGTGCAGCGTTCCTGGGTTTAGGAAATACCGCGCGATCGCAACAGGATACGGAAGCAGCTTTAAAGTTTTATCAACAAGCTGAATCAACTGCTCCTTCACCAATGACCCGCAACCAAGCCAAACTCAATCAATTGAGCTTGTTGGTGGAAACGAAGCAATTGAGCGCTGCCAAGGCGTTGGGTTCCCAAATGCAAGCAGAAATTGCGAGTTTTCCCCCCAGTCGAACAGCAGTTTATGCCAAGATTAATTTTGCCCAAAGTTTGACGCGGATCAAACAAGCTGACACGGCAAATACTTCCTCCTGGACAGAAATCGGTCAGGTGTTGGCAAATGCAGTTCAACAAGCCAAAAGTATCCAAGATATCCGGGCAGAAGCTTATGCGCTGGGACATCTCGGCGGACTATACGAACAAACTCAGCAATTGCAGAATGCCCAAGACTTGACTCGGCAAGCTTTACTTCTCGCCCAATCAATTAACGCCTCAGATATTTCCTATCGTTGGCAATGGCAATTAGGACGCTTATTGAAAGCGCAGGGAAAAACCAAAGACGCGATCGCGGCTTACACGGAAGCGGTCAATATTCTCCAATCTCTCCGCAGCGATTTAGTTACCATTAATCCTGACGTTCAGTTTTCTTTTCGAGAGGAAGTCGAGCCTATCTATCGGCAACTGGTCGAGTTGCTATTGCAAACAGAGGGAACTTCAAAGCCGAGTCAAGACAATCTCAAACTAGCCCGTAACACCATCGAATCTCTGCAACTTGCTGAACTCGATAATTTCTTTCGCACCGCCTGTTTGCAAGGCAAAACAGTCCAAATCGACCAAGTCATCGATAAAGACGATCCGACCGCCGCAGTCATTTATCCGATTATTTTGGCAGACCGATTAGAAATCATTCTCAAATTACCTCAACAACCGCTACGCCACTACAAAACTGATATCAGCCAGAGTGAAGTCGAAAGAATTGTCGGAGAATTGCGAAAGCAACTGACCAAACCTTACACGCTGAAAGAAACTCAAGCTTTATCCAAGCAAGTCTATGATTGGTTGATTTTACCTGCATCGCAGGATCTCGCGAGCAACATTAAAACTTTGGTATTTGTCCTAGATGGTTCCTTGCGAAATATCCCGATGGCTGCACTCTACGACGGTCAACAATACCTGGTCCAAAAGTATGGCGTTGCATTAACTCCAGGCTTGCAGTTACTGGGTTCCAAATCTTTAGAACGGGGAAAAATCAAAGCTTTAACTGCCGGAATCACTGAATCTCGCCAAGGCTTTGCTGCGCTCAACAATGTAACCCTGGAATTAAATCAGATTAAATCTGTAGTGCCCACTACGGTACTGCTCAATCAGGAATTTACCAGTACCGCTTTCCAAAAAGAAATGAATGCGGTTTCCTTTCCAGTCGTACATCTTGCCACTCACGGTCAATTCAGTTCTAAAGCTGAGGAGACATTTATTCTAACTTGGGATAATCGGATTAATGTCACTCAGTTGGATAATTTACTCCGAATTAGAGATACGAACCGACCAACTGCGATCGAATTACTCGTCCTCAGTGCTTGCCAAACCGCTACCGGGGACAAACGGGCGGCTTTAGGACTGGCTGGGGTTGCGGTACGCGCTGGGGCGCGGAGTACCCTCGCGTCTCTATGGTCGCTGGACGATGAGAGTAGCGCCCTTCTGATGAGTCAGTTTTATCAAGAGTTAACCAATACCAAGGAGACGAAAGCGGAAGCACTCCGGTTTGCCCAGATGTCTCTGTTGCAGAATCCGCGATACCAGCATCCCCGTTACTGGGCACCCTACGTGCTAGTGGGGAATTGGCTATAGTGGTGGGAAGATTTCAAATCTATAGCAATATCTCGTTTGAATGCAGTGGGGAACTATCGGTAATTCACCGAAAAGTATTAAATTTCAAACAAGAACGCGCTTTTTAACCGGCGCATCTTCAAGCTGGCAGTAAGGGCGACTGTAGCAGAGGGGCGACTCTAGAGAGTGCTGAACTAAGAAGTCAGGATCGCTCATCACCTGCTCAGTTGCACCATCGTAGACGACCTGACCCTGACTCAAGACTACCGTGCGATCGCATAACTCCAAGGCTAAATCTAAGTCGTGGGTGGCAATCAGTTGCGTCAGCGGCAAGCTTTTTAACAACTCGATCAACTGGCGACGAGAACGGGGATCTAGCTGAGCCGAGGGTTCGTCAAATACCAACACTTGGGGGTTCATTGCCAACACGCCTGCGATCGCAATCCGCTTCTTTTCGCCTCCAGATAAATTATCTGTATTCCTCTGTCCATAGCGTTCTGGATCGATATCCACCGCTGCCATCGCCTGAAGCACTCGTGCAGTGAGTTCCTTGTCTCGCAAGCCTTGATTCATTGGGCCAAAGGCAACATCTTCCCAAACTGTGGGCATAAATAACTGATTATCTGGATTCTGAAATACCAGCCCCACAAAATTCCGAATTTTTTGCAAATTCTCCTTTCTGACAGGCCATTCTCCAATGATGATTTCTCCCTCTTCGGGTAAGAGAATTCCATTTAGATGTAACTGCAAAGTGGATTTTCCCGAACCATTAGCTCCGATTAATGCCACTCGTTCCGTTGCTTTAATCGATAAATTAATTCCCCTGAGTGCATGAGTTCCGTCGGGGTAGATATAACTAAGATTTTCGATAAATATTGGATTATGGTGCATAGAAACAATTAAAAATTAAAAATTTTTAGAACAAATAAACCACTTGTCCCAATAATGCCAAAATTACGGTTAAGGTTAAAGCCACAATGTCGCGGCGTCCGCCCGACGGCACCTTCTCCACCGGCGGTAGTCCTTGATAACCCCGCGACAGCATTGCCTGATAAACCCGCTCCCCCCGCTCATAGGTACGGATAAATAGCGTTCCCATCATGTTGCCAATCACCTGGCGTTGCCAGTGGTTGCTGCCCATCAGGTTGCGAGAGGCTGCTGCCCGACGCATGGCGTTAACCTCCCCAATTAGGACGCTAATGTAGCGATACATGGATGCGAGAATCGCCACCAATAGGGGTGGGGTTCGCAAGGCGACTAATCCATTCAGTAGCGCTGCAACTGAAGTAGTTAAAGTCAGCACATTTAGCATCATCAGTGAGAGTAACGCCTTGAGGGTCACGCTACCCAAAACCATCAGCCCGACGGTGGTAATCCGTAGCACTCCCCAAGACCACAGCACCTCGCCGCCATCCCGAAACAAAGTGCCCAGCAGTACAACGCCAATAAAAGCAAACTCAACGGCGATTCGCTTCAGCAGGATGCTCCAAGTGACTCGACTCAGGAGAACAACGCCTAGCACGCCTAACCCATAGATTGCCCAAGTCCACCAGCGTCCGTTTGGCGTCAGGGCGATCGCAAATACAAGCAGTAGCGTACACAGGATTCGAGTCCGGGGTGCTAATGAGTGCCAGGGAGTTTTGCGATCGCTATCGGCATCTAGTTGAACGGCAATAATGTGCAGCAGCATTCGCTTTACGCTTTAGTTCTTATCTATCCAGGGGGCCATCTGGATTATCTGAGGACGAGGGGACTTCATAGTCTGAGGAAGATGAAACAGAATTGCGAACCACCAACTTCCCAATCCCCCAAGCCAAACCAAATGTTGTTAAGGTTCCAATCAAACCGGCTAAGGGTGTGGCGAGTCCTTCTGGTACGCCTCTGAGGGCATATTCTTCAAAAACAGCGTAAAAGGGGAGTTTTTGGGCGGGTGCTTCTTCGGCTGCTTTATCCTCAAACTTTAGATCCTGAGAAACTCGGTCTAATCCGTCTGGATCTGAGCTAGCGAATGGAGACAAAAAAATTGCAATCAGCAAGGCAACACCCAACCCAGTGATGACAAAAGCCCGGTTGCGTTCCCGCGAGAGGTTGCTACTCATAAACGTTTCATCCCTTCCCTATATAACTAGATGCACGCAGTGCTTAACGCTGTGACAACGAACGAGATGCAGTGGAAACAGCTCGGCGGGGTGGATCGAACAACAGATCGGGACGCGATCGCCATACATAACTCACTGCTACGACGGTAATCAGTGATTCTCCAATGCCGATTAGGACGTGCCAAAATGCCATTGCCCCTACGGCTACCCCAAAGGGCACTGTTCCGGACAAAGCTAGTTGTACTGCTGTCAAAATTGAGGCAATAAACACGCTTGCCCAAGCTGCAATTGCCGTACCCACTAACATTCCCCGCCAGTTATCCCGTCCTAAGGCAAACCGAATTGTTTTGTAGAGGTAGTAACCCGCAAAGGTGCCAATGAGACCCATATTGGTGATGTTGGCTCCTAGCACAGTCAGTCCACCATCTTGAAACAAGACTGCCTGGACGATGAAGACTGCCACCATGACGAGCGATCCTGCCCACGGGCCAAGTAAAACTCCCGCGAGCGTCCCACCCAGCAGGTGCCCGGAGGTGCCCCCTGGAATCGGGAAATTAATCATTTGGGCGGCAAAAATAAAGGCTCCACACACACCCATCAGCGGGACTGCCCGTTCCTGGTAGTCAGCCTGCACTCGATTGAGGGCGAGTGCAATCAGTCCGATGGCGAGTACCCATGTCACGAGGCTAACGGGCAAGCTCAAGAAGCCATCTGGAATGTGCAAGGCTAACTGCGGCTGTATTATCCAGTGCAGTAAGCCAGAGGAGACAATACTAGGGAGCGGGGCTGTAATTATCATTAAAAATTGTCCTTTACTGCCAGATTATTTAATAAATCCAACCCTCTAATAAAACATAAATTTTTCAAAAAAAGCAATGCGATAGGGGGGCATTGAGGATTTTTAAGTTAATCATTGTATGGTGAAGAAATCTGTTACTTTTGGCATAATTTGAAGGAATACTCCTCCTCTCTAAGACTGAGATTCAGAAAATCTGCGATTGCAAGGTGTATAAGCGATCGCATCTGCGCGTCAGGACATTGCGAAATCAAAAAATGATGTTGCAGGGGCTACCCTACAACATCATTTCCCCAATTAATAACACTTAATTTGCCGAGCCGCTGCTGCTCAAAACGCGAATAAATTCCAGGGGTAAGCCGTCGGTATCGGCAATGAAAGCGACTTCGTAGACGCTTGAGCCGATCATTTGCTGCGTTGGCTCTAAAAGTACCTTCAGGGGAAAAAACTGCTCTGGAGAAGTCTGTGCTGCCTCATCAAAGCGTTCTTTTAAAGAATTTAACCAACTCGGCAAATCAGATGCGGTATCGGTGATATCAAAAGACAAATGGTAGTACCCGACGTAATGCTCATCTCCAAAAGCGTCAGGGGCGGGTTTCGGTTGCGGAATCTGGATTAATTCAATGCGTCCGAGACTACCCTCCATCCAGCAGGCAAGCGTGATCCCGGCGGTGAAGCGTTCGCAGACAGTAAATCCCAGATGTTCGTAGAAAGCGATCGCGCGATGAATATTTGCGGTGCGGATCGAAACATGATGCATGATTTTTGTCCTTTGCGATCAGTCTTTAGCCCTTAGTGTTTAGTCCTTCGCGATCATCTGCCAGTCTTTACCCAATTGACAATAACTAATCACAAATGACCAATGACTAATCACAAATGACTAATCACGAACGAAATTATTCAAACAACCGAAAATAAGGATATCTCACAGGGATACCCGGTTCTTTTTCCAAATCGAAATTAATCACTTCCCAGCAGGGTTCTTCTTCCGGTTCCGGGCTAAATTCCACTGGCAATCCGTACAGTCTGGGTTTCGGCGGATCTGACTGCCCCCGCCAAGGGGTGCTGCGTTCCAGATAAGCACTAATTAACTCCCGATAACGACTGGCAATAATGACTCGCGTCGCTCGGTAGCCTTGAGTATACAGCCGGTCTAGGGCTTCGTGAATCTCAAACCGAATCCCATCCGGATGGGTGTGCTGCCGGTACCATTCATCACTCCACCGACGCCAGTGACGCCCAGACTGTAAGTGAATCAGTTCACCAGTCTTCGGATCTGCCTCAAAGGCACCATGACGCGGACACAGATAAGTATCCGTTAGCGTCAAGGCCGGAATCGTTTGGCGGCAATGGGGGCAGTGAATCTCCGGCCCAAAGATCGGGTACTGTAAGCCTGGATTCATCATGGAGTGTGTATCGGCATTCTATGTATCTGTCCAACGGTGCCAGTGGCTTTATTATATCTGTGTAGGTGAAGCTTCGCCCTCACCATAAAGAGTGTGGTTATTTTGTGGAGTCACTGAGCGCATCTTGTGAGCAATTTAAACCCGTCCCTCGGTGCCGATAATTCCTATTGGCCTAGCCCCGATCTCTCCTTAGCTGCCTTTGTCGCCCCGAATGCCGTTGTCATGGGTTGGGTAAAGATTGGTGCAGGGGTCAGCATCTGGTTCGGGGCTGTGGTGCGAGGAGATGTAGAACGCATTGAAATTGGAGAACGGACAAATATTCAGGATGGTGCGATTTTGCACGGCGATCCGGGCAAGCCAACCATTGTGGAAGATCATGTAACCATCGGGCATCGCGCTGTGATTCATTCGGCTCATATTGAACGCGGTTGCCTGATTGGCATCGGCGCAGTGGTGCTAGATGGCGTGCGCGTAGGTGCTGGGAGTCTTATCGGTGCTGGCTGCGTGGTGACGAAGGACGTGCCCCCTTTGTCGCTGATGGTGGGGATGCCTGCCAAGCGGGTGCGCGAACTTTCTGAGGCTGAGACGGCAGAACTGATCGAACACGCGAGGCGCTACGAGAAGTTGGCTTTGGTTCATGCAGGCAAGGGGACGGATCTGGGATTTACGACGCCCCATTGATGTCTGGGACAGTTAGGGAGTTTGGATAAGTCAAGGGATTGTATCAAACTGTCCCCCGATGCCTAAAAATAAAATATGAGAATTGTTCAAAAATCTTTAAGCAATAAGAGAGGAAACTTCAATGGAGTTTGACTGGCGCGTGTTAATCGTTTTGCTGCCAATTATCGCAGCAGCAGGCTGGGCAGGGTTTAATATTCTTCCGTATGCTCTGAAACAAATTCAGGGTTTTCTCAACAGATCCTGAACGAGACGATACAAGTAATTAGCAGTAACCCCCTTGTTCCCCTTAGTCTGAGAGGATCGAGGGGGTTCTTGGTGGAGAAGACTGGACAAGGAGTACCACCTAACCCTACCCCTGCCCCTTCCCGCTCTTCGTGGATGAGTTCAATATTCTATTCTCCCCTCTCCGTGGAGGTCGAGGAGCTGGGAGTGAGGTTCCAATGGATTTTAGATCCGAATGCTCGTGCTGACGCGCCGCTTCGCGAACGGGAGATTGGCAAGCCGAATCGTTGAACGAAGAATATCCGCCCTATCAGTGCGGAGAATGTTATTTCAGAGACAAATCTTCTTGAGCGATCGCGGCACCAGCGGTCCACGGTTTCTTATTGTATTCAAAAGCGCCAATATCTGGTTGCTTCCCTACAAATCCATTGGTGTAAGGAGAAATGACCGCACCTTTATCTACAGCCGCAGAAGTAGCAGTGAGTTGATAGTCGTGGTTGCTTCTATTTACAAACTGTACATCGGGAACAGTGATTTGACCTGCCGCATCTTTTTCCATGACAATATTGTTTTCCACTGTCATCCCCCCTGCGGACTGGGTATCTTTAAATTCTTTAGCAATATTATTTTTGAGGATAGTACCTTTCATATTAGATCGAGACGGTTCCCACCAAATCTCTCCATCTACAGTGTTGTTATACACTTGCCTATTTGTATTTAGACAGGGAGTGCCGTGACTGTTAATCGCAATCCCATGCTTGGGAATATTCCACAGAACATTGTGATGCACTACATAGTTAGAACTGTTGCCGTCTAAATAAATTCCCATGCTGCCAAAATAATGCAAACTGGGGTTGTATTCTGCTTGACTATCGTGAATTTTATTATAGGCAATCTCAGTCCCTTTGCCATCATGTCCCCATGCCTGCACCGTACCTCCGTCGCTATTTTGCCGCCCCATATTAAATGCTTCGTTGTACATCACCTTGCCCTGCGTCAATTCATTGATATTGATCGCGCCCGGAGTTCCTAAATCAAATAAGGTGTTGTACATAATTGCATTGACTGCGCCTTTAATATGGATGGCGCTGCTAGTGCCGGAGTAATTTGTATCGTGGATAATAGAATTAGTAATTTTACTCGAATTGCCTTCAATTCTAATTCCCGCTCCTGCCGCATACCTAATTTCGCTATTTTTTACTTCGTTATTATTTCCTCCCAATAAAATAGCTGGCGCTCCTTGGTCGTACCAAAGATGGGGAATCACTGCGAAATTAGAACCATACAAAAGCTTGACTTTATTAATTAAAATATTTGAACTATTATTTGAGTGGATGCCTGCCGCGAAAATATTGATATTTTCTATGCTTATATTAGATTTATTATTAATCTCAAATGCCCATTGCCTTTTTTTGACTTCTACACGGTTGCTTGCAGGATTGCTTCCGTCTATCGTCCATAGATATAAATTTCCCGAAGCATCTCTAAACCATTCTTTTGGTGCATCCAAAGCTTCATATTTACCCCAAATATAGTAGTAATTACCCGCTTTTGGAGCATAGCCTAGAGAGTTTGCATAATATTGATAGTCGCTAAAATTAATAGTTTTAGGGGTGTGACTGGTAATCGTGCTGGTATGGGGTGCCCAATTTGGACCAGGAACGTGATTGACTTTGGCGTTATTCCAAAAACTAGTAGGAAAGTCACTTAAAGCTTCATCTAAAATTGTGCCGCTGACTCGTGAATTGTCAGCAGCATTTGGGTTGCTAATTGAACCACCATCAGCGATCGCTTTGTCTTTACTGGTAATTTGTGCTGGGTTTTTGTTAATATTAGGCCATCTAGCCTCGACCATCATTTCATCATTTACAAAAACCTGGTTATTCCCTTCACCTAAATCCCAGTTCATTGTTGCTTTGTAGACTTTCCCACTGGGGTGATTGTGCAGAGTCCAATTAGAAACCGGATCTGCACCGCTAATTGTTACTTGTTCGTTTTGATAAGCTTTAAAAATAATGGGTTTTCCCGCAGTTCCAGAATTAGCGGGGATAACAGTTTCTCGATAAATCCCGCCTTGAATCAAACAGGTATATCCAGCCGTCGCTACACTGGCACACTTTTGGATATTTTGAAAGGGTTTAGACAAAGTTCCTGAATTAGAATCTGCGCCAGAGGGCGATACATAGTAAACTTTTGAGTCTTGTGCAGAAGCTGAACCAGGTAAATTGACTTTGCTACTTATCAAAACTAGGCAGAATACTGTAACAAAAATTGAAAATAACTTCCCAGTAATACAAAAGTTTTTATTTAAATAATTCATCGTGAAAATACCATTTATTGTTTAACAATTCAAGTATTTTTAGCCGAAAATTGATACAATTTTCGGCTAAAAACTTAGGTCAAAAGCCAGAAAAAAGCAAACTGAACCAATCTCCTTTCTCCCGATAATCGCCTACTAAAAGTGCTTAAATAAACGATTCAGAATAGAGCCTAGTATGCGGTACATCATAGCCCTCTGGAGCTTTACTGAAATCCGTAAAAATTCGGACGATCAAAAAACTTCAGCGTCTCCGGAACGAGAATTTACTGAAGGGTTTTTCTCACTCATTGAAAGTTGGTGGACACGGTAGCGAAGCGGTGTTGCTCTTAGAAAATCGCTCTATTGCAATCATTAGCGAATTGTTAGCGTTGAGGGTAAGGGCGGGTGATAACTGCCTGTACAGCACGTCAGCTGTCAACAGGGACATTTTCAACCCGCCCACGGAAGTCGGCTCTCCCTAAGCTAAAACCTTACTTAGAGGTTCGTCTCCCTACAAGGTTGCAGCTACCCGTTGAGTTTACTTAAAGGGTTCTAGCTGATCGGCACGTAACCAGACATTTGGTGCTGGCACCTGACCAAATTTGACGAGTGCGTAGTCACCCCGCAATTGTACAACTTCACCCTTGGTTTCAAATATGTAGGAAGGGAAGCGCGAGTCGCTAGCTTGCGCTTCCACACTGTTTTCTAATTTTTCTCGCACAGCACGAACCAAATCGCCACTTTTGACTGCCATATTTTTGTTCTGCCCTTGTGTCTAGTTCATCACTATTTTAGTTTCTATGAGGGCGGGAAAATCATCTTAAAGCAAATTTACTTAGAGGATGCCTGAAAAAGTCCTAATTGAGACGCTTAGATGGTGAATATCCCCCTTGAAAAGAAGGGATTTTAGCTGAATTATCCCCTTTCTAAGGCGGGATAGGCAGATAGAATCAACTTTTGATACTTCTCAAACATTGTCTAAACGCTCGCTCTTTCAGACGCAGTTCACGAACGCGGACGTCTCTTTGCTCTTTGCGGTTTTGTGGTTCAATAACAACCCGAAGCTAGTTTCGTAAATCATTGAAAGTTTCTGTACTAATCGAAAATACAATGAGCTAAATTGATAAATATACTGCTCCTAAATATAGAAATACATTTGGTTTGCAAAAGTAAAAATTTTCCTAACTAATTATTTTATTTTAAACTGAACCAAGTTATCTTGGATTATCTCAGCGATCAATAACACTCAAACAGGCAATTAGCAGCCAGTAGCCAGGAAAGGAGTAACTCGGTGAATAAGCCATTAAAACTGAAGTCCCGCATTTTGCTAGGATATTCTGTTCCAATTTTATTGGCAATGGGCGTGGCTGGAGTGGTGCATTACAACATTCACAAAGTCGCTAAAGTTGCGGAAGAGGTCAAATCCATACAAAACAATATTATACAAATAGATGAAATAATTCTTGGAATATCCGTAATGGTACGGAATACCAGAGGTCATGTGGTTTTCCCCAAGGAGAAAAGCTACGAGAAAACCTACGAAGAAGGAATTAAGTTATTTCGAGAAGCATCTAAATTTTTAGAGGGAGAGATTCAAGACCCTCAGCAACGAGAAAATTTGACTAAAATTATTGAGGCGGGTCAGGAAATTGATGAGGCGTCTAGAAAGATATTCAACTTGCTCGATAGCGGTAAGATTGCCGAGGCTGTTGAGTTAACGAAGTCTATACGAATGCTGGGAATTAATGACTGGCGTGAGGATATGCTTAAACAAGCAAATTATCAGTTAGCGGCACAAGCTAAACAACAAGATACTGCGATGTACTGGCTCACGATTGTAGTTTGGCTCGGTGCCGGATTATCTGCAATATTTGCTTTGGGAATTGGTTCGTTAATCGCTTCGCGCATCAGCCAGCAGATTAATGAGATCGTCGATGCGATCGCGCACTCTTCCAGAGCGATCGCTAGCACCGTTGAACAGCAAGAACGCATCGCTGTCTCTCAAGCCAGTTCGGTGAATCAAACTACTACAACGATGGATGAGTTGGGGACTTCTTCCCTGCAATCGGCGCAACAAGCCGCAGCAGCCTCTGCGGGAGCGCGTCAGGCTCTGATATTAGCAGAAGGGGGAACCGAAGCCGTGCAGCAAACTCTGGGAGGGATGGCGACGCTCAGCGAGAAGGTAGAAGCGATCGCAGCTCAAATTCTGCAATTGAACGAACAAACTCATCAAATTAGCAACATTACAAACTTGGTAAGCGATCTCGCGAACCAGACAAATATGCTAGCGCTGAATGCTGCTGTAGAGGCGGTTCGGGCTGGAGAACATGGTAAGGGATTTGCGGTGGTGGCGGGGGAAATTCGGAAACTCGCCGATCAAAGCAAGAAGTCAGCGCAAGAAATCAACACCCTCGTCGTTGACATCCAACGCGCGATTAATTCAACCGTAAAAGTGACAGCGGAGGGCACGAAGACGGTGGAAGCCGGGGTACAGTTCTCTCATCAAACTGCGGACGCCTTTACGGGGATGACGAACGCCATCAACCATGTAGTTACAAACAGCCAACAAATTGCCTTGAGTGCCCAACAACAAGCGATCGCGATTCAACAAGTCGTTGATGCCATGAACGTCCTCAACCAGGGAGCAAAAGAAACGGCGAGTGGGATCGGGCAAACCAAAGCGGGCACCCAAAACCTCAACGAAGCAGCCCTAAACCTGAAGTCAATTGTCTAATCGCCAATCGCGAATTGATAACTCCCTCCCCTCGGCACCCCTGCCCATCTGCATTTTATAGGGCTGACATTCTAGCGTTGACACTGGGGGCAAAAATGCGCGGAGCGTCCGGCTAATCTAATGCGCTCAATCGGTGTGCTACAAACTCGACAGGGGACACCCGTGCGGTTATAAACCCAGGCGACCCCGCCATAGTTGCCGTTAACGCCCTGCACGTTGAGAAAGTTACTAAAAGTCGTTCCCCCAGCCTCAATACTGGCTTGCAACACTTGAATAATTGCCCCTCTCAAACGCTCAATTTGCGCTAATTTTAGATCGGCACAAAGGGTTTTGGGTGGCACACCACTGAGAAACAAAGCTTCATCGGCATAGATATTGCCGACTCCAGCCACCACCGATTGATCCAGCAAGGCGGTTTTGATGGGACGGCGGCGATTTTGCAGTGCCAGCGCCAGGTACTCCACGGAAAACGCTGGGGAAAAGGGATCGGGGCCTAAAACCTGTAAACCAGTGATGATGCTTTCTGGCGGTGTTCCTGGCGGTACCCACCACATCTTGCCAAAGGTTCGCTGGTCAACAAAGCGCAACTCCTTCTCACTGGTCTTCTCACTGGTAAAGAACAGCCGCACTCGCGTATGTTTCTGGAGTGATTCCTGCGAGTCAAGCCATAGCAGCTGACCCGTCATCCGCAGGTGAACGCCCAACCAAGCAGATGAGGAGAGTTCTGCCAGCAGGTATTTACCACGCCGGTGCCACTGAGTAATAACTGAACCGGCAAGCCCAGCCAAAAAATCTACAGAGGAAAGGGGGTGGGCAATTGTGCGTTCAAGCAACACATCGCCACCCCATATTTCCTGATTCAGGGTCAATTTATTTAGACCCCGGCGAACTGTTTCAACTTCAGGCAGTTCTGGCACAACTTAACGTGAGTCAGTTCCCTGATTGGGAGAGCCTTGTACAACTGAGCTACCTTCTCCAGACTCTGGTGCAGCGCTGGCCTTCCCATCAAGAACTCGGTTGCCCTGACCTGTTCTGCGAGTCCGCTCGTCGATGGTGGTTTGTTTGCCACCGGAAGCGGCAGTAGTGGGTTTCTTCCCTGCTGCCTTGGGTGCTTCAACCTCTACCACTTCGTTCATGGCAAAGTTGTTGGTATTAACGCCAGCGTAGTTGACATTATTGAAACGGACAATCACTGGGTATTTGATGCCGCTCTGGTCTATGGAAGCAACAGTCCCAGTATCCTGAAACCAGAAAGATTCTTTGCGGAGAATCTGAACTTTTGAACCACGTTGAACCATAAGTGTTTTTTCCCTTACGTCATTAAGGTACAGCGTACTACTCGATCGGGAGCTGCTGAGCCTCCCAGTCTTTAAGTTTTATTACTGTTCGATCCAACGCAGTCGGACGAAGTGAGCGGGACGACCCCAGATGTCAGGCGTTGCCGAAATGTCTTCTATCGCCAAATTAAAGGGAATGGAGGTTGTAATGTATTGTTGGGCAAGACCGCCCAGATCGGGCGTTAATTGGGCAGCAGCGGTGGTAGCGATGCCTAAACCCAAAAGTTGCTCGATGGGGCCACGAGGCAGGACGAGATGGATACCCAAGGCGAGTCCGGCGGTGACAAGCATCCCGACTGAAAAATTCGTGCCGCAACGCGGATGCACGGCGAGGTTCCATTCTCCACGGGTAATGCGCCAGAGGGCAGTGCGAACAGCACGATGCAAATCAGCGCTGTTGACTTGACCGTAGAGGTAAAATCCTTGGTCGGTGGAAAGACCTCCTAGAGTGTTGTTATCTAGTTGTCTGGAGGTTGATACACCCCTGGCGTTCGGGGAGTTACAGGTGTCGCTCAAGACCCAAACCGTGGCGTGTTCTAAGGCATGAACCTGACGCAGCATCAGGATTTCCTTTAGCCCAGGAACAAAGTTCAGGGTTCTGAGGAGATCGGCATCTTGTGTCGGTTGAGGAGCTGGGGAGTCAAAGCTCCAGTCAAAGCTCCAGAAGTTGCCAGTCTGAGAAGAAGCAGAAGCAGTAGTCATAGAGTAGAACTACTCCAAAAGCAGATAGATTAACTGGGATGTTTTTCAACTTTAGCGTTTACGCCTTTGAGCCGTTGCAAATTTTTGTGAGATTGCCACTCCTGCTACTCGCGCTCAAAAGCCGGTCACGTTGGGGTTTTGTCGGTTGAGTTGTTGAAAGGCTACTCCAGCAAGGTAGATTGATGAGCAGGCTGCTGAATGGGAATTTCGATTGCGAATTCTGTTCCTTTTCCTGGCTCTGAGAAGCATTGCAAGCTGCCACCGTGCTTCTCAACGACAATTTGATAGCTGATGGCTAATCCCAGCCCTGTTTCTCTTTCCACATTTTTAGTGGTGAAAAAAGAATTAAAAATGCGTGACTTTACTTCGGAAGCGATACCCGGCCCATTATCGATAATCCGAATCGCTACTTTATCAGCAACTAGGGGCACCACTGTGCCGTGTGCGTCCTGTTGATTATTTGTTTGATTGTCAGTTGTGTGTTCGCTGACCGCCGAACCCTGAGTGCTGACAATTGAGGTTTGGATGACGATCCGGCTGGGATGGTTTCGGATTTCATCAGGCGATCGCTCTTTGTCATAATCATTCAAGGCATCAATCGCATTGCTGAGAATGTTCAAAAACACCTGATTGAGTTGTCCGGCATAACACTCTACCGGGGGTAAATTTCCATACTCTTTGAGGATCTGAATTCCCGAATGTTCTGTCTTGGCTTTCAGTCGATGCTGCAATATTAATAAAGTACTCTCAATTCCTTCATGAATATTGACCGGCTTCATCGCTGATTCATCTAAGCGCGAGAAGTTACGCAAACTCGAAACAATCTGACAGATTCTGTCAGCGCCTACTTTCATGGAAGACAACATTCTGGGCAAGTCTTCAATTAGAAAATTTAGATCGATTTCTTCTGCCTGTTCCTGAATCCTTAAAGACGGCTGAGGATATTCTTGCTGATAAACTACCAACAAATCCAATAAAGCTTGAGTATATTCATCTAAGTAAGTGAGGTTGCCGTAGATGAAATTAACTGGGTTGTTGATGGCGTGAACAACACCGGCAACCAGTTGACCTAAACTCGCCATTTTTTCAGATTGAATGAGCCGAGCTTGAGTATTTTGCAGTTGTGTTAAGGCTTCAGTCAGTTGTCGAGATTTCTCGCTGAGCATCTCGACTTGTGCTTCTACTTGAGCGTGCAACCGAGCCTGTTTGATAAAGTTAAGATAGGCTTTGGAGTGGTAGCGGATACGAGCGACTAGCTCAATTTTGTCTGGCAGTTTTATCAAGTAGTCATTTACATCCAGAGCAAAGGCTTCCGCTTTGACTGCTGGATCTTCTTTCGCTGAAAGTACAATAATCGGAACATCTCGCGTTGCGGAATTAGCCCGAAAAAACCGTACCAACAGCAACCCATTAATTTCGGGCATTACTAAATCTTGTAAGATGACTGTTGGAGCAATTTCTGTCGCCATTTGAATTGCTTGAGTCGGCTCACTACAATAGTGAAAAATGATATCTTCTTCAGTGGCAAGCATCCGACGTATTGCTACACCGACCAGAGCTTGATCGTCAACGAGTAAGACGGTTAATGGCTGTTCCACAGAAGAAGCTGATTCTGTTTCCTTAAGCATTGCGAGCATTCATCAACAAGAACATTTCACTTTTTTAGGAAAAATTTCCCTAGTTACGTTGAAGTTTGGTTTGCGATAATTTATTTAATTAGATTGGTTAAATAAAATTATTTTTATGATAAGTGATTTTTAATCAATATTCTGATTGTAAAAAATCGTCCGCGATCGCGATTGTTTTTTCGGACTTATGCCTAAAGCAATCGTCAGTGTTAAGTTAGAATGTAATCGCCGATACAAGAACTTCTAGAGCATCGGTTTATTTATGACAAACAAAGCGTAAAGTCACCGGGTCAGCCAAATTTAGAAGGGTTGCAGAAGACTCGCGGTTATTCATGTCTCTACAGCAGGTTAACCCCTGCTATTTAACTTTAATTTGGATGCGTCCATCAATTGGGAGCCGCTGGTGTGGGTGAGGCGGGGACTTCAGGGCTGTTTAGAGGTGCCGAACGGCTGGTGGGTAAGGATAATTCGACACTGGGTCCACGATCGTAAATTTCAATGTCCCACTGCCCGGAACGATTGGATTCAAAGGCAATAAATCGACCGTTCCCGCTAATGGTGGGACGGCGGACTTCACCGAGAATATTGTCGGTAATGACCTCAGATTGCAGGCTTTGGCGGTCATAAACGAAAACATCTGGTTTGCCCCGTTCCTCGGAGATGTAGACGATGTAACGACCATCAGCACTGATATCTGGCTGTTCGTGGATGACACCCGCTTGGTTGAGTCCGGGGAGAGGGATAAGGCGACGACGCTGAACGTCGTAGAGATAGACGCCGCGACGGGCTTGGCGATTTGAGGTAAAGACGAGGTAGCGACCATCGTAAGAAAACCGGGGTTCTTGTTCGGCGGCTAAGCTGTTGAGGGAGGCTCCCAGCAGTTGCGGAGGTGGAGTGAGCAAACCGCGATCGCGACATCCACTCAAGGCGGCAAATAAACCAACTGCTAAAACTGGCAGATAACGTTTGTGTTTAGTCATTTGTCATTAGTTTTTCGGAATAGATATTAAATAACTTCAGTCTGGTCGGGGAAGTACGTCAAAAGGGCGGAGATTCCCCCCGCCCTTTCGATGTGGCGTTTGATGTTACGACCACCCAACCAGAGTACTGAATGTAGCGTTGGGTAACGCGATCGCTTAACCCAATCTACGAGGTGAAGGGATGTAGGTTATTGAATCCGCGACCCTGATTGATTCGTTTGCTAGCGAATTAGCCATTGACAAATTGAAAAGCAATTGACAATTCGCCATGAATTCGCTAATCTCACAATTCACAATAATTGACTGACCAACAACCCATAACCAACAACCCATGACCAATGACTAATGACGATTGTCTTTTTTCGCAGGGTTTCCCGGTTGCTTGCTTAGGAAATCACTTCATCCGCCGGTGTGGGCAAGGTACAGCAGTTGACTTCATTGATACAAACTTTGCCCCATTGCAAAGCCCAGCGTAGCAGCGCCACCCGATTGTCAGTCTTGGTTTTGGTCAATACATTGCTGATGTGGTTATCCACGGTTCGTTTGCTGATTTCCAGCTTTTGGGCGATGTCATGATTCGTTAAGCCAGCAGCAACTAGCTCAATGATTTGCAGTTCTCGCTCGGAGAGTGTCGCAGGGGTATAAGTCTCGCTACCAGCCATAAGTATTTTTTCCTTAGTTATATCTACTTACTATCTCTTTAATTTTAGAAGATCCTTTGGGGGTAAGCCCGTTCGTGACTGGGATTGAGACAATATCCCCCACCTCTGGGAGTCGGAAAAAAGGCTGGGATCATCTTGAGCTTCTGTGAATATCCGGATCTAGGGGGTAGAGGCTCTGGTAGGCTGAGTTCATGTTGACAAGGAGTGCAGTTGTGACCCATCCCCGCGTTCTCTGCCTCGGAGAGATTTTGTTTGATTGTCTAGCCGATCAACTGGGGCGATCGCTTGAAGATGTCGAATCTTGGACGCCTTATCCGGGCGGCGCACCCGCAAATGTGGCGTGTGCTTTGGTAAAGTTGGGAACCCCTTCTGGATTTATCGGCTGTGTAGGTAAGGATCAGCCGGGAGATCAGTTGGTGCAGTTGTTGCAGGAAGTGGGTGTGGATAGTACGGGCGTGCAGCGCCATGACACCGCACCGACGCGACAAGTTTATGTAGTGCGATCGCTATCGGGCGAACGAGAATTTGCCGCATTTGGCATTAGTTCCACTTCTGCAAAAGAAACTCGTGACACGACAGAATTTGCCGATACGCACCTACAAGCGTCTGCATTGCCAGAGGCTTTGTTTGAAAACGCTGATTTTCTCGTCCTGGGAAGTCTGGAGTTAGCTTATCCTGATGCGCGAGCGGCAATTAAGAAAGCCCTGGAACTAGCAGATCGGTACAATGTCAAAATTGTGCTGGATGTGAATCGGCGCGATATGTTTTGGCCCGATCCCAGTGATTCCAAGCCGATGATTCAGGAACTGATCAAGCACGTTGATTTCTTGAAAATCACTGACGAAGAAGCTGAATGGTTATTTGAAACCACTGATGCTGGCGCGATCGCTTACCGTCTGGATTCCGTCGAGGGCGTTTTAGTTACAGCCGGTGAAAAAGGTTGTGCTTACTGCTTGGGCGGGAATGAAGACAAGGTGCCAGCTTTTTCCGTCAAGGTGGTCGATACCACGGGTGCGGGGGATGGGTTCCTTGCCGGGTTCATCGATCAGTTGTGCAAACACGGCATTCAGCATCTCGCCGATGCTGAAATGGCAAAGCAGGTGGTGACTTATGCAAATGCAGTGGGCGGAATCACCGCAATGAAGCCGGGAGCGATCGCTGCACAGCCAACGACGGCTGAAGTGGAAGACTTCCTCAAAACGGTAAAGGTTGAAGGTTGAAAGAATCGTTGATGCACGAGTCTGAATCGCTCTTGAGCTTAATTGGTGAGCGAATTGCCAACAGTCCCAACCAGCGGATTACCTTTGCTCAGTATATGGAGTGGGTGCTGTACGAGCCGGACTACGGCTACTATGCCACCAACGCCGTCAACATTGGGCCGGAAGGTGATTTTTTTACCGCTCCCAATCTAGGTGCCGACTTTGGCGAACTGCTGGCTGAGCAATTTGTCCAAATGTGGGATATTTTGGGACGTCCGGCGCAATTTACGCTTGTGGAAATGGGGGCGGGACAAGGACTCCTAGCAGCAGATATTCTGCTGCATTTACACCAGCATCATCCAGCATTCTTTAATGCTTTAGAGTACCTGATCGTTGAAAAGGCAGCGGGGCTAATTTCTCAACAGCAGCAGGTGTTGCAAAAATTAGCCCCAATATTCGCCCAAACGCAAGGCGCTACACCCGTTAGGTGGTGTTCTCTGGAGGAGATACCTAGCGCTTCCATCACCGGCTGCTTTTTTTCTAATGAGTTGGTGGATGCATTGCCGGTGCATCAGTTTGCGATCGCGCAAGGGAAGCTCCGAGAAATCTATGTTACCACGCCGGATGGAACCCAAATTGAGGAAGTAATTGGCGAACTTTCTACGCCTCAACTGGCTGAGTATTTTGATTTAGTAGGGATTGAGTTGCCCTCTGCTGCTTATCAGGATGGCTATCGCAGTGAGATTAATCTAGCCGCTGGTGCTTGGCTGAGTACAGTTGCCGACAAGCTCAAGCGCGGATATTTATTGACGATTGACTACGGCTACCCAGCGGCTCGATATTACAATCCCCAGCGGAGTCAGGGGACGCTTCAGTGTTATTACCAGCATCGGCACCATAACGATCCTTACGTGCAGATTGGGCAACAGGATATCACCGCTCATGTGGATTTTACTGCCTTGGAGCGTTGGGGCGATCGCTGCGGCTTGGCATTGGTGGGTTTTACGAAACAGGCATTATTTCTGATGGCGCTGGGATTGGGCGATCGCATTGCTGCCCTTTCCCATAGCGATCGCCCGATTGCCGAGCAGCAAAGCATTATGGATGTGCTGCGCCGTCGTGACGCCCTACACCAGCTCATCGATCCAACGGGATTGGGTGGTTTTGGCGTACTGGTGCAGTGCAAAGGGCTAAGCGAGGAAGAGAGAAAGCTAAAGCTCAAAGGTTTGACGATGCCATAAAACAATTAAAAATTTGCTTTTTCGTTTTTAATTGTTTCAGCAACTTCAATTAAATTTTCAATTTTCTTGATATTTGGATCTCCTGCTAAATAACCAATCCCGCGATGCAAATGCAGGCGAAATTGAGTCGCCAAAGTCTCCCGATCGGTTCCTAATCTATCGTTATGGCAGCGCTGTTTTAAGGCAATTAACAGAATATCAGACAATTCTCCTCCAAAGACGCGCCAAGTCATTTCGACATTACTATCTGCTGGAATTGGCACCGGCGAAGGGATTGTTGGCTCTGCCAGAGAGCGACAAAATGCCCAGCGGCAAAGAATATTCCACTGATCGATTTTGGTGTTGCGCTTGAGCTTACTTAGCTGATCTTTGGCTGTTTGAGACAGGCGAATACGGTCAATGGGTGGTTCCATCAGTCTTTAAATAAAGCCTTAAACGATAAAACATGAGGCTTACTCACCCGAAAGCGATCGCTTCCAAGGAGTGCTAAGCACGGAGCCTCTTCTAATTCTTTAGATTAAACCGGGCGCAAGTAAATATTTTGTAAACAAATATTTCTTAAGGATGACAGAATTATCTGTAAATTTACATAATGGGTGGCAGGTGAAACTTACGCATAAGCGCTTATCTGGATGACAACAAGTCTCTACGTAAGTATGTAACCAGAGGAAAAATGCGGACACTTAACCTCAAGTTTAACTATTTTACCGAATTCCTGAATATAGAACAGTTACTTAAAGCCATCAAGTTACACGATGAAATGACAATTCATTGATTTTCCCTCTACCTGTATCAATGAAAATAGCCACTATAATTCCACCTTAAACAACAGTTATATGTAAATCAAAGCCCTCTGATTAGAGGTTGAGTAATTAATGTAAACTTGCTCAACAGCTAGCAAACCCTACTTTAATCCTGAAAGTTTGAGGAATGCTTTAAAAATTCATCCTTGGCGCTACGCGCAACCTTTTACACCATAGCTTTTTAAAAGCCTTAATTCTATGAACATACTCAACAAGTTATCAGCAGCTACATTTACAGCAACGTTGGTTGCTTTCGCAACAGCAGCCTCAGCAGCTGAAGAGGCGATCATCCCGGTAACTCAAGCTAATAAGCCACTGACTCCAGTTCTGGAGGGTGTCGTATCTTGCCCTACTGGACCTTACATTGCTTATTTTGGTTATAAAAATGAAAACAGCGCAACTGTTGACAATCCGGTTGGCGTGTATAACAAATTCACTCCCAGCCCGGAGAATCGTGGGCAGACAACATCGTTCTTGTCGGGACGTGTATACAATGCCTTTAGCGTAAAGTTCGACGGAGGCAACTTAGTCTGGACTTTAGCGATTCCGGGAAAACGGCGAACTGCGACTGCTTCGAGTACTAACGCAACACCTTTAGATGTTTGCCCCTTATAAGTAATCTAAGCTCAATTTATCTTCCTGCCAGTGGGGAGGGCTGAGGAGAAGTGATTCAATAATGACTATACGGCACTCTAAGAGCATTCCTAGAGTGCCTTGTGGTGTAGCTTTCCAAAAGCTATATTCCTTTAATTCTTTTTAAACGCAGAGGACGCGAAGGAAACCGCAAAGGTACGCACAGAGCAATAATTCCTCTGTGCGTACCTTTGCGGTTAACTTTTGCTACCTAAAGCGTTTAAAAATAAAATAGAGTTGATTTGCAGGGTGGTAAGCCAAATGACAAAAGAACCCTATTTAAATGAAGTACAGGAGCCAATTACGACAGCTCCATCAGAAGTTTATCAAATCATTGAGCGAGTATTACAGGCGGAGAAAGATAAGCTCTACATGAAACAACCGCGCAATATCAATGATGATATTTTGACAATTGTGAAGGAAGTGGTGCGATGAAGCTAACTTCCATCAAATTATGCAATTTTCGGCAATTTTATGGTAAAACTCCAGAAATTTTGCTTTCCTGTGGAGAGGAAGAAAATACTACGATTATCCACGGCAATAATGGTGCGGGAAAAACAACGCTGTTAAATGCATTTACGTGGGTATTGTACGAGAAATTTAGTGCCGCTTTTGCTTCACAAGAGCAGCTGGTGAATAAGCGATCGCTTGCAGAAGCCAAACCAGGCTTTCCAGCAGAATGCTGGGTAGAAGTTACTTGGGAACATAACGATAAACGCTACCGAGCAAAACGCGAGTGTCGCGCTTATAAGGGTGCAACTATTGAGAAAGGCGAAAGCAAGCTGTATATGCAAATCGCCGGAGATGATGGAATTTGGAGATTGCCTACCCAGCATCCAGAAGATATCATTGGGCGAATCTTACCAGAAAGTTTGCATCAGTATTTCTTTTTTGATGGAGAGCGAATTGAGCAAATTGTTCGCTCCGAAAAAAAGGAGGAAATCGCTGAAGCAACGAAAAAACTTTTGGGAGTCGAAGTTTTAAATCGTGCCATCAAGCATCTGGGGGAGGCAAGAAAAACCCTAGAAGCTGAGTTAAAAGCAATTGGTGACTCTCAAACTCACCAGTTATTAAAGAAAAAAGAGCAGCGAGAGAAAGAAAGCGATCGCTTATCTAATCGTCAAACTGAAATTGGGGAAGAGTTAGCAGCTCAACAGACGCTGAAAAAAGAAATTAGCAACCAGTTACGGGAACTCGATGCGGCTAAAAGTTTAGAAGAAGAACGAAAATCTCTGGAAGAACAGAAAGCTGTCAATCAACAAAATCTCAAAAGAAGCCAGGAAGCATTAAAACGGGCTATTTCAACCCAAGGTTACACCGTTTTACTATCAGAGACAACAGCAGCATTCCGAGCGATTATTGATAATTTACGACAGCGAGGCGAGCTACCCTCTGGCATCGATCGGCAATTTGTCACTAATTTATTATATCAGCAACGCTGTATTTGCGGTACGGAATTGCATGAGGGAACTGCTGCTTATGGAAATGTTGAAGGTTGGCTAGATAAAGCAGGAATTGCGGCTGTTGAGGAAACTGCGATTCGCATGAGTGCCCAAGTAGATGAAATTGATAAGCAAGCACCGGCATTTTGGGAAGAGGTGGATACAGAGCAAGCGAATATTGCTCAGTGTAGACAAGCCATTTCTCAAATAGAAACGCAACTAGATGAAATTAGGGAGAAGTTAAGAAAAGATCCCAGTGAGGAAATTCGCAACTTTCAAAAGCGGTTAGATGAAATTGAAACTAAAATTCGAGATTTAACTCTAGAAGAAGGCGAGAATCGCCAAAAAATTGCCGACATTCAAATTGAAGTTGAAAGCTTAGGGAAGCAAATTGCTAAACATGAGATGAATGAGGCAAAGCAAGCGCTAGCCCAGCGACGAATTGCCGCAGTCCAGGATGCAATTGAGCGATTAACCGAAGTGCGAGCGCGTCTCGATCAACAGTTCCGCGTGCAGCTAGAAAAGCGAGTACAAGAAATATTTAGCGAAATTTCCTTTACTCCCTATATCCCAAAGCTTAGTGAAAAATACGAGCTAACATTAGTAGAAAATACCGCCGGTTCAGAGTCACCCGTTGCCGCTTCTACGGGAGAAAATCAAATTCTCAGCTTATCGTTTATCGGTAGCATTATCGATAGGGTTCGCGAGTGGAGCCATAAGGAAATGCTGATGGTACCAGATAGCAGCACGTTTCCAATTGTGATGGATTCTCCCTTCGGAAGTTTGGATGAAATTTATCGGCGGCAAATTGCGAAGACGATTCCCAGATTAGCAAATCAGTTAGTGGTTTTAGTCACTAAAACTCAATGGCGCGGTGAAGTAGCCGCAGAAATCGCTACTCGGATTGGTAGGCAATATGTATTGACTTATTACTCTTCTAAGCCGGAATGCGAAAAAGATTCGATTGAATTAAACGGAAACGATTACGATTTAGTTAGGCAAAGTCCTAACGAGTTTGAATATACCGAGATTGTAGAGGTGGATTATGATTTCTAGTTCATCATCGGCTGTACAACAGAATTTAGTGACAGATACCTGGATAAAAGCACCTTGGGAAGAATTTATTGCACTAGCTGATAATCCTGCTTATGAAAAGGGTAAATTTTTCTATCATCACGGCTACATGAGGATTGAAATGGCAGCATTTGGACCACTTCATGCTAGGGAAAATTCTATTGTTTCTAGCGTAGTGAAGATGTTTGCTACACTTAGAAATATTAGAATTGTAGAGTTAAACAATGCCACTTTTCGCCAAAGAGGGGTAGGCGAATTTCAACCGGATTTGTCTTATTATATCGGCGCTGAGTTTCAATTACCACCACGAACAAACTCGCCAATCAATTTGAATGAGTTTCAATCCCCTGCCTTAGTGATTGAAATTGGGGCGTCATCGGTGAATGACGATTTGGGGATGAAGCGGTTAATTTATGAACGTGTAGGAGTGAGGGAATATTGGGTCGTTGATGCGAGTGCAGATGATGCGATCGCATTCTCTATTTCCGATGGGCGGAGTGGTGAAATCCAGGAGTCGTTGGTATTGCCGGGATTGACGCTTTCCCTGGTTGAAGAAGCACTGCAACGCAGCCAAACCGAGGATGATGGAGCAATTACTCGCTGGCTGCTACAATCATTTAGCTAATCAGCTAAAAAGGCTTCTCATACAGAAGAGGCTAAAAATAGCGACCGCTATTTTTAAAATTTATCCGCCAAAGGAGTAGGAATGGAAGTTTCTCCCAACACAGCCCGGATAATTGATTATTGGCTTGGCGGTTCTCATTACTTCCCAATTGATGTGGAAGCAGCCAAAGTTTGTGCCGGAGTATATCCTGATTTCCCAACCGTTTTTCGCAAGTTACGAGACTACATTGGTCAGGTATCCCGCTATATCGAATCTCAGGGAATTAACCAAGTTATTGTTTTTGGTTCCGGATTACCAACTTGTGGGAATGTGCATGAAGTTGTACCGCAAGCAAAGGTTCTTTATACCGATATCGATCGAGCAAATATCAAACTGGGTCAAGAGATTTTAGCCGAGAACTCGAACGCTGGCTACACCTTCTGCGATGCGACAAACCTGGATACCCTGGAGCAATCGGTTGTTGCACAAGTGCTAGGGTCAATTCGGCGTTTAGGTATGGTTTTTGTCGGTGTTGCAGCCTTTATCCCTGATGAAATTATGACCCAGATGCTCGATCAACTTTATGATTGGGCACCGGCGGGTAGTTTCTTGGCGCTGGATTTTGATGGTGAAGCGGGGATCGTGTATCCGGAAATGCTAGAACTATTGGACTCGATGGGGGCGCATGTTTATATGCGTAATCCCGAAACGATCCGAGCGCTGCTGGGACGCTGGCAATTAACTGAGCATGGTATCCTGCCAGTTGAGGCGTGGCAGGCTGACTTATCGGCAAAACCAATTGAGGCTAGCGAGCCAGTTTTTATGTATGGCTGCGTAGTTTATAAATAAAATTGGTCGGTGGAGCACTCCTGCAATGTTATTAAAACATTGATTTAGCAATCAAAAACCTAACCCCCCAGTCCTCTTCCCTGCAAGGAAAAGGGGAAAATTACTGCCTTCCTATAGCAGGAAAGAGATTCTCCCTAGGATTACTGAATCAGCGTTGTAGATACAGGGCGATCGCGCATCGCTATCCGCTGGCAACAAATTTGTCTAAAAATGCTTCAAAGACTTTCGTTGATATTCAAGCCTTTTAATGGTTAAAACTCTCAAATTCTTAACAAATCCTGCCGTTACTTCCGTTCTTTTTGTGTCTCTGTTGGGTTTATCAACGCCCAGTACTGCCGCTTTTTCTGACATTCAAAGCCATTGGGCGAAAGATTGCATTACTCAGTTAGCCCAAAGAAAGTTAGTGACGGGCTACCCGGATGGCAGCTTTCGCCCAGAAGCAACGGTGACACGCGCTGAGGCGGCGGTGCTGATGTTGAATGCCTTCCCGAATGCGCCAGTAAAGCGTAGCAGCACAGCTTTTAGAGATGTGCCTGCTAGTCACTGGGCGAATAAAGCGATCGCAACCGCTTATCAAAAAGGCTTTTTTTCGGGTTATCCAGGCGGGATTTTTCAACCGAGTCAAGCCATTCCCAGAGTGCAAGCAATCGGCGTTATAGCAGGTGCGGCAAATTATCCCATCCCGGAAAATGTCAGTCAGACGCTGGGGCAGTATTTTAACGATGCGGCACAGATTCCCAGTTATGCCCAAAATGCGATCGCTTCCGCCGCCGTGGGCACCCTTGTCGTCAATTATCCCAACGTCAAACAACTCAACCCCAATCGCAGCGCCACCAGAGGCGAAGTGGCAGCGTCGATGTGTCGGGCGTTAAACATTTATACGATTCCGCCGCAGTATATAGCCGGGGTGGAAGTGCAACCGATGGAGGTGCGGGCTTTACCGGGAAAACTGGATGCAGTTCCCACCTTTAACAGCAACAGTCCCGAACTCGTGACAACTGAAGGCATTCTGCTGTCTACCTTCCCCCCGGCAGGCAAACAGGTGCCGGAAGCGCATTTAAATTTCCCCTTCCAGGGACGATTTGATTTATTTTCTCACCACATCGCCAGGGCAGAAAATTCCTCGCAAACGCGCACCCTGTACCAAGGCGTGATTTTGCACAATCCCGGCGATCAACCTGCCACTGTCGAAGTGCTGCAAGCAGCAAGTTACCTTTCCACTCCCGATGCGCCGTTTATTTCCTTGCCAGATATTCAAGATAATCCTAACGGCACCGTCTACTCTGGCCCTGGCAGTCGGACGATGAACGATGTGCTGCGAGGAATTAGGCAGGAGAAATTCTCCCAAAAGGTGACAATTCCACCGGGACAAAGCCAAATGCTGATGAATCAGCCAATTCCGGTGAAGGCTCCTTCATCCAATGGTCGCTCCACAATGATGCGGTTGTCGAGCGATCGCCCAATTTATGTTGCCAATTTAGCCATGAATGCCCCCCGCAATGGCAATGGCAGTGAGAGGACACCCACCTTGGCTGAATGGCAAAAGCTGCTGAATACAGGCGGTTTGGCGGGGAAGCGCGATCCAATTCCCACACCGTTAGATCCTCCCAGAGAACCTACAGTTTTTAGCCGCGTGGCGGGTGTGTCCCAAGGGGCACAATGGCAAGCACAAATGACCGATGGTTCTAATTCCTCAGATTTAACGATTCCTCAGCCGGGGAAAGCGTTTTCTTATGTATTAGGCACTCTGCATCTCATTACCCTCGGCACAAAGCAAATTCAAAGCGCCCCGATGCTAGTTCGCTATCCCGATACGGCGTATTTTGCCCACAGCAACTATGGGGTGGAATACAATCTCACTTTGCCGCTAAAAAACTCTACTAATCAAACCCAAACTGTTACTGTATCCGTGCAAACACCCCTGAAAGATGAGGGAGGAACCGATAGACTTTTGTTCTTAAATCCTCTCACTAAGCAAGTGTTTTTTCGAGGCACAGTCAGGTTGCGTTACAACGATGATAATGGAGTGGAAAAGACGCGCTACATGCATCTGGTACAGCGACGCGGACAAGCGGGAGAACCATTGGTAACGCTAAAGATGCCGCCAGGTGACAAAAGACTTGTACAGGTAGATTTTCTCTATCCTCCAGATTCCACACCGCCGCAGGTTCTCACCATCAGCACAAATGGGTAACTCACAATGAATTTAAAAACAGAAACAACAATTGAAGCTTTATACCGCATACCGGAGAATGGCAAAGCGGAAATTGTAAATGGAGAATTGGTACTGATGGCGGCGACAGGGTTTCTGCCAGGACGTGCAGGAGGTGAAATATATGTTAGCCTGCGCGATTACGAACGCAGCACCAAAAGTGGTTATGCTTTGCCTGATAATGTTGGCTTTATTGTCAATCTTCCAAACCGCCGCTCTTTCAGCCCTGATGCTGCATTCTACATCGGCAACCCTAGCGGCGGAAAGTTCTTAGAAGGGGCACCCGTTTTTGCTGCTGAAGTGAGAAGCGAGAATGATTACGGTGAGGCAGCAGAAGCGGAAATGGCAGCCAAGCGTCGGGATTACTTTGCGGTGGGTACGCTGGTGGTATGGGATGTAGATGTACTCAAGGCGGAAGTTGTCAAGGTGTATCGTGCTAGCAATCCCTCAAAGCCGCAAGTTTACCGTCGTGGTGAGGTGGCTGAAGCTGAACCCGCGGTGCCGGGATGGTTGATGGCAGTAGACGATTTGTTTGTTTAGACGCCCACTTTTAATAACACTCAATCAAGCTATTTTTACAGCTAAAAATCTATGACTACAACAGGTGTAGGCTTGTGGTCTGTAGATGAGTACCACCGTATGATCGAGGCAGAAATTCTGACAACTGACGAGCAAGTGGAACTCCTAGAAGGACAGATTCTAGAAATGAGTCCTCAACAACCTCCCCATGCTGCTGCAACGCAACGGGCGTTCAACTATCTCAACAGTCTACTGACAAATCAAGCGTTCCTGCGGATGCAGTTACCGATTACGCTGCGCCCCAACTCAGAACCCGAACCCAATATTGCTGTTGTTCGTATCGATCCCCGCATCTTGAGCGTCACCCTACACCCGATGATATCTTCCTGTTAGTTGAAGTGGCAGACTCTACTCTAAATAGAGATTGCCAGATGAAAGCACGCACTTATGCCAAAGCTGGGATTGCTGATTACTGGGTTCTGGATGTGAACACGCGACGAGTTTACGTTTTCCGCGAACCGGGAAAAGCAAATTATCAACAAGAAACTATTTTAGATGGAGATGCCATCTTTTCCCCTCTTGCCTTTCCAGAGATTGAAGTTCCAGTGAATCAACTGTTTCCCTAATCTGAGGATCGCTCTGTATCTGCATCGGTTCGGCAGATAATATAAAGAAAGTTCATTGTGCAAAGTCTTATTTTCTAATCAGACTATGACTCAAAAGCCTAAAGGATTTGACCCAGCGCCTCGTCAGCCCAAGAAAAAAGAAAAAGTGGATTTGCCTCAAGAAACCGAATTCAAAAAACCGAAAGGTTTTCTTGAGCTTGGGGCAACAATTTTTAGGCTTGGCAAGGAGTTGGTTAGCTTGGGAAAAATATATCTAGAGCAAGGATTGAAACGTTCCCAAGGCAAAAAATGAACATCTTAATTTAGAAGATGAACAGAGCGATCGCTATTTCAATTCGTTATGAGTATTTAAGCAAAAAATATTAACACAATGGGTGCAAATAGAATCAGAATTGCGAAAGATAAAGCTGATTTGGTGCAAGCCTTAGTCGCATCTGATAGCACAACTGGCCCTTTCCAAACCTACGCTGATGCGATCGCGTTTGCAGCAGCCTTGGGGGCGAAGCGGAAAAAGCGATCGCCTTTAGGGGAAATCTCCAAAAGGGAACCGGGTGCGATCGCGCTAGAGGTTTTTGTATCTAGAGGAACCGACCGGGTAATCCAGTTATTAGCGATCGCTGAAACTAAAGACATAAAAATTCTCTCCCCGACTGATGAAAATTCTGAAGAGCAACGTATCCGGATTTTTGAAGAATATGCCAACGGAGGGTTAGAGATTATACAAGATGAGTTGCGGGGAACAGTAGACTATACAGCCACCCTTTTATTAATCCTTAGTTCTGAACGTAATAAGGAAGAACCAGTAGAAGGGGAATTCGATCTCAGCAGGTTTCTCACTTAAGTTAGCTTTTATTATTACGTCCGACAAGTTTATCTAGCTAATTTACATGAATCATTAAATTTTTTCTCTCCCTCGTGTACTTAGCGAGCATTAACGCGCATAGCTAAGCGCATCCGTGCCGCTACGCAAACGCTAACGTGGTTCGTCGGGAAAATCTTTTACACATCCAACGATACACAAAATAATTTAATCAAGCCAGGAAATGATTGCGATTAAATTTTGCCGAATTTTGAGGTTAGTCACTCAAATTTTGGCTTACGCCTACTCAGGATTTATCGTCTTGTATTTCCTGCTGAGACTAATATTTTGGGATAGTTTCTGGCTTGTTGGCTTTGTTAGCACCTTTATCCCTTTTATTTTTTTACCGATATTAATTTTACCACTATTGGCATTTTCAACTATAAAAAAACGATGGTTCTCAATTATTTCATCGATTGCTTGCATCTTTCTGGTCAGTTGGTTGCATCTGAAATACTTTTCTCCTCACGCTTTACGATCAAACAGTTCCCAGCCTAATATCAGAATTTTATCCTTAAACAGCAGTTGGCATAAAACCAGTTCCCAAAATTTAGTTAAATTAATTCAACAACAACAACCCGATATCATTTGTTTACAAGAAATTGTTCGCAGACATACTGAAAAAGCCTTTCCTCGCTTACAGACATCCTACCCCTACCAAATTTATGCCCAAAGCGTGGCAATCCTCAGCAAATATCCAATTTTATTCTCCGAAAATTTACACCTAGCGGGTCATCAAGAAATTCAGCAACGAGCGATTATCCAAATTAACCAGCAAGACGTAGTTGTTTATAACATTCAAGTTATCTCTCCCTGGATTCGTCCTCAGAAAATTTTGCCTTTCCTCACTGTCCCGATTTATGATTACACAAAACGCTCGGCAGAAATTCAGGAGTTAGTGCAGCGGCTTCAGAAAGAAACCAAGCCATTTATTGTTGCTGGTGATTTTAATATGACAGACCAGTCGCAAGACTATCATTATTTAAGAACAGTTATGCAAGATTGCTTCCAAACATCAGGGTTAGGTTTTGGCTTTACTTGGCCTCATGGCTGGGAACTAAGCTTCCTGATTAAAAACTCAACTTCAAAATTAAATTATCCTCTCTTCAGAATTGACTATATTGGGTATTCAAAACATTGGGGTTCTCACTCTAGCAAAGTTTTACTGACAACAGGTTCAGATCACTTACCCGTAGAAGCAGAACTCATTTATCTCAAATCTGGTTGAGTCATAAAATCACTATTAGTCTGTCAAGACAATTTTGATAGTTTGTTCCAGGCGCAATTAATCGCGTCTGGAACTTAGGAACTCATTCAGTTACACGAAAGCCGTATCTAGAAGGCAAAGCTCAAGATAAGATTGGCGGTAATCCTACCTGCCTTGGCTCTACAAACTTGCCATTAAATCCCATTGCTTTATCTTCTATTGTTCTTCCTTCAGCTACCGCGCGGCGAATTTCTGCACGTTCCATGTCATCATCAACACCATCTAGCAAGTAAACAATTAATCTAGCGGCTAAGTCTTTTCCGGCAACTGAAACCCGCTTTTTATTCGGGTCATACAAAACGCCATACCAAAGAGAATCAGGAGACTCCATGCCGCTGAAGCCATCATCCGCATCGTATTTCTGAAGCTTTTCAAAAATAGTTTTGAGTGAAAAACCCTTTTTAAAAACCAAAATTCCTAAAGCTTGAGCTAAGGCAACTTGCCCAACTGGACGGAAAAGTATATTTCCTTCCCCCCCACCTTTCTCAAAATTGAAGCGGCGCATTTCCGGGGTTTCTGCGCCATTTTCTAGCCTTTGAAAACTGAGCAGAGTGGTTAAATAGTCGAAAAGTTGCTTAAATTCCTCAATTCCCTCCTCTAGTTCTCCATCATCAGGGCGCATCGGAATTAGACCCTTTTTGCCCACAGGTTTCCACTTGGGGAATTTGTATTCTAAGTAGCGTTCAGACATTTCTTTGAGCGCTTGCAGGGTAGTTAAAACGGTTGACTTAGCAGCAACTGTTGCACTATCCCAATTGACACGAGGATTGCGCCCGTCAACATCTTTTAGTAGAGGATGGGTGACAGCAACTTTTCTGGCAACAATTGAAAATGCATCATCTTCATCTAGCTGTGCCATCTGACCTTTACTTAAAGGTACAGCCATGAGATTGACATGGACAAAGATGGATCTTACTCGTCGTCGTGCCTGTTCCCGCGTCTCCCCAGTAACGACGGCTGAAATAAATTCAATGCCTATCTTTTCTTTGGCTAAGTTTTGCAAATAAGCCGGGTCTATCTGATAGTTCTGTCTGAGATCGTCAATTGTAATAACAGCACCTGAAGGCTTTTTATCTTTTTTATATCGTGGGAGTTTTCCCGTTTGAAGCAACTCCATTAAACCCTGCACTCCCATCAGCCGATGTTGACCATCCAAGGCAAAAATCGTGACATCTGGGGAAACGTTCAATAACCCTACTTTGCCGTCTTTATCGAGTGCCATAAAATCAGCAGCGGATTTAATCGCCCGTCCGTCTGCATCCCATTCGGCAGCATTCGGATTATCTACCCAAGGTTGATTGACAACGACTAATACTGGGGGGAATTTGTGGGTGGTTCGGGCTGCTAAATACTGGGTTAAGGGCGCTTGACGCGACCAATCTAGGGGGCGTTGCTGAATTTCTTCTATACTCTCGGCGTCGATTTCCACATTGTCTTTCTCTGGGTCGAATTTTTGCCGGAAAAGTGGTAGGCGAGAGGCGAAGCGAACGCGACTGGCAAACCACTCCAGGGTTGCCGAACCGATATAAGCTTCGGTGCCGCCCATTTCTATTTTTTGAACTAAAAATTGGTCGTTCCGCGCCAGATATCTATCTAAAAGGAGGGCGATCGCCTGTTTTTCTTGGTTTTCCCGTTCCAAAATCTGGGTGGCAAGGTCAGTTGTAGGGTTGCTGGGGCTGTTCATAGGCAGATTTAGCGGGGAATTCAATTAATTTTTAAAAACTATCAGTCAAAAGTTGTTGTGTCAAATCTAGTTTTTAAAAACTTTATGTATACTGAGATCGTGTCCAAAACTAAATAAGGCTGGGTATTTATGCTTACCCCCTCCTTTGAGTACGTTTTGCCTGTGATTCGGGGAATTCAGGCAGGGCGAGAATACTACGTTTCGATGTGTCCGGTGCGATTTATCCCGAAGCTGTTCCCCTTGGACGATGGGGAAATGCCGCCGGAAATGAGGACAACGCGATCGCTCAACCGCACCCGCGTGCCAGAAATTGCCCGATATATTTTGAACAATCCGACTAACTACATTTTCTCGGCAATTACGGCATCGATTGACGCGGATATCACTTTTGAACCGATTGGAACAGAGACAGAAGCGCGGAAGATTGGACGCTTGAAAGTGCCAATGGATGCGCGGTTTGCCATCCATGACGGGCAACACCGACGGGCGGCGTTGGAAATGGCGCTGAAGGAAAATCCCGAACTGGGGTATGAAACGATCGCGGTTATCTTCTTTTTAGATATTGGTCTAAAGCGATCGCAGCAGATGTTTATTGATTTAAACCGCTATACAGTCGATGCCGATCCATCGCTAAACATTCTTTACGATCATCGGGACGCGAAAACAAACTGGGTGCGGTCAGTTGTCAAGCAAGTCCAGGTTTTTAGAAACCTCACAGATACGGAACGCAGTACGCTGCCTACTCGCTCCGGCAAGCTATTTACTCTCAACAGCATCTATAATGCTACTCTTGCCCTGCTAACGGATCGCCAGGAGACTGAACAGCAGATTGAACGAGCAGCCCGTTACTGGAATGCAGTTAGTCGCTATATCCCAGCTTGGGAGCAAGTTCTACACGGGAAGGTCAGCGCAGGCGAAATCCGGCGGGATTACGTGCATAGTCACGCGATCGCGATCGCTAGTTTAGGCGCTATTGGAGCAACTTTGCTGTCGCTTTACCCGGAAAACTGGGACTCACATTTAGAAGGTTTGCAACAAATCGACTGGTCGCGCTCTAATCCTGATTGGGAAGGGATAATTATGTCTAGTGGTGGGATTTCTAAATCCCGCACCAGTGTCAGTCAGATGAGTGCTTATATTAAAAAGCACCTGAATTTGTCGCTGACACCGGAAGAGGAACGGTTAGAGAATGCCCGTTTAATAAGGAGGGAGAAATGAGTACAGGAAAACAGCAAGAATTTAAATACAAAGCAGTTCGTATTCGACAAACTAACTCTGGTGATTGGCTGGTACTTTTTGCTGCTTCTGCAATAGAGATAGATACGTGGGCAGGAGTACCTCAAAAAAAGAAAATTGGAACTCAAGAAACTACAGGTTTCCAGCGAGAAGAGAATAAGAAACGTATTAACGAAATTACTGATTTTTATCGAAATGAAAAGAATATAATCCAAAATCCTTTACTTTGTGCATTGCGCCAACCCGATCAGGCAAATGTGAACTTTGAACCGAGTGAAGATGAAAATGGTTCTAGTGATGCTATTCAACATGGATTTTTAACACTAATTACGGAATCCCTAGAAGAACTCAGTTTGCTAGAACTCCTAAAAAGAGTAAAAACAAATTTAGAGCGCCGGGTTTCCGGACTTGTTGAGAACCAAGTTCCCGATAGCTTCATCAGAGAGCTAAAGCAGCGTGCGGAAATTAAAGATAGTGTTCAGGAAAATCTCATTGAATCATCAGATGAGCAGGAAATAGCTGACAATTCAGTTAACAACGAGGAGATAGAAGTAGTAGTTAGTGATGAATCTCATATTGAAGATTTCTGGAAAGAGGTTGCAGCTTATATTTCTGTTCTAGAGGAAATAAATGACAACTTTAAAGGAGATAAGTTTCTTGACTATTCTAAAAATGCACTAATTTCGTTTCTGCGCCCAATAGTTGTTGTTGATGGACAACACAGATTGCGTGCAGCTATTTCATCAGCTAAAGAATTGGTGAGAGAAGATCGTTACAAAGATTACATAGAGCAAGCCATCCTTCATGAGGGAATTGATCCAGGAGAAGCTCAACGAAAGATTGAAACTGAAGCGGCTCGCAAGCTTCCAATTTCACTTCTCATGAATACTGATCCAGCCGAGCAAGTCTTTCAGTTTGTCGTTGTGAATCAGAAAGCGACTCCTATCAAACCTGCACTTCTCGGAACCATTGTATCTACTAGCCTTTCTAATGAAGAACTAGAGAGAGTAGCAGAGCGACTTGAAAATGCTGGTATTAAGCTAGAAGAATCACGAGCTGTGACATTCCTTGCAAGACATCCAGACAGTCCTTTCTACAATTTAGTTGAAAGAGGAATGACCTCTGATACCAAAGACCGTCTTAAATGGAATGTTCTTGCATCTATAGTCTCAATATTTCGTGATTTGAAAGGAGGTAAACTTTTTCATGAAACTGTCGATTATGCCGATAAGTGGAAACGTGATTACTTAGCTGAATCAAAAATTGTATCGGGAGTTGAAGAAGCTACTGAATACTGGCAGGAACTCGATGGTCCTTGGCGAGATGTGTTTATTAAATTTTGGAGTACAGTCCGTGACAAACTAGCAGACAAGGATAACGATCAAGCAAATAATTACTGGGGTAATCCTAAGATATCGAATATTTTTAATAAAACATCTCTAACAATTCTTGCAGCAGATTTCTTTCAATATCTCTGTGGACGTGGTAAAGGAATAGATAGTGTACAGGAGGTTCCTTCACTTGTTGACGACTGGTTAAAAGGTGTAAATAAAGACTACTTCCATGGAGATTGGAAATTGCACGGAGTAAAAAAAGATATGCCTGGTATTCGTAAAAGATGGTCAACAGAGTGGGTTCAGTATAGAAAAGACCCACAGAAACTACCTAAAGAAAGCCAGTATCGGATTCCCTTAAACTAACTAGCTTATTATGATTCATGGAATTTGCAGAAATTTATTCTTTCTTTAACACTACGGCAGATAAGCTGGAAGCTTGCTGGGACATACGGATTCTAAGTAATATTGCTAATCAGAGAGTTCCTGACTTTATTCTGAGTGGTCGGGGTTCTCTACTTAGAGCAGACATACACATACTTTGGACACAATGGTTCATTGAATCAATCTGTGATCCAGAAAAATTTGCTGACTCTACTCAGAGCTATGGTCATATATTGGTAGCTGTTCAAAAAACAGTCCCTATCATTTTTTCTGGAGTTTCTGAGGAGGAGCGTAAAACGCTTACAAAGTATATTTCAAGATTGATAGATAAAGAAGTCCAGCGCAGAAGCCCGAGAAAGCGCAGTTTTATTAGTTTAGAGGATAAAAAGCTTTTATGGGATATTTATGGACCAGAACCCCGTTGTTGGATTTGTGGATATGAATTTACAAAGTGGGCTGAAAATAAGTTCTTAGGATATGGGAGCGATACAGAACCACCGCAACATCACTTTATTGATTATATGACCTTACATGGTTTGTCTCAACGTGATATTTCCGTTGAAGTTGATCATGCTATACCTTTTTCAAAAGGTGGCAAAGAGGAAGATAACCTTCGTCTAGCTTGTGGATGGTGCAACTCTCATAAAAGCGATCGAATATCTATATATGACGTTGCAATCAAGCCGCGTATAGTGGAGCATCCAAAACTTGGAAAACAAAGCGTACCTCATCCATTTTGGATTGTTCGACTTCTGTCTGTGCGTAGACGCTGTGAGTTCGAGGATGGCTGCGATAAGACCGTAGATAATGCTCAACTGACAGTAGTTCATAAGCACCCTGAAGGCGCTATGAATCCAACAAATTTGCGTGTTATATGCTCGGAACACGATCCTATAGGCTCCACCCGTCTAGTAAGTAGGAAAGTTGCGGAACAAATGCGTCAATAGAGAGAGACAAATGACTACAAAACAACAATCAGACAAAAAACACGATAGAAGTACAGTTGCGGATCTAGTTGAAGATATTCAATCTTTAACTACTGAAATTCAAGAACTTTACTGCTCGGATGAGATTCCTTGGGTAATTGGATACTCTGGGGGGAAAGATAGTACAGCAGTCGTACAGCTAATTTGGAATGCAGTCTCTGCTCTCCCACCAGAGAAACGCACTAAGACAATTCATGTTATTACAACAGATACGCTGGTAGAGAATCCTATAGTTTCTGCTTGGGTGAGCAATTCTCTAAAACAGATGAAGATTGCTGCTCAAGAACAAGGAATGCCAATAGAACCTCACTTGCTCTATCCAGATACTAAAGAAAGTTTCTGGGTGTGCTTAATAGGGAAGGGATATCCTGCACCTCGAATGCGATTTCGTTGGTGTACAGAGCGCTTAAAAATACAGCCTGCTAACCGCTTCATTCGTGACATGGTTCGTGCCAGTGGTGAGGTAATTCTTGTCTTAGGTATGCGTAAAGCTGAAAGCAACAAACGCGCTACAGTCATGGCGAAACATGAAAAGGGACGAGTTCGCGATCGTCTGAGTCCTAGATCAAGTTTAGTTAATGCTCTTGCATATACCCCTATTGAAGACTGGCACAATGATGAAGTGTGGATATATCTTAATCAGTGCCAAAACCCTTGGGGATATAGCAATAAAGACTTATTTTCGATGTATCGAGGTGCAACAGCAGATAACGAATGTCCTCTAGTTGTGGATACTTCTACCCCTAGCTGTGGTGATTCTCGGTTTGGTTGCTGGGTTTGCACCTTAGTTAATCAAGATAAATCGATGGAGGCCATGATCCAGAATGATGAAGAGAAAGAGTGGTTACAGCCTCTTTTAGATATCCGCCGTGAATTAGATATTCAAAATGACCGTGATAAGAGAGACTTTCGCCGGATCTATGGCAAAGTCGAGCTTTTTGAACGCAATGTTGATGGTGGAATCTCAGTTGAACCAATTCATGGACCCTATACAAAATACTGGCGAGAACATTGGTTAAGGCGAGTCTTAGAAGCACAAACTCAAATTCGTCGTACTGCACCGCCTGAGATGCGCGACATCACCCTAATTACCCAGGATGAATTAAGCGAAATTCGTCGAACTTGGTTAGAAGAAAAACACGAATTTGATGACAGCTTGCCGCGTATTTATGAAGAAGTCACAGGTGAACCCTTTCAAGACACTCGTCCTGGTGCCGAGAGGAAACTTTTAGGCAGTGACGAGTGGGAAGTGCTACAAGAAATCTGCAATGATGAAATGCACCTAGAACTGATGGCGAAGCTGCTAGATACAGAACGCCAGCATCATGCCAAAACTCGGCGCGGAGTCTATGAAAAGCTAGATAAATGCTTTGAAAGCAGTTCTCGATCGAAAGAGGATGCAATTCAAAATGCCCACGATAAGCGCGACTTAAAAAATGCTGTTGTAGAAGAAGATATTGACAAAGTGAAACAGCTAACTTGGGCAAGCATGAAATTTTCATCTCCAAAAGCAGATGACGCTAATGAATAAGTGCTGTTTATTCCCGATTACCCATTAGCTGTTACCGATTACCTATTCTCAATAAGCTGTGATATTTCTCGAACTCGTCCTGCAAAATTTCGGCCCTTATCTAGGGCGACAAGTCATCAACCTCCGCCCCGAAACTGATGAAAATACTCGCCCGATTATCTTAATTGGCGGCATGAATGGCGGCGGTAAAACGACCCTGATGGACGCCATTCGCCTTGCCCTATACGGTTCTCGCGCCCAATGTTCTACACGCGGCAACTTAAGCTATAACGACTTTCTTACCCAGTCAGTCAACCGCAACACCCCACCCACAGAAAAAGCCCGAATTGAATTAGCTTTCGAGGTCATTCAAGACGACAAACCAACTATTTTAAGAGTTGTCCGATATTGGGAAAAGGAACCCAAAGACGGAAAAGATACTCTCGGTATTCTAGTAGATGAAGAATGGCCCGATAAAGCCCTTGCCAACACCTGGGACGAATACATCGAGAACCTGCTACCGCTGGGAATTTCTAATTTATTTTTGTTTGACGGCGAACAGGTAAAAGAACTTGCCGAATTAGATACCCCACCCCCTTTAGTTGTAGGGGCAATTCAATCGCTATTAGGCTTAGAACTCTCAGAACGTCTATCCGCCGATTTAGATGTCCTCGTTAGCCGTAAGCGCAAAGAAATTGCTAGCGCTAAAGAACTCGCTACCTTAGAAGAAATTGAACAAAGACTTAATGTACAAAAAGATGAATTAGAAGCTGCAACCCTAGAAGTAGGTTCTCTGCGAAATAACTTAGATAGGGCTGAAGAAAAGCAGCGTGAAGCCTCTGAAAAATTTCTCTACGAAGGGGGGAAAATTGCGAGCGATCGCAACCGTCTAGAAAAACAAAAAGACCATTTCACAACCCAAGCAGAAAAGGCGCGGGAAGCGCTGCGAGACTTAGCTGCTGGTAGCTTTCCTCTCACCTTAATTTCTCCCCTGCTTGAACAAGCTAAATGCCAAGCAGAAAAGGAAAGCCGTCAACAACAGAAAAAAATCGCACGAGATGTTTTGATAGAACGAGACTATCGCCTCTTAAATTATATTTCAGAATTGTCATTAGTTTCCGAGCAACTTGACAAAATTAAATTCTTCCTAGACCAAGAAAATCAACAACTTGAGAAAGAAATTGCCGCCAATGAAAGTCCCTGGTTATTAGCAGAATTAGAAGAAATCAAGGAACTGGATAATTTCTTAAGTTTTGGCATCAATACTGCTAAATTTAGAGCCAAAGAAAAACTAGAAGAACTAGAAAACCTAGAAATTGAGATAGATGCTCTCGATAGACAGATAGCCGCTGCTGCTTCCCCAGAAGCCTATCAACAACTACAAGATGCTGTTAGAGAAACAAATAATGCAGTCGCGAAAGCTCAAGTTGCTCATGAAATGGCTACCCGCCGTTGTGAAGAATTAAATAGAGCGATCGCTAAAACCAAAAAAGAATTAGCAGAGTATAGCGAAGACAATATCAAGCTAAAGAATAATCAGCATATTATCGCCTCTGTCGCCAAAGTCCAAGCGACTCTAAAGCTATTTCGGGAAAAATTAACCCTGAAAAAACTCAACAAATTAGAAATAGAAGTAACCGAGTGTTTCCGCTATCTGCTGCACAAATCCGACTTAGTGCATCGCGTAGCCATTGACACTCAAACCTTCAGCCTTTCTATCTACGATCCGCAAGGACAACCCGTACCAAAACATCGCCTCTCAGCCGGAGAAAAACAATTACTTGCGATCGCTTTCTTATGGGGATTAGCACGAGTCGCCGGACACCACTTACCTGTAGCAATCGACACACCGCTGGGGCGACTAGATTCTTCTCACCGACAGAATTTAGTTGAGCGATATTTTCCCTCTGCGAGTCATCAGGTGATTCTATTATCCACCGATACTGAGGTTGGCAAAACTGAAGCCGAAAGGTTGCGAGAACTGGATGCGATCGCTCACGAGTATCTGCTGAAGTATGACACAAGCGATCGGCAGACAACCGTAGTACCCGGTTATTTCTGGTGATATATTTCTGGTGATATAGAAATTTAGGAATACTATAGCGGTTCTCACTTTTAGGCGCTACAATTTTGACCTCTCTCCAAACCTCTCTCCTGGGAGGAGAGAGGCTTTGAATTATTTCCCCTCCTCGCTTGCGGGGAGGGGCAGGGGTGGGGTTAAACTGTACTGCATCTAAACGAGAAGCGCTATATATATATTGAGCCGAAGCATCACATATCCATTAACTCGTAGTTTCTCTGTAAATCCAGTAATTTAACTCTAGCTTCGCCCGAATTATCCGCTAAGTCAGCAAACTCTACAAATCGCCGCAATTCCTTTCTTAACAAATTGCGTTCTACTTCCAAAGTTTCCCGATCTAGCTCTGGTGGCACTACAATCATGTCAAATAAAGTGGCGCGTTGCTTACCTGGGTGTGGGCGCAAAATTCGTCCTCGACGCTGAATAAATTGGCGCGGATTGCTGCTACTGGCTAAAATTACAGCATTCTGAATTGCTGGAATATCGACACCCTCATCTAGACAGCGAATCGCTACCAAACCTTGTAAATCTCCCGTCTCAAATTGACGCCGCAAATTTTCTCTTTCTGATAATGGAGTTTGGGCAGTGTAGGTGTTGATTCGGTATCCCAATCCATCTCCCAAAATTTTAGCAACGGCTTTCAATTGGCGCGTGCTTTCTACAGAACCATCTCCGCAATAAAATAAAGTGTGCGTCGTGTCCAAGCGTTTACTCATTAACTCGCGCAAAGCAGTTAACTTGTTGGTAGCAGCGCCAATTAATCTCGCCCGTTGCATCAACAATGGCTTGAGTTCTTCACGGTCTTCCCAATTGCCTTTGCTAGAACCGTTCTGGCGTTCTTGAAACAACAGCGCCCTACCAATCCTAGCGGTTAATTTTACATAAGCACGGGCTTCTGTTTCTGTGAGTTTTACCAGGATAGGGTAGTACAAATAATGCACCAACGCACCCTGTTGAATCGCATCTTTCAGCGTGAACTCCGGCTCTAAAACTCTACCAAAATAATCAAATAAAGATTGCGTACCTTCATCATCAAAATATCGTTCTGGTGTTGCTGACAGCGCTAGTCTTAATCCCACTCTCGAAGGCAGACTCTTCTCCAACTGCCTTGCACCGAGATTATGCGCTTCATCTCCTACAATTAGCGTTTTGTCTGGAAAATATTTAAGTTGAGATTGCAATCCTTCACTCATCAAGGTGGCATTTGTTGTAATGAGTGTGAGAAACCGTTGATTGCCAGAACGCAGATTGTAGAGTTGCGTTGATAGCTGACTCTGCCAGTTGCGTACATTCTCAAAAGCTAAAACTGGCTGTAGTCCAAATTTCTCGCATTCTCGCGCCCACTGTGTCACCAGATGTCGATAGGGACACACGACTACCAATACTTGCAAGGCAATTTGTTGATAAAGTGAGGTAGCGATCGCTAGCGCCGTAATCGTCTTCCCACTCCCCGTCGCCATCTTCAGCGTTCCTCTGCCTTGATTGGCAAACCAGCTAGCAACCGCTTCCTGCTGATACTGCCGCAGTTGTAAAGATGCTGGTATTCTGGGGCATCCTAGGAGTATTTCATGCCCTTCTGAGGGATGCAGATGGTAGGTTCCCTTAGAAGCAGCAACTGCTAAAAGTCTGTTAATCGGTTGCAGGTCATACTCTACTGGCGAAGCGACAGGATAGGATTGCTTTTTTGCCTGACTTTCGACTTGATAAACACCATTTGACGACAACTTCACGCGCCAGTACCCCTGCCATTCAAGCTGTTGATTTATTTTATGGGTTTAGGGGAGTAATTGGGTGCGATCGCTATTTATCTAACCAGCTAATTTAAGGATTCACTACACTCAAATAGCTGCAAACTTAACTTAAAAATCAATTTACCTAGGCGCACAGATTCCCATTCTTCAAGTATATGTCAATACGTAGAAAAAATCAAGTGATATTTGATACAGTCTACACTTAATTCCTACGCCAAAAAAAAGCACCCACTTCAAATCAAAAGTGAGTGCTTTCCACAAGTCAACCAGGAAAAAGTCTTTCTTTCACTAATTGCCTTTTGCTTGAATCAATAAGCATCCTGCAACTCGTAGAAATCAGGCGACACATAATCCTTCCGCAACGGATAGCCCACCCAATCTTCCGGCATCAAAAGCCGCTTCAGGTTCGGGTGTCCTTCATAGACGATGCCATACATATCAAAAGCTTCCCGCTCTTGCCAGTCTGCCGTCTTCCAAATCCAATACACCGAAGGAACTCTAGCGTCATCTCGCGGCAAAAACACCTTCAGCCGCAGTTCCTCTGGTCTGTCAGCATTGTCGCTCACCTGGATTAGATGATAGAAGCTGACCAAATGCTCTCCTGGCCCCGCATCATAGCCACCTTGACACTGGAGGTAGTTAAATCCGTAAGCGTAGAGAGCTGTAGCAATCGGAATCAAGAAGTCCCGGTCAACTTTGATGATCTCAACATCACTGCGATCGCGTTCTAGTTCCTGATGCTCAAAACCGTTTTCCTTCAACCAAAGGGAAACCTTACCCGCTTCCACAATTTGGGATTCTGCTTGGGGTTCCCCTGAAGATTCTGCTGGAGATTCTGCTTCAGCCACGACGTTCCTCCTGTTTTTCTGCCGTCAACAGTGCTGGTGCTACAGGCATACCCGTCGCTGCCGCCAGCTCTTGCGGCGGAGTTTGGCGAGTTGCCAACTGTAAATACTTGCCATCGTGGATGGTTTCTACAGCTTGCATCTTGTGAGTGGTGCTGTAATAGCGATGGATTTGCTGAAACTGATCCCGCTCTTGGATAGAATCGTTCCCGATTTTCTTCCGCAGTTTAATGATCGCATCCATGATCGCTTCCGGACGTGGGGGACATCCAGGCAAATAGACATCGACAGGAATCAGCTTATCCACACCCCGCACCGCAGTCGGGGAATCAGCGCTGAACATCCCGCCAGTAATCGTGCAGGCTCCCATTGCAATCACGTACTTGGGATCTGGCATCTGCTCATAAAGGCGCACCAGAGCCGGTGCCATCTTCATGTTAATCGTGCCAGCAGTAATAATTAAATCTGCTTGCCGAGGGCTAGAACGGGGAACTAGACCAAATCTGTCAAAGTCAAATCGGGAGCCAATCATCGCCGCCACTTCAATGAAGCAGCAGGCGGTTCCAAACAACAGAGGCCACAGGCTGGAAAGCCGCGACCAGTTGTAAAGGTCGTCAACCGTTGTCAGGATGACATTTTCAGAAAGTTCTTGAGTAACAGAAGGTCGCTCAATCGGGTTAAGGATCTTCTCTTTCTGCTGCGCCTCAAAGGCAGCAATATCACTGTTACCGTTAGATTTCATGACCATTCCAAGGCTCCTTTGCGCCACGCATAAACAAGAGCAACTACAAGAATTGCAATAAAGACCAAAGCTTCAATAAACGCCAGTACACCTAGACGATTGAAGGCAACGGCCCACGGATACAGGAAAACAGTTTCAACATCAAAAATGACGAAAACCAGCGCAAACATGTAATAGCGGATGTTGAACTGAATCCAGGCTCCCCCAATCGGTTCCATGCCAGATTCGTAAGTGGTGCGCCGCTCTGGACTACTACCACTGGGCCGCAGGAGCTTGGAGGCAGTCAGCGCCAAAATCGGCACCAGACTGGAAGCTAGCAAGAAGCCTAAAAAATACTCATACCCACTGAGGACAAACACGATCTTGTACTACCACTCAGATGAAAGGACGGCTGTTATTACTTCTTCACATTTATACATTATAAAGCGCCTGCCTCTGCCAAAGTTGCTAGTGGCGGGGCAGTGAACGTCGATCATCGATACTGTTTTCTGATTGACCCGTTCAGCTTTTCTAGTCAAGGCTCCTACTGAAGCGGACAACGTTACTGCTAGCGAGGGATGACAGCGAAGTCCTCTCCTCAAGGCAGAGGCAAGCTAAACAATATTAAGAAAATCCCCTACTTATGGCATAATTTTTAACATACATTTTAAGATTGGCTTCTCAATTTCATCTTGAGCCATGAGCAATCAAGCCGTCGATGCCCAACCACTAGATCGCTATGAATGTCGCGCCTGTGGCTACATTTATGAGCCGACTAAAGGTGATAGTAAGAGTAACGTTCCCTCAGGGACATCCTTTGAAGAATTGCCAATAGATTGGCGCTGTCCAATTTGTGGGGTGCGAAAAACACAGTTTCAAAACATTGGCGTTGTAGGCTCCCCCTCTGGATTCAAGGAAAATCTGAGCTATGGTCTAGGCGTTAACCGTTTAACCCCAGGACAGAAGAATCTTCTCATTTTTGGGGCATTAGCCTTGGGCTTCTTGTTCTTTATCAGTCTCTATGGTTTGCAATAAAACCAGCCTCAGCTTGCAAAAGCTGAAGCGAATCCCCGCCGCATTCGCTGGATTAACACTCGTATAGTAGAAGATTTGCACGCACCAGTTCTGGATAGTATGAATTTATTTGTGAGAAAGCTGAAACAAATTGCAATATTGTTGGCAGTTGTCCTCTTTTGCGCCAGTTGCAGTCAAGTTCCTTCGGTGAGCAACAGCCCCTGGCACGCCATTTCTCTACCAACACAGGCAAACTTACAGGATCTCGCTTTTACGGGCGACCCCAATCATGGCTGGGTTGTGGGGAGTGACTCCACACTGTTGGAGACAACGGATGGCGGCAAGACTTGGGAGTCTAGAAACCTGGAACTGGGAGATCGGCAATACCGCTTTACTGGCGTGAGTTTTGCCGATCAAGAAGGCTGGATTACAGGCGAACCCTCTATCTTGCTCCACACCACAGATGGGGGAAAATCTTGGACTCGCATCGCGCTGAGTAACAAGTTACCGGGGGCACCCAATAAAATTGTGGCACTCGGTCCGAACTCCGCTGAGATGAGCACCAACGTTGGGGCAATTTATCGCACTCAAGACGCAGGACAGACTTGGAGAGCGATGGTGCAAGAAGCGGTGGGCGTTGTCCGCAATATGTCTCGCTCTCCCGATGGCAAATATGTTGCCGTGTCTGCCAAAGGTAACTTCTACTCCACTTGGGAGCCTGGTCTAGATGCCTGGGTTCCCCATAATCGGAATAGCTCCCGAAGAGTGGAGAATATGGGGTTTGCACAAGATGGTCGGCTGTGGATGCTGGCGCGGGGCGGTCAGCTACAATTTAGCAATCCGGAAAAGACAGACGAGTGGGAAGAAGCACAATACCCTGAGGTATCCACCAGTTGGGGTTTACTCGATTTGGCATACCGGACACCTGAGGAAGTTTGGGTAACAGGCGGCAGTGGAAATTTGCTGCGGAGTCTGGATGGCGGCAAAACTTGGGAAAAAGCTCGCGAGATAGAGGATATCCCTTCCAATCTTTACAGGATTATGTTTCTAACACCCCAGCAAGGATTTATCATAGGTCAGCGAGGTGTTTTGTTGAAATACGAAGGTTCGTCGCAAGCGGCTTGAAGAGGAAAGCAAGATTGTTGTCATACAACTAATGCTTTGCTTGTGACTCTCTACCGAGTTTCGTATCATAATTAAGTTAGCTTTTAATTGTTGTCAGAGGAGGAATCTGAATGGCTGGTACAACTGGAGAGCGTCCATTTTCGGACATTATTACAAGCGTTCGTTACTGGGTAATTCACAGCATCACCATCCCTGCATTATTTATTGCAGGCTGGCTATTTGTTAGCACAGGTCTTGCATACGATGCCTTTGGGACACCCCGCCCCAACGAGTATTACACCCAAACTCGGCAGGAAGTGCCGATTGTTCAAGATCGCTTTGAATCCAAGCAACAAATCGAGGATTTTATAAAATAAGCGGGCAGTCTCTAGACATCGCTGGGTGTGAAAATAAAAGCACCTATTTGTGTTAGGATTGCCGGGGTAATTTTGGCTGGATTTGATGCAAAAAAGGGATTAAAAGTACCGCATCAATTCGGCTCTAAAGAGCGAACGGGAATCCAGTTTGATACATCGGTAGTGAAGTACCGTAGGTATACGGAAGTGTTTGGAAAAAGAATCACCTCTAGCTGGTTGGAGGAGACTTCAAAGGGTCAGTAGGCTCAATATAGGTTTACGAAGCCCTTTTTGCAGGAAAAGCCTTCCCGTTACGGTACGAAAAGCCCCATTTCTATCAAAAGAATTGGGGGTGTCAACAAGTAAGTCGTTTAAAAGAGGTGGCAAAACATGACTACTAATACGCCCAATCAGCCAGTTTCATATCCCATTTTTACCGTTAGATGGCTAGCGGTTCATACGCTGGCTGTCCCAACAATCTTTTTCTTGGGCGCGATCGCTTCTATGCAATTTATTCAACGATAGGAGAAACCTAATCATGCCAGAACGGAGTCCAAATCCCAATAATCAACCAGTTGAGTTAAACCGTACTTCTCTTTACTTGGGCTTGCTACTGGTTTTTGTCCTTGGTATCCTGTTTTCCAGTTATTTCTTTAACTAACTGGGCTTGACTGCATCATTTTTAAGTTTAATTAGGAGGGAAAAGCTGTGTCTGGAAGTGGAAGAATCCCGTTGTGGATTGTAGCTACCGTCGCTGGTCTGGGCGCGATCGCTGTGCTAGGTGTTTTCTTCTATGGTGCCTACGCTGGTCTAGGCTCCTCTTTGTAGAGAAAAGCTGGGTAATCAACTAGATTTGAGAGAACTCTCATCAAATCATCAAAAAAAACCGCCTCTCTGACTAGAACAGGCGGTTTTTTCCATTGCCCAACTAATGCCCAGCTAAAGTTAAATTCCCGTTGGATCTTCGTGTTCAATGTAAAGAAACAAGAAGGCCATTGCGACAGCCGGGAAGATCAAGCCAGTTAGAGGCACTAGGATTGAGGGTAAGAATGAAGCTCCCATCTTTAAATTTCCTATTTTAATGAAACAGCTTTCGTAATTGAATTTACAGTGAATTGGTAGCCAAAAACCGAATCATAAAAATTTTTAACAAGCGCCTAATCCGCAAACTCATCTAGCGACCAGTTGGGCAAATCTGGGGGAATAACTATACGGTCAACGGTTACTTTATGGCTCTCTCGTTGGGTATAAGTATCAACCGTGACAGCTTCAAAACGGATTTCCACGCTCCCAAATGGCACAGTTAGTTGAGTCGTTGCCTCTAGGGATTCTAAACCAGTAGGGATAAAATCGACTAGCCACCGCGGGCCATCCAGCAGCGATCGCGTTTGGCGGTCATGCACCCACAGCTTGACATAGAGCCGGGGGGACTCAGATCGCAACGTCAGGCGGACAGCCAGCGGTTGTCCGGCAATCAGTTCGCCTTCGGGTAAAACTAGCTCAGGCTCTGGCACGGGTTCCTCGTCCAGCGACGATGGCTGCGGTTCTGGGGGAACCCCCCGCCCCGCATTGGCAAAACGCGATCGCCCTGGTTGTACCCCCCTAGAGGAAGCTTCTCGCGAGCCATACCCGCCTCGCCCACTGGTGCTGGGAGGGAGTTCAGAAGGATCATCGTCTACCACAATTTCTCGCTCTGTCCAGTTAACCGCAGACTCTGCCATCGATAAAACGTTCTTAGCCATCTCAACTGGGTTCTGCGGAGTTGCTGGCAGTTGACCAGAGGCGGCTCCCACCTCTTGGGAATTGTTCGTTGCATCGCTGGCAATACCGCCATCTTCACCCAATTCTTCCTCCAACTCTGGGAGGGGAGGTTGTTGGTCAAGCAATAGTGCTACAAGTTCCCAGTCTGTCGGCATTGGTGGCAAACGGTCATCCGTTTCCCCCTGCGGCTCGGCGGCAGTTGCTTCGGTGCCATCCGCAACGTCACCATCCGCAACGTCACCATCCGCAACGTCAGTATCTTCGCTGCCCTCGGTCAGGTCTGCTGAAGGCTCTGCTTCCTCGGTAGATTCCTCCTCCGTCGCCAGTACCTCTTCCGGTTGCAGCCATGCTGAAGATTCCTCATCTGTTGCCAGGTCGTTCAACCGCGACAAAAAACGATCTTGCAGCTTCAGGGTCGCAAAAGCCGTATCTAAGGGCGATGCTTGGGAGTCAGCAGAGGGATGCGCTTCTCTTTGTTCGGCGGAGTGTTCAGCGGAGTGTTGTGCCCCCTCGATATCAGAAGCATCTTCAACACCTACGTCCTGCTGACTATGCAAATCTGTATCGGCATCAGCGCTGGCATCTGTTCCATCGGGTTCCTCTGGACGCTGCCAAGTCTGAGCTAAGTGATTCAATAAATTATCAAATAACTGCTCTACATCAGGCGCAGCCCCCTCAGGAGGGGCGGCATCAACAGGTTGGGGAGGATTTAGTGCAGAAGATAAATCTTCCTCTTTCGCAGCGGATGTGTCGCCATTCTCGATGCGCTCGGTTGCAGGCATCGCATCAGAAATCACCGGAAGTTTAAGCGATCGATTAACTGGATTGGCAGGATCGGGTCGATAAAGTTGCGGGGGAAGGGATACCACCGGCGGAGGTTCAGAAGTCACTGATGTATTGCGATCGCCCAAAGCGAGAATGTCCTCAGGCTCATCGCTATCGGTTGCCTCCCCGTTCCCTGTTGCCTCAGTATCGGAAGCAATTGCTGGAAGTTCCGGGGGTTTAAGCGCTGCAATGGCAGGATCGGATTTAGCAATCTGCTCCGGTAGGGGTTTATTAGGTAAAGGTTCTAAGTGCAGCGGCGGAGTATCTTTTGCCGTTTCCACCAGATCGAGGAAAGATGAATCGATCGGGGGTGTCTCTCCTAAAAGGGAATCTAACGGCGGGTTCAATAAATTTGCGTGCTGTTTATCGTGAGCGATCGCATCGAGCAAGTCTTCCAAATCGGCGGTCACGGTAAATGAGTGAGTCACTAAGACTGTCTGAGCCTCATCGATTAACGTGACTTCTCCTAAAATCAAACGGGTTTGGCAATTTTCGGGCAGCTCTAAATTACAGCTAAAAGAAAAACTCGGCACCTGTTCGGGTATCAGCTGCTGGACATCTACCAAGATTTGTGAGTTTTGCGGATCGCGCATTTCAATTCGCAGTACGTCTGGCGGCAAAAGATGCAAATCCCTAAAACTGTCTAGGATCTCTACTTGTCCGCTGAAGGCAATCAGCTCTCCTCGACGCACGACCAGCGTCTCCCGATCGAGGGTCAGTCGGATCGGTGCTTCATCAATTTCAGGTGGCTCAGTTTCTGCTGAGTAACTTCTTCCGGCGGCAGCAAAGGAAAGCTCCGACGAGTTACTGACAGGGGGAGACGTTAAGGAATCGCGGGAAAACTCACTCTGCGGGATAGCTCCACGAGCCGTAGATGTCGGCTCAAACGCTTGCCAGACGGGATCGACGACTTCCTGTAAGATTTCGTCCACCATTTGTAGCGAGTGTTCTACGAGGCGGCTGACGGGCACTGCCGCCTTTGGAGGGGTGCGGTTGAGTGCCGTCTCCCATCTTTGTGACTCCGATGCCCCGAAAGAGAGGAATAATTCATTGACTGCTTCATCATCGTCTTCTTCCCACCCAGCATTAGTCATCGCCTCTGTCACTGATTCGTCCTCTGGGGAAGGAGGCACTGGATTCGGAAGGTCAACGTCGGCGGTGAGCGTTTCAGTGGTTGTCGGGGCAGGGTTAACGGGGCGGTCAGCGGCAGAACCTGCGGATGATTCTTGGACGGTTTCGGTGGCGACACCTACCTGGGCACTCCAAACGGGTCGCATGTGTCCAACTAAATCGACATCTGCATCTGCCGGGGTGGTTGGAAAAACCTGGAATTGAATTGCCTGCTGCCAAGTGTTGCCGAGGAAATCTGACATGATATCGCCAGAGCAACGCAACTCCCAGCGCCCCGACTTGAGATAGGTGAAGGGAATGACCACCATCAAGCCTTCGGCGTTGGTGCGGCGCGATCGCTTCTGAAACCGCCGCTTGGGGGGAACTTCCTCAGTGCTGTCATAGGTGATGCGAATTTCCACCTCGGTGTTGGGACGGCTGGAGTGAGCAACCACCCGATACCGACCTTCTTGGATTTCCACACTTGGCGTCTCTAGGGAGAGCCAGGAAGAATCACCCTCTTGTTGTATTAGAAATTGCCAGTATTCCATAGGAGGCAAGCAGCAAGCATAAAGGATGAAGTATAAAGGATGAAGTTATTAGAGGCGCGGCTGAAAGACAGTGTGACGTATTATTACACGCCAAACTTCACACTTCATACTTCATATTCTTGTTACCTTTTTACTTTAATCTGCTGCCGCAGTTCCTCGATCGTTCCTAATAATTCACTTTGAGCGATCGCACTCTGCTCTTTCGATGCCATCCACTTCAGCTTGACGGTTTGGTTCTCTGCTTCTTCCTCTCCCAAAACCAAGCAAGCGACAGCACCGCTACGGTCAGCCCTAGCGAACTGCTTTTTAAAAGCACTTCCACTCAGGTCTAGATCCACGCTAAACCCAGCTTGACGTAATTTTTGAGCTAATTGTAAAGCTTGGGATTCGGCTTTCTCGCCTCTGGAAACAATGTAAAAATCCAACGCCGGGACGGGTGCCTCTTGCAGCTGTTGCAGCAGGATGATCAAGCGTTCTAAGCCCATTGCCCAACCCACTGCTGGTGTCTTGGGTCCCCCTAGTTCTGCTACCAGCCCATCGTAGCGTCCCCCACCACAGACAGTTGCTTGCGCTCCTAGGTCGTCTGAGATAATTTCAAAGGCAATGTGGGTGTAGTAATCCAGACCGCGCACCAGACGCGGATTGAGTTGGTAGGCAATCCCCAAATCAGCCAGACGTGCTTGGATTTGCTCAAAATAGCGACAAGAATCTGAACTCAGATAATCCAAGATACTGGGAGCATCTTGAACAATTTCTTGCGTCCGCCGATCCTTGCTATCGAGTATCCGTAATGGATTGCGACTCAGCCGTACCTGCGAATCCGAGTCCAACTCTTCTTTGTAAGGAGTCAGGTAATCTACCAGTGCTTGCCGGTAACGCTGTCGATCTTCAGGATTTCCTACTGAGTTAATATCCATGCGGAGATTTTTTAGACCGAGGGTTTGCAGAATATCGGTCGCGATCGCAATTACTTCTGCATCTGCCCTCGGATCGGCAGTCCCCAACACCTCTACCCCCAGCTGGTGAAATTGCCGCTGTCGTCCCTTCTGGGGAGCTTCGTAACGAAACATTGGTCCCAAATACCAGAGGCGCTGAATCCCACTTTTGACATCAAGAGCGTGTTCAATATAAGAGCGCACAACCCCAGCCGTTCCCTCCGGTCTTAAGGTCATGGAATAGGGATTTTCCCCCCGACTCTTGAAGGTATACATTTCCTTCCCTACCACATCTGTGGTTTCGCCAATCCCGCGCTCAAAAAGCGTCGTCAGCTCAAAAATCGGGGTGCGAATTTCTTGATAAGCCGCTCTGCTTAGAATATCCCGTGCGACCGATTCTACCCATTGCCAGTACCCGACTTCTTCGGGCAGAATATCCCGCGTTCCCCGTATCGCTTGAATGCTTCCCATTGTTTAGATTTTAGATTTTAGTGAGTGTCATGAGTTTTTCACCCCCAGGATTTTCACTTTACCCCCTTCGGGGATTGGGGGTTAGGTCATTGCAATGGCGAAAACTTCATGACACTGAAGATTTTAGATTCAATCCCATCTAAAATCCAAAATTTATTGGTTTTCCTCCCAAGGACAATAGCGCTGACTATAGTAGTCCAAAATCTGCCTGACCCATTGGCGACTCAAGGAATCGGCATCTTCTGCATACTGGATCCACAAGCCGCCAACTTGGCTTTGATAATAGTCGAACGATTGCCCCGAAGGCTGGGGAACCAAACCTGTGTCTACCCCTCCCACCTGACGCAAATGAGCAGCAATTTCCCGATATACCGCTAAGGGTAATCCAGGGAAGCGAATTTCATACCGCAGGCGTTCTCCTCCAGCAGTCTGCACCTTTCAACTCCTACAACAACTGAATCGTGGTACTTGTTTAAGCTTGAGGAGAGCCATTGATTCCTGGCTCCTTCGCAGGAGCAACAGCCGTCGGTGTACCGGGTTGATTGCCCCGAAGGCTGGGGAACCAAACCTGTGTCTACCCCTCCCACCTGACGCAAATGAGCAGCAATTTCCCGATATACCGCTAAGGGTAATCCAGGGAAGCGAATTTCATACCGCAGGCGTTCTCCTCCAGCAGTCTGCACCTTTCAACTCCTACAACAACTGAATCGTGGTACTTGTTTAAGCTTGAGGAGAGCCATTGATTCCTGGCTCCTTCGCAGGAGCAACAGCCGTCGGTGTACCGGGTTGATCGGGCGTTGCCACTGGTTTTTCCCCAACCCGTCTGGCAACTTCTCTGCCGTATTGCTCCAGAATCACTACCGGACTGGCACCATTATTGACTTCAATCCGCTTGACTAGCACCTGCCCATTAGATAAGCGCTGTCCCACTCCGACGTAGCGACTTGGCTCGTTTGGTACCCTCACAATTGCCTGAGGTTCACCCCCCACCTGAACCACTCCTGTGACTTCTACACTTCTTGCCAAGTTTGGTTCTGGTAGCGGTGGCAGTTTGGGTAGAAGTGGCGCGGGAGCAGGAATCCGAGGAGCTGTCGCAATCCGGCTACCTGGCGTTATACCGTTTCTGTTCCCTGGAGGTGTAGCGTTTCTCCTACCCGCAGTCGCCCCATTCCCATTTCTAGCACCTGGAGTGGTAGTGGGGCGTATCGTCGTCCTGCCGCCTGCGTTCCCCCGACTGCCAGCATTCCCTCCGCCTCCAGCGGTTCTGGAAGGTCTGACAGGGGGCAGGGGTGGCGGTACGGGAATCACTCGACGCCCAGGAGTCAAACCCTGAGGAGGAGCTACACCAGGGGCCGGAAACGGAGGGGGAGGCGAACCCGAACCCGTCTCGTTTGGTGTCACTTCCACAATTGGTTTCAGGGGAACAAGTGCAAACGGATCTTGCCGCCCTTTCTGAATTTCTCGCAGCCGCACATCAGAGTTAGTGGATGGAATCAAGCCGGAAAGCCCAGGAACGTTTGGCGGTTTTGGGGGAACGATCCCACTATTGGGAGGAAATGGCGGGGTTGTTGGTGAAGCAGTAGGTACAGCAGACGGAGCGGGAACTGGAACAATGCTAGGGCTAGGAGCTACAGCCGTATCCTCTCCCTGTGAACATCCCCCCGCTAACACAGCAAGTATTCCCAAAAACGCAATCCATGAATGTTGACGCATGACCAGTCTCCCAGAGCTTTACCTGCATCCGCCCATAGAAATTCCCTGTTTGCTTTCAACAGTTCTAAATATATGCGGATAATTTATTTTATTAAATGTGTGCAAAAACACCCATCTATATATTCAGTTTACTGGACAGAGATCGATCCATCGCTTTTGTGTTCCTTATCTTCAAAGAATCGGGAATCTCAGTTTCCGGTTGTTGGAAGAATCAATCATCAATCCCAACCATTGACTTTTTCAGTGCATCCAGTCCCTTTTTGACCCGTCGAGAAACGGTCACAACACTGATATCTAAGCGTTCTGCAACTTCTTTTTGCGTTAAGTCGTGTAAGAAAACAAATTCCAAGATTTCGCGGGTTCGCTTTTCTAGCTGAACTAAAGCTTGTTGCAGGCGAAGCTGGTCTTCTTGCGCTAACTGAAAACTCCGATATTGCGGGTCTGGGACGATTTCACCTAAGCAAGTTTCACCTTCCGAACCATCCCCTAGGGGTACATCTAAACTTACAAGTTCGCGGTTTTGAAAGGCCAACTTGATTTCCTGCCATTCTGCCTGTGAAATTTCTAGCTTTGCTGCCACCTCTGAATCGGTAGGAGGTCGGTTGTACTTCTGCTGGAAATACCGCGTCAAAGAAACTGCCTGATAGTGCAGTGCTTCCCAACGGCGAGGAATGCGGAATGAGCCGCCTTTATCCCGTAAATAGTGCTGAATTTCTCCGCGAATGTAGGGGATAGCAAAGGAACTGAAGGCGTGACCCTTGGACAAGTCAAAGCGCTCAATTGCTCGAATTAAGCCTAAACAGCCGACTTGAAGCAAGTCTTCATAACTTTCTGTACACTGATTAGTCCAGTGATGTGCTTCTTTTCTCACCAATCCAAAATTCAGTTTTACCAGCTGATTGCGAACAGTATCTAAACGATTTTGCTGGTACTCTCGCAACAGCCGTAAGCTTTCATGCTTCAGTTCAGGAGTGGCAGTGCTATACATATACGAAGTTCAGTTGGTAGAGTGGCCCGGTTAAAAACGTTTGTTTCAGTTATATTCTGTTTTTGAAGTGGGTGCTGTGATACTAAACATAGGTTGCGATAACAAAACTTTAAGCCGGAAAGCGAACAAATGCAGTTGGGGAAACGCCCAGGAATGTAGCCTTTTCCCCAAATTGCGATAAGTTGCTTTCTTTTCCTCGCTTCAAAATTCAGTTTATTCTCTGAACCTGGTCAATTACAACAGCATTTTCACCGAGAAACTCTCTTGTGGGAATCACTCACATGATTGCGGAGTGTAGGCAGAAGGATTAAACAGCAGATGCTGACCTTGCTAAAGAAAAGAAAAAAGGGGTTCCAAACCCCTTTTCCTCACCTGCAAGCAAAGCCAAGCCGCGTGGCTCGGTGCTAACGATCAGATTTAAGCCTGGTCTGGTGAAATCCGAGCATAGAAAATGCCGCGAATTTTCACTTCCTTAGCTTCGCCAGCGCCTAGATCGGTATCGGATGGCTGTTCGCTCTCAAATGTACCGGCAATTTCACCTGTGGCGTTATCCACTTTAGCGACTTGGAGAGAAATTTCGCCCTTAAGGGTTTCAGCACGCTTCACATTGGCACGTGTCAGTGCTTCCTGATCGGCTTGACTGGGGAGTGCTACTGCATTGTCATAACCAGTGACAACACCGCGACCCTTGGGATCGAGGAAAGCTGCTCCCCGATAGGAGGGAACGTTAAACTCGCCTTCAAAGTCAGTCGAGGTGTTAATACTGTCCATTCCTGGCTGGCTTTTGGCAACCAGATTTTTGATCGTGAATAGAAAGGGTACTCGCTCACCACCCGGTAGCTGGACGGTAATAGCTTGGAAGTCGAGACCATCCTGTTCAATAAAGGTCAAACGACGATCTTGATCAACTTGCAATTTACCCAGCACCTGGTCGATGCTAGAAGTAAACCGGGTCAACAACTTACCCTGAACGAATTGGGCGGATTGACGTTTGTTTGTAGATTCTTCTTTGACAAAGAAGCTGGTTGGCTGTAGGCACAGATTCGTCAAAGCATACGACTGTCCAGGCTGAATGGGAATGGCACCGCGTGTCGTTTCTGACAGTTGCGGGCAGTTATTCGCAAGCCCGGTACCTCGAATTTGGTCGTAAGTGAGTGGAGTGGGAACACTGGTCGCAGCTGCTGGACCTTCACTACAAGCAGTTAATACTCCCAAGCACAAAGCTAGGAAGGCAACAATGAAAGCGCGATACCTCATGGTCAACCTCAAATATTTAATCTAGGAATCCCTACCAGTAGAATCTGATATTGGGCTTAAGTTACAACAGACAAAAGTGAAATTCTTAATCAGGCTCGGAATGGTTCGGCTCAGAATCTCTACAGTGAATTTTACAAGGCTTTGTGTTGCCTTTATCCTGAAGCTCAGTGTAAATTGACCATTCCAGTCAGTGAAAGACTCGGTTAAAGTTGAGTTTATCAAACGGAGTAAAGGGGATGGCGTGAACAGCGATCAGAATTTAGAATTGGGGCTTTTGAAGCCGGAACTGCAAGCGATCGCTACTTCTGTTCGCGCTTTGGCACAGACTTGCCAGGGGGATACTCTGGCTCTGTTGGCGTTGCTGCGGGCGTTAGAAAGTTGGCATCGTGAGATTCGAGATACTGTGTTTCAAGCGTCTTTACCGGATAATCGTCAGGCTCTATATGCCCTGCTGAAGGATATGGAAGAAGAAGGCGGCTGGCCCTATATTGAGCGCATGAAGGTGCGATCGCTGTTGGAAAAGCTCTCAGCCGCAGAATCGCCCAATTCTTCACACCCTCTACCACTGGAGTCAGAAACTCACCCACCTCAGCCTGGTTGAAGTTACACGGTTGAAGGCAAAACTCTTTCACTGGCGTGGCTCTAGGCGTGTGAAGTTGTCAATCTTTATTGGGCTATAAAGTACAACAAATGCTAAGATCCTCCAGATTATTAATGCAATCTCTGAACACTAACCCCCTGCTTAATTTATGCCGGTTGCTGTTAATCCGATTAAGTTTGGTACAGATGGCTGGCGAGGCATCATCGCCGCAGACTTTACGTTTGAGCGGGTGGCTTTGGTAGCACCGTTGGCGGCACAAGTCCTGGCAAATGTCTATGGCGAGACGACGGGTAGCCGCACAATTATTGTGGGTTATGACCGGCGCTTTATGGCGGAAACGTTCGCCCGTAAAGCGGCCCAAGTCGTGCAAGCAGCCGGATTTGAGGTGCTGCTGAGCAGTAGTTATGCCCCCACACCGGCATTCAGCTGGGCGGCTTATCAACGGAGAGCTTTGGGAGCTTTGGTGATAACCGCTAGTCACAATCCCGGCTCATATTTAGGGTTAAAAGTCAAGGGTGCATTTGGAGGATCGGTACCCCCGGAAATTACTCAGCAGATTGAAGCGTTGTTAGAGAAGGAACCGTCACCTGACTCGACGATGGCGGGAAGCTTCGAGATGTTCGACCCGTGGCCCAATTACTGCGAAGCACTACGGGCGAAAGTCGATATTGCTTGCATTCAGGATGCGATCGCCCAACATAAGCTTGCTGTCTTTGCTGATGTGATGCACGGTGCTGCTGCGACAGGACTAGAACAACTGCTGCAAACGCCAATTCAGGAAATTAATAGTTCCCGCGATCCTTTATTTGGTGGAAGTGCGCCGGAACCTTTGCCGCGTTACCTTTCCCAGATGTTTCGGCAGATGCGGACTCACCGACGCCGCAGCGGTGATGGGTTAGCAGTGGGGTTTGTGTTTGATGGAGATAGCGATCGCATTGCTGCTGTCGATGGACAGGGAAATTTCCTCAGTTCCCAAATTCTCATCCCGATTTTGATCGAACACATGGCCTCTCGGCGGGGATTGACGGGCGAAGTCGTTAAAACAGTGAGTGGTTCCGACTTGTTTCCCCGCGTTGCCTCCCTGTACAATCTGCCAGTATATGAGACGCCTATTGGATACAAGTACATCGCCGACCGGATGCTAACGACTCAGGTGTTAGTCGGTGGTGAAGAGTCGGGAGGGATTGGCTACGGCAATCATATTCCAGAACGGGATGGGCTGTTGTCAGCGCTGTATCTGCTAGAAGCGATCGCGCAATCAGGAATGGATCTCAGCGATCTTTACCAGCGCTTGCAAGAGAAAACTGGCTTTCATTCTGCCTACGACCGCATTGACCTACCATTAGCGAGTATGGAAGTGCGATCGCGCCTGCTAGAACAATTACAAAATACACCCTTAACTGAGATTGCCGGTCGGTCGGTAATTGATTGCCTAACGATTGATGGTTATAAGTTCCGGTTAGCCGATGATAGTTGGTTGATGATTCGCTTCAGCGGAACCGAACCCGTTTTGCGGTTGTACTGCGAAGCGCCAACGCTGAAACAAGTTCATCACACCTTAGAGTGGGCGAACAAGTGGGCGAATTCAGTTTAAGCCCTACAAAGTATCTAGCTCGGTACCCAATGCCCGTAGTTTCGCAACAAAAAGGAATCGGCTCAAGCTTGAGCCGATTCCTTTTTGTGAATAAGCAAAAATAAATTTCAATGCTGAGTAAACCAGACACTTTAAACACTCCTTTTGGTTCATGATGAGGAATGCAGAATGCCAAAGAATTGCATCATTTGCTTATATAAGTCTTGGTTTTCCTATTCAATATAAAGACGGATATAAGTTGTATATTTTAGCACTGATATAGAGACTGTCAAAACGGTTGGCTTGCTGCTGACAATATCCCTCCTTACTACTAAACAGATATAAACAGATAAAAACGGACTTAGCCAAATTTGCTCCTTTCTGTGGCAATCTGAGAAACAGAGAGGAAAGCCAAAATTAAACAAAAGGTTATGCAAACCCTGCCCAATCCAAGCACTACCAGTGCATCTTCCAGTCAACCCTCCTTTGAAACCACTATCAAGCGGCGCAAAACTCGTCCCGTCAAGGTGGGAAATGTCACGATTGGCGGCAACTACCCAGTGGTAGTGCAGTCGATGATTAATGAAGACACCCTTGATATTGATGGATCGGTTGCCGGAATTCGCCGCCTGCACGAGATTGGCTGCGAAATTGTCCGCGTTACCGTGCCAAGTATCGGTCATGCCAAAGCTTTAGCGGAAATCAAGCATAAATTAGCTCAAACCTATCAACCAGTGCCCCTGGTCGCTGATGTGCATCACAACGGCATGAAGATTGCCTTGGAAGTTGCCAAGCACGTTGATAAGGTGCGGATTAATCCAGGGTTGTATGTATTTGAAAAGCCAAAAGCGGATAGGACGGAATATACCCAAGCTGAATTTGATGAAATTGGCGAAAAAATTCGCGAAACTTTAGAACCCCTGGTAGTTTCCTTGCGAGATCAGGGTAAGGCAATGCGAATCGGGGTAAATCACGGTTCTCTTGCTGAAAGAATGCTGTTTTCCTACGGCGACACCCCCGAAGGGATGGTGGAATCTGCCCTAGAATTTATCAAAATTTGTGAATCTCTCGACTTCCGGAACCTGGTAATTTCTCTGAAAGCCTCGCGGGTGCCAGTGATGTTAGCCGCTTATCGTCTGATGGCACAGCGGATGGATGCGCTAGGCATGGATTATCCCTTGCATTTGGGCGTCACTGAAGCGGGTGATGGCGAATACGGACGGATTAAGTCTACCGCAGGCATTGCGCCTCTGCTTGCTGATGGGATTGGCGATACGATTCGAGTCTCAATCACTGAAGCACCGGAAAAGGAGATTCCCGTTTGCTACAGCATTCTGCAAGCTCTGGGATTGCGGAAAACGATGGTGGAATATGTCGCCTGCCCCTCATGTGGGCGGACATTGTTTAATCTAGAAGAAGTGCTGCACGAAGTGCGGGAAGCCACCAAACATCTTACAGGTCTGGACATAGCAGTCATGGGATGTATTGTCAATGGTCCCGGAGAAATGGCGGATGCCGACTATGGTTATGTTGGTAAACAGCCCGGTTACATCTCTCTGTATCGTGGCAGAGAAGAAATCAAAAAAGTGCCAGAGTCTCAAGGAGTTGAAGAGTTGATTAATTTAATTAAGGCAGATGGACGTTGGGTCGATCCTTAAGTAAGTGCTGAGTGGTGAGTGTCGAGACAAAAGTTAATTCAAAACTCACAAAATAATAAGTGTTGAGGAAAGCATTAATTTAAAACTCAATCGCGAGAAATCGCGTTTTTACAGCTCAAAACTCAAAACTCTCTACTTCCGGACTTGCACTTAGTGCAGCTGGATAAATAATTGCGCTCTCCGGCTTCCATATATGGCCTGTGCTAGAGTTAGCGTAATTCCTTGGCAGTAGTTTCCCCCCGGCTCAGAAAGGATCATGGTAATTACAAAACGCGGGCTCGTTCTCGGTGCGACAGCACTGGTTTTATCGACTGTTGCTGTTACGGGCGCTGGTATTCATCTGTCTCAAGGTCAGGCTTTTTTTCGTGAAAGTCCCAAGGAACTTGTAGATGAAGTATGGCAGATTATTGACCGCAGTTACGTAGATGGCACCTTTAATAAAGTCAATTGGCGGTCAGTTCGTAAAGACTACCTGAATCGGTCTTACCCCAGCAAGAAGGAAGCCTATGAGGCGATCCGGGAGATGCTGAAAAAGCTGAACGATCCCTACACCCGCTTCATGGACCCGGAAGAGTTCAAGAGCATGCAGATTGATACTTCTGGGGAATTAACTGGCGTTGGCATTCAACTCGCTCAAGATGAGAAATCGAAAAAGCTAACGGTTATTGCGCCAATTGAAGATACACCAGCGTCTAAGGCTGGTGTTCTGGCAAAGGACACTATCACTAAAATTGATGGCAAGAGTACCGAGGGCATGGATGTCAATGATGCTGTGCGCCTGATCCGAGGACAACCAGGAACGCAAGTAACCTTGACCATTCAGCGGGGCGAAAAGGAATTAGTATTTCCTCTGAAACGAGCGCGGATTGAAATCCATCCGGTGCGCTCTAGCAAGCAGAACAGTCCTACGGGTGAGATAGGCTACATTCGCCTGAATCAGTTTAGCGCCAATGCTGCTAAGGAAATGGCAGATGCGATTAAGGGTTTAGAACGGCAGAAGGTAAATGGCTACATTCTGGATCTGCGTTCTAATCCAGGTGGATTACTCTACGCCAGTATTGAAATTGCCCAGATGTGGTTAAAAGACGGCACAATTGTCTCAACGGTGGATCGTCAGGGCGAAAGGGAGCGAGAGAAAGCGAATAATCGCGCCCTCACAGATAAACCGTTGGTGGTGTTGGTAGATGGCGGCTCGGCGAGTGCTAGTGAAATCCTCTCTGGGGCGTTGCAGGATAACAAGCGAGCTGTTTTGGTAGGGACAAAAACCTTTGGTAAAGGCTTGGTGCAATCGGTGCGGGGGCTGGGGGATGGTTCGGGACTAGCGGTGACGATCGCTAAGTATTTCACTCCCAACGGGCGCGATATTAATCAGGCGGGGATCAAGCCGGATGTGGTGCTGGAAATGACGGAAGAGCAGCGCAAGGCATTGCAAGCCGATCGCAATAAAATCGGCAGTGCTGACGATCCTCAATACGCTAAAGCGCTGGAAGTGCTGAATCAGAGGATTGCCGCCCAGCGAGGGAACCAGGCGCAGAAATAGTTTTGAGTTATGAGTTTTGAGTTAAAATTCCAAACTCAAAACTCATAACTTATTGGGGTTGGCACTTTCCAGCGCGAATTAAGCCGACGCGACGAGCGATCGCTTCCGCTTGAGAATCAAATGGTCCCCATCGTTCCACAAAAGCTGATTTATCCTCTCCTTCGACTTGTTCGCTGGAGAGGATTTCGCATTTTCCTTCTTGGCGCTTGACAATATACCAGATTTGTGTAGCAGTCATTCGGTGAAGATTCGCAAAAAACGCCTTGAAGAGTAGCTTAGTGATGAGTTTTGAATGATGAGCAATTAATTCAGAATTCAAAATTCAAAACTCATAACTTTTCTAGTTAATGTGCGCCGTTGCCGTTTCCAGAAGTTGCGATCGCGCGTTCAACCAGCTTGTCTGGAACTTCTTGGAGATGGTCGTACTTCCAGTGAAAGAAGCCGACGCCCATTGTAAGCGATCGCAATTCCACAATAAAATTGTGCATCTCTGCTTGGGGTAAGTAAGCAGAAATGCAATCCCAACCGGGCCAATCTGACTTCCCTTCGTAGCCGAGAATTTGTCCCCGACGTCCGCTGACTAGCTGGAGAACCTTAGAGGTAAATTCGGCTGGGGCACACGCCTGAATCGCGGTAATCGGTTCTAGGAGCGTTGGTTCGCACTTGGGCATTCCTTCCTGCATCGCAATCCGGGCTGCCTGTTTAAACGCTTGTTCGGAACTATCAACCGAGTGGTAAGAACCATTCGTCAGCGTCACCGCTACATCGACCACGGGGAAGCCCAAGGGGCCATGTACCAAATACTCCCGAACACCCGTCTCAACGCCAGGGATATACTGTCTCGGTACGACGCCACCGACAATTGTTTGACTGAAGTTAACGCCTTCGCCACGCGACAGCGGCTTGATATCCAGATAAACATCGCCAAACTGTCCGTGACCGCCACTTTGGTGCTTGTAGCGCCCGTGAATCGAGGATGCGGGTTTGCGGATGGTTTCTTTGTAGGGTACGCGGGGCAGGTGAGTCGTCATTGGCAGGTTGTACTTGCGCCGCAGTCGGTCGAGGGCAACTTGCAGATGAATTTCACCTTGACCCCAAAGGATGACTTCGTGGGTGTCTCCATGTTGTTCCCAAGCTAGGGAGGGGTCTTCTTCTAGCAGCTTTGTGATGGCGCTGCTGAGTTTAACTTCATCGTTGCGTTTTTCGGGCGTAATCGCTAAAGCAAAAACGGGTGCCATTTGCTCGGCTTTGGGGAGTTCGGTCGCCAGTGGGTCGCCGGAAGCGGTCAAGGTATCGCCTGTTTTAATTCCCTCTAAGCGTCCCAAGACAACAATCTCACCGGCTTCGGCTGAAGTCAGCGGCTGTTGTTGCTGACCCATCAGACGATACAAGCCACCAGTCCGAACGCCATTGAGGACAATTCCATCAGTCAACGTGCCCTGCCACACCCGCACCAGGGAGATTTTCCCGCCTTGAGGAGTGTAATAGGTTTTAATCGCTTGTGCGAGGGGGGCATCGGCATGGAGAACGATTCCCCGACGTTCGGCAGTGGTGGATGGATCGGGTGCTTCTCGCAACAACGCTTCCAGCAACGGTCGCACTCCGTAATCTTGCTCGGCAACGCCCAGGAATACAGGCACGATTAAATCTGCCCCTAACTCCATCTTCAAGTCTTGGAGAATTTCTTCTTGGGGCGGGTTAATTTCTTCTAGCAGTTCTTCTAGCAGGTGGTCGTCAAAATTTGCCAATTCCTCCAGCATTTCGGCACGGGCGGCTTGTTCCTGCTCTTTGAGGTTATCTGGCATCGGCACCGGGTCGGCGGCGGCACCAGGATGGTAGTGATAAGCTTGTTCGCTCACCAGGTCGATAAAGCCGCTGAGCTGTTCGCCTTGACCAATGGGATACTGGTGTGGGATCACGGGGCGACTGGAGACCGTTTTTAGGGCGTGCAGCACGTCCATGAAGTTGTTGTTCGCCCGATCCATTTTGTTGATGAAGACTAGGTGCGGAATTTCCCAGTCGTCGAGGAATTTAAATAGCGGCGCGAGAGTCATGACGCGATCGCTCACGGGTTCGCACACGACAATTGCTGCATCGACGCCAATCAGAGCATTGTAGGTTTCTTGAGCAAATTCAACCGATCCGGGACAATCGACAAAGGTGAAGCGGACACTGTCGTACTCGGTGCTGGCAGTTGATACTTCCACGCTCATGTGGCGATCGCGTGCCTCTTGGGAACTATCTCCCACCGTGTTACCGTCTGAAGTGCGACCTTTGCGGGAAATCGCACCCGTGACGAAAAGCAAACTTTCCAGTAACGTAGTTTTGCCACTTAAATAGGGGCCAACAATTGCAACATTGCGTACCCCGGACATGACTTTTTCGTTCATGATTCACCCCCAACAAAATAAAAAAGATGTAGAGATGTGAGCGATCGCATGGGTATACGGGATTGATGCCATTGGCAGCTCCCGGAGAATTTTTGCCCTCCCGTGCCGATGGCGATCGCTGTTAACAGTTAGATGGAATTTTGTATCCCTGAATGTGAGGTTAGCGCGTTCTAGGGGCAATGACTGAGAAATTGCAATTTCTTTTAAAGCAAACCCAGCAAAAACTTAAGTTGAATGAATCAGTATTAATTAGCTATAAATTTTATGAATATATGCAACAAATAACCGCAAATTTGTTAGAAGAAAATCTGAATGGGTGGCGACAAACGTAACAATTGTAAAGAGGTGACACGGAGAATGAGAACGTACCAGCAGATGAGATGGATAGCTGGAGGGTTAATACTGTTACTGGGTGGGAGGATGACGCCAGCGGTGGCTGGGACACCCGTGACGCCGGTACAAATTGCTCAAGCTCAATCGGCAGTGGACTTGATGAATCAGGGACTCCAGCTAATCGGTCAAGCAAAAACACAAGAAGCGATCGCCTCTTTTCGACAAGCCGCCAAACTCGACCCCAAACTGGCACCCGCGCATTACAACTTGGGGCTGGCTTTGCGTCAGGTGGGGCAATTGCAGCCAGCAGCGGATGCCTTTTACCAAGCAGTTCAAGCCGATCCTAACTTTGCTCTCGCCTATGCCAATTTGGGTGCAGCGCTGCTTGAGGGAAACAACTTGCAGCAGGCGGGTGATTATTTGTCACGGGCACTGGAACTCAACCCACAGTTGGGAGTTGCTCATTACAATCTAGGTTTGGTAAGGGAACAGCAGGGAGATGAGGAACGAGCGATCGCGTCTTTTAAACAAGCGATGCAGTTGAGTCCCAACGCACCAGAACCTGCCTATCATCTGGGACTTGCTTATCTACAACAAAACAACCTGAACGAAGCAAAAAAGGCATTCCAGCAAGCCATTAAAATCAGCCCTAAATATCCAGAAGCCCACTATAATCTCGGTTCCATCCTGATGAATCAGGGGAATTTAGACGAAGCTCTCGCCGCCTTTCGCAAGGCAGCAGAGGCTAATTCTAACTACCCCAATGCCTACTACGCTGCTGGGTTAGTCTTCCTTCGCCAAGGTCGTTACAGTGACGCCCAGCAAGTTTTGCAATATGCCAAACAGCTTTACACTGCCCAAGGGAATACCCAGTGGGCTTCTAATGCAGAGGAATTATTAAAGCGATCGCAAAACCCCTAAACAATTAAAAATTAGTTTTTTAATCTTTAATTGTTTCCCCGATGCACTCTAACCCGCTTATTCGGGTCTTGCTTCTTCACCCAAGACAAAAACTTCTCCATTTGCGGCTCATCCTTCAGCCTATCCAAAGAATTAAGTTCCTGGGCTAATCGCGTATTGTCAAATAAATTATGTATTTGCCGATGGCAGGCAGAACATATCTTTGCAGTCGGTCCTGGATCTTCATTTTTCCGTTTCGTTTTCTGCCTTGGAATCAAGTGATGGACGGTCAACCGCTCCACTTCTCTTTCACACAATTCACACTGCATTTTTTGATAAGGCTTATAACTCAAGACTATCTAACATCATTATATGTCGATGAAAAAAGTGAGGCGCTTTTCATGTGCTATTCACTAAAAACATAACGTCAATGAAATTGAGACTATAGCAATCTATTTCCTTTGTGAACCAATCAGTTCCTCTTTGTCTCTTCCTAAGCGCTAGCTCTTTCAGAGCCGCTTCGCTAACGCACAGGCTAAGCACATCCGCGCCGCTACGCGAACGCCAACGTGTTCTTTGTGTCTTTGCGGTTCAATACACTGTTTTTGCCTTCACAAATAATTTCAGATAGCAACAAATACTAATTGGATTTGTTGTAAACAAATTTAAAATTAAGTAAAAATACGATTTAAGGCTAAACTTGCTTGTGCTAGGTATATAAGGAAACTTCCAGTTGCCAAATTATCCCAGCCATCTAGCAAAAAAAGCAATGTTTCAAACCCATAAACAAGATGATGTTATCTCAGGTGCTGCATTTGTTACCGGAGGCGCGGCGGCGGGTGCTGGAGTTTCCGCAGCAGTTGGTGGGATGGGATTAGTCGGAGGATTCGGAGCAGTTGGAATTGGCATGGCACCCGTTACAGCAGCGGGCGCGGTTGCTGGTGCTGCTGCTTATGGAGCATTCAAAGCGGTAGGAGAAGGAGATGCTTTCGCTTTAGGTTCGATGGGAATTGGTGCAGTAGGCGGCGCAGGTTTTTCCTCTGTTTTTGGCGGCATGGGATTAGCTTTCAAGGGAACAACGGTTGGAATTGGTATGGGTTCTTTTGCGGCAACAGGTGCAGTTTTTGGGCTGGGAGTTTACGGTTTATTGAAGCTGATTGACGGCTCTGGAAGCGGGGAAACCGCATATCAAGCTTTCGAGCGGATGGAAGAGAAAGTATCATGGCAAGAAGCTTATACTAATGCTCTTCTAGAGCTAGAATTAGCAGCGCTAGATAAGAAGCTAGCAGGTGATGTTTTAGAGGAAAAATTTGCCGCTATAGAAATTGAAGACGAGTTGAAGGCGCTAAAAGCAAAAATACCAGCGAAGACTGTTTTAAATCTAAATTATTCTGCACCTTATAAAAATATTTCATCCAAATTTTCTACATTTCACCCAAGTTTAAATCCCTCTGTAACGCCTAAAATTTCTACTCATCAAACACCGTTACCTCAACCGGAATCTTCTCAGCCTAAGATGGCACCAGGATTGACAAAAATTGAGTCTCAGACACCTCAAGGCTGGAAATGCGTACACACCCTAAAAGAGCATTCAGCCGCAGTCAATTCAATTGCCATCAGCTCTGATAATCAGACGATTGCTAGTGGGAGTGATGATAGAATCGTTACCCTGTGGAGCCTGAAGACTGGAAAACAGATTTTTAACTTCTTTGGGCAAGGACAGGAAGTTTCTTCAGTGGCAATTAGCCCAGATGGTCAAACGATTGCCAGTGGCAGTTTTGACCAAAAAATTACTACCTGGAATCTGCCTAAAAAAGAATTTCTCCGCACCTTTTTTTATTTAAACTCCTCTTACAGTCATTCGGGCTTTGTTTACTCAGTTTCCTTCAGCCCTGACGGAAAAATTATTGCGAGTGGAAGCGCTGATAAAACGATTAGGCTTTGGGGTGCCTATACGGGAAAACTAAGAAGCACTCTTAATGGACATTCTGACGCGGTTTTGTTTGTTGCGATTAGTCCTGATAGCCAAATTCTTGCTAGTGGAAGTGCCGATCAAACTATCAGGCTTTGGAATTTGAGCGGTGGACAACAGCATCGCATCCTTATCGGACATTCAGGCTGGGTTACTTCTGTCGCCTTCAGCCCGGATGGAAAGACTCTAGCGAGTGGGAGTGGAGACGCGACAATTAAGTTGTGGAATTTCCAGACTGGAGAATTGCTTCGCACTCTTACAGGACATTCATCTGGGGTTGTTTCTATCGCTATTAACCCTGATGGAAAAACCCTCGCCAGTGGCAGCCGAGACGGTACTATCAAACTTTGGAACCTAGATGGAGAACTGCTGGATACTCTGCCTGGGCGTCATCCTGTTGCTTTCAGTTTCGATGGACAGACGCTGGTGAGTGGCGGTGAGAAGAACACACTGAAAATTTGGCAAAAATGCTTTGGCGTGAGTGAATCTACACTTGACGCAGTGCCATCTGGGGAATGGTGGGAAGTTTTAGGCGTGGAAAGGAACGCTGATGCTGATGATGTTAAGCGTGCTTACCGACGTTTGGGAAGGCAGTATCACCCTGATGTTAATCCTTCTACCAATGCCCAAGCTCAAATGCAGGCAATTAATCAAGCTTATGCCCAGTTTGAGAAACAATGGAGCGATCGCTAACAGCATAAATCCTTTCAGAGATTCGCCCTACGAGTCTTGTCTAATCTCTCACTATTTGACCTTAATCATGAAGGCTGCCATCAGGCATGATGGCTCCACTCAAATTAGCTCCACTCAAATTGGCTCCACTCAAATTGGCTCCACTCAAATTGGCTCCACTCAAATTAGCTCCACTCAAATTGGCTCCACTCAAATCTACCCAAACCATATCTGCCTTGCTCAAGTTAGTACCGCTCAAGTTAGCTCCACGCAGATTAACCCCAGGAAGGTTCGCTCTACTCAGGTCTAGCCCTGCCAGCAATACATTCGGGGCAATCAACAATGCTCCTGCTAGTTTTGGATCAAACTCTTCGGGAAACTTAGTTTGTTCGTTGTAGAGCGCTCTCCGGAAGTTCGTTCCCTCCAAGTTGGCCTCACTCAAGTCAGCTTCATAGAGATGGGATGCACTCAGATTAGCCTCATTCAGATTAGCTCCACTCAGGTCAGCTCCCCGCAGGTCGGCTAAACTCAAGTTAGCTTCACTCAAGTCAGTTCCAATCAAGTCAGCTCCAATCAAGTCGGTTAAACTCAAATTGGCTTTCGTCAAGTCGGTGCCAATCAAGTCGGCTAAACTCAGGTTGGCTGCAATTAAGAAGGCTCCAAACATTTCAGCTCCACTCAAATCGGCTCTACGCAAGTCTGCCTCACACAAGTCCGCTTCCTCCATGTGGGTTGCGGCTAGGGTGCATCGGCTCAGAATCGCTCGACTCAAGGTAGCTTTTTTTAAGTTGGCCCCACTAAAATCCGCCTGACTGAGATTTACCCCACTCAGGTCGGCTCCACTTAGGTCGGCTAGACAAAAATCTCTTTCGCCCTCTACATATTTCCTCAGTAGTTCATCTGCGTCCATCGATTCATACCAATTTGCGGAACAGTTGCATGATTTTCAATCGGGAAAGTCGCTGACTGTCTAAGATTTTCAACTCAAAATCCCAAACCCCAAATCTAAAATTTTAGGACTCCTTCCCGCCTCCAATCAGTAGAGTAACTTTTCCTCATAAAAAAGCCCCCAATTGGGGGCAAGCTTTGTCAAAAAAGCAAAAACAAAGATTCAAATCAGATAGAGGATGGTGAACAAAATAATCCACACAATATCGACGAAGTGCCAATAAATCTCTGCGGCTTCAACGCCAAAGTGGTGTTCGCTGCTGTAGTGACCGGGTTTTAAACTGCGCCACAAAACAGCAATCATCGCCCCTAGTCCTAAAAGAACGTGGAGACCGTGGAACCCAGTCAGAACATAAAACGTGCTGGCAAACAAGTTAGTGCTGAGGCCAAATTCCAAATGGGTATACTCGTAAACCTGACCCCCCAGGAAAATCGCTCCCATTAAGGCAGTTGCGGCAAACCAAGTCCTTAAACCTGCCACATCGTTCTTTTTGATGGCAGTATCCGCATTGTGGATCACGAAACTGCTAGAAATCAGAATCAGTGTGTTGATTCCGGGCAGTAATAGCTCTAACTTTGGCGTTCCTTCCGGGGGCCAACTGGGTGCCACAGCGCGAAAGGCGAGATAGGCAGTAAATAAGCCGACAAAGATCATGCCTTCCGCAATCAGAAACACAATCAGCCCCTGGATGCGGAAATCATGATGTTCTACGCCGTGGGCTTCCACAGTCGCTTCTGAGTTGTGGTGATAGTTGAGGGCAGTTTTCGCTGGGTCAATCGTTGAACCTTGCATGAATCTCCTCTAGAAAGAGTTGGATACGTAATGGGTAGTGGAGAATCGGTAATGGGTCATCGTTTCCCGATTACCGATTACCATTACCGATTGTGACTTTCTCCTTGGCGGTCATCGGGATTCACCGCCACTGCGGGATCGGGATCGGCACGGAGAGCCGAGTCAGGGCCAGCAGCCAAGACTGGATTTCGAGGCTCGTCAAAGGGCACCTCTACTTGAGTGCGGCGATCGCCCATCCCATAGTCATAAGGCCCAGTGGCTAACACTGGGTCTTTTTCAAAGTTTTCCGGTGGCGGGGGCGAGGTTGTCATCCACTCTAGGGTCAGTCCTTGCCAGGGGTTATCAGGTGCCTTGGGACCCGCTATCCAACTCCAGCAGGCATTAACAATGAAAGGAATGGTGGAGACGGCGAGGATGTATGCCCCAATCGTGCAGATCACGTTGAGAGTGGTAAATTTCGGGTCATACGAAGCAATCCGTCGGTTCATCCCTTCTAGACCTAGCTTGTGCATCGGCAGGAATGCCATATTGAAGCCAACCAACATCAGGACAAAGTGAACTTTGCCCCAAGTTTCGTTCAGCATCCGCCCCGTCATCTTGGGGAACCAGTGATAGAATCCGGCATAAATGCCGAAAACACTGCCGCCAAAGAGGACGTAGTGCAGGTGAGCCACGACAAAGTAGGTGTCGTGAACGTGGATATCAAAGGGCACAGCTGCCACCATGACGCCACTGATGCCGCCGATGACAAACATGGAGATAAAGCCCATTGCGAACAGCATGGCGCTGTTCAGGCGCAGTTTGCCGCCCCAAATGGTTGCCAACCAGCTAAATACTTTGATCCCGGTAGGGACAGCAATCACCATTGTGGTGATCATGAAAAACATCCGCAACCAGGCAGGGGTGCCGCTGGTAAACATGTGGTGCGCCCAGACGATTAGCCCCAAAAAGCTGATTGCCAGACTGGAATAAGCGATCGCTTTATAACCAAAAATCGGCTTGCGGGCGTGAACCGGCAAAATTTCTGAGATCATCCCGAAGAAGGGGAGGATCATGATGTAAACCGCCGGGTGGGAGTAAAACCAGAATAGGTGTTGATACACGATGGGATCGCCCCCTCCAGTCGGGTTAAAGAAGGACGTACCCACCAGCAGGTCAAAGGATAGTAGAATCAGTGCCCCTGCTAATACAGGCGTAGCGATAAGAGCCAATGCAGAAGTGGCGAGCATTGCCCAGCAGAACAAGGGCATTTGATTCCACCCCATCCCTGGCGTCCGCATCTTCCAGATGGTGACGAGAAAATTGATCGCTGCCAGGATCGAAGAGGTCCCCAGGATCAGGACGCTGAGAATCCAAATCGCTTCACCGGGTTTGCCACTAACAACGCTCAAGGGGGGATAAGAAGTCCAACCCGCACCGGGTGCCCCGACCAAGAAACTGCTCAACAGCAGCAACCCGGCCGGTGGGATGATCCAGAAGGCGATCGCATTCAGTCTCGGAAACGCCATATCCCTTGCTCCAATCAGCAAGGGCACCAGGTAATTCCCAAAGCCGCCGGTTCCCGCAGGCACGATCCACAAGAAGATCATCACCGTCGCGTGAACCGTAAATAAGCTGTTGTAAACATCTGGGGCGACAAAATCGGACTCTGGGGTTGCCAGTTCCGTGCGAACGGCTGTTGCCAGGACTCCACCAATCAAATAAAAGATAAACGTCGTGACCAGGTATTGAATCCCAATCACTTTGTGGTCGGTACTAAAGCTAAAGTATTCTCGCCAATGCGTTACCTTCGGTTGTTCACCGTGGGCTGGTAGATTTGCTTTTTCTTGAAGCTCTACTTGTGTCATCTCAAATTCAGAAGTTAAGGGGGGTCAGAAGAGTTTTGAGTTTTGAATTTTGAGTTTTGAATTAAATAAAAGATTTTTACGAGAACTTTTTTAACTCACAACTCAACACTCATCACTCATCACTCTCTTACTCAGTGGTGGTGGAGAGGGTGTAGAGTTTCGGCATCGATCCCCATTTCACTGGCGTAGGGAGCCAAAAACTCAGCATCTGAGCGTTCTGCGGGGTTTACTGCCACCGCCCGATCGAGAGCCTCAGAACTGGCAACTTCTTGCTGCTCGGCAAGCCAATTCTGGAAATCTTCGGGGGTCTGAACAATGACCGTTGTCTTCATGACTCCATGATAAGCACCACAGAGTTCCGCACAAATGAGCGGATACTCACCGAGTCTGTTGGGTGTAAACCGCAGCTCAGTTTGGCGTCCTGGAACCGCATCCTGCTTGAGGCGAAACTCAGGCACCCAAAAAGCGTGTATAACATCATTTGCCGAGATGTTCAATTTCACTTCCCGTCCAAGCGGAAGATGCAATTCGCCCGCTGTCACATCGGTTCCGGGGTAGCTAAAAAGCCAAGCAAACTGTAGACCCGTAACATTCACATAAAATTCTGGATCTTGACCTTGCTTGTCAGGTGTGGGACCAATGCGACCAGAAGTTACGCCTACATCGGCTGAATCCCGCAGTTGAGGAAGCTCCTTGCGGACTTTTGCCGTAGCGGGGTCTTCTAAGACTTTATCTTGCAGCTGCTGATTGCGATTTTCAGTGTCCGTGGCGTTTTCAGCCTCTGTTAAGGTAGCTGCAATCGCCGCTCCAGGCATTTTGGCAACCTGCTGATGACTCGGAGCGTGAGCAACCGAATGATCCATCGGATTCAGTCCGCCGATTTGACCATAAACCTCAAAACTGTAAATCGAGATTCCTAGGACGATCACCGCTGGAATCGCCGTCCACAAAATTTCTAAGGGAACGTTGCCATGCACGGGTGGCCCGTCCGTATCATCGCCAGGACGTTGCCGAAATCTAATTGCCGCAATGATAATTATTCCCTGAACCAGCAGGAACAGACCTGTGGAAATGGTCATCATCGCGTTAAACAGCCTGTCGATTAGGGTTGCTTCCTCAGAGGCTGCTATCGGCAAAAGACCGTGGTTTTGACCGTACCACAGGCTGACAAGGGTCAGCACAATGCCAACCAGTAAAGTTAATATCGAGCTTGGGATTTTCACGGGCTTTGTCTTGGATTTGGTGCAATTCTAAACAAAACAGTGTGGGCTGATGCCCAGACCGATTTGGTCTATCTAGACTGCCTCGAAGTGAAGCTGCCTTTGTGTTCGATCTTAGGAAATCAGTAAGAGCCTCATTAACCACGGTAAGGCAGAGATCCCATAAAGGTGAGCCAATCTGAGTTATCTTTTGGAATTTTTTTGGGATCGCCGCCATTTTCAGGAAAGGTACCAGCAGACAAAGCCATTTCCGCTAGGATGAATCCTGGGAGGCGTCTCCCGCCCTGTCAGGGATTCGGGATTTAGAGCTAGAAGATTGCTTCTGGATTCTAGCGGTTTTCTCTTTGAATACCAGTATTCTTTTTTACAATGAAATACTTGATTTAGAAGAAATCTAAAAATTTTAGCCGCAGAGGTTATTGCATTGCCCTAATTCGCCTCAATTTCCGCAAAATCTCGGCAATTGGAAGAAATTCCTAAAGCGGTGGCTGATGATGCAACGGGGTCATTAGAGTGGTAGCTAGAGCCGGTCATCTTCCTCCATTCAGATGCTAGGTTGGAATTGAGCGGATACTCTGATTTGATTGGTGAAAAATTAGCTTTTTGAACGCTATGACAGAATCCGTCCTTCATCAGGATGTTCGCACTCCGGAGGATTCCCACCCAAGGGACAAGATCCGTCGCTTGGTGTTTCGGCTGGGCGTCGCTACGCTGGTTTTGATGGCGATTGGGAGTGCCACAAGAGTGATGAATGCTGGGCTAGCGTGCCCGGATTGGCCTCTATGCTACGGTCAACTGGTGCCTTCTTCGCAGATGAATCTTCAGGTGTTTCTGGAGTGGTTTCACAGGTTGGACGCGGCAGCAATCGGCTTCGGCGCGATCGCGCTAGCAGTTCTTTCCTGGTGGCATCGGCTATCGCTCCCTAAATGGTTGCCTTGGGCGTCCACCTTCGCACTCTTTTTAGTGGTATTTCAGGGCGTCTTGGGGGGACTGACGGTCACGCAACTGCTGCGTTTTGACATTGTCACCGCTCACCTGGGAACCGCACTGTTGTTTTTTATCACCCTACTGACAATCGGCGCGGCACTCTTGCCTTATCAAGGCACGGGAACGGTTGGAAAATTGCCGTGGGTGAGTTTAACGGCTGCAATTTTGGTCTATCTACAAAGCCTCCTGGGTGGATTAGTGGGTTCTCGCTGGGCGCTCCATCAGTGCTTTGGGGCGCAAGAGTTGTGTACGGTGATGAATAGCCACATTGCGGGTGTCGTTCCCCCAACTTTAGCGATCGTTGCTGTCGTGCTTTTGGCATGGCGCACACCCGCACTGCACCCGATGCTGCGCCGTCTGGCTAATCTGGGTGGTGGTTTACTGGTGTTACAAGTGATTCTCGGTGTGGCGACCTTCCGCTTGCACCTCCAAGTAGAACCACTGACCGTCGCTCACCAGGCAGTCGGAGCCGCCTTACTCGGAACGCTTGTTGCTTTTACTGTTTTGGCGTTGCGCGATCGCGCCAGTGTCATTCCCAACCCTTCCGTATAGCTCTTCATCAATCCGCACCCCTCAGGGTGGGACTCTACAAACAAAGCCTGCGCTCGTTTACCCTTGAGCGATCGCGTTGCGGCAGGCTAAGTAATTTAGGAAAAAATAAATAATGCAGGAAATGATAGTTGGAACCGATGTCTCCCGCAGACACCAAAACTTCCTAGAGGTCATTCAGAGTTACTACCAGCTGACAAAGCCCCGAATTATCCCGCTGCTGCTGATCACAACGGCGGCGAGTATGTGGATGGCATCAGATGGACAGGTAGATCCGCTGTTGTTATTGGTGACGATGGCGGGTGGAACGCTCGCTGCCGCATCTGCTCAAACCCTCAACTGCATCTACGATCGCGATATCGATTATGCAATGGAGCGCACCCGCCACCGCCCGATTCCTTCTGGTCGTGTGCAATCCCGCGATGCGCTAATTTTTGCAATTGTCCTGGCTTGTCTTTCTTTCACCTTGCTGACAGTTTTCGCCAACCTGCTGTCCGCCCTCTTAGCAATGTCAGGCGTTGTCTTCTACATGGGCATCTACACCCACTTGCTAAAACGCCACACCACGCAAAACATCGTGATTGGCGGTGCCGCAGGAGCGATCCCGGCGCTAGTCGGTTGGGCCGCTGTTACCGGCACCTTAAGCTGGGCAGCTTGGCTGCTTTTTGCGATTGTGTTTGTGTGGACGCCTCCCCATTTCTGGGCGTTAGCTTTAATGATTCGAGATGACTACGCCAAGGTCGGGATTCCGATGCTGCCAGTGGTTGAAGGGGAAGTGGTCACGACTCGGCAAATTTGGCTTTACACGCTGATTATGGTACCGATGACGTTGTTGCTGGTTTATCCTTTGGGCGCGTCTGGTATCGTTTATGGGATTGTTGCCTCAATCCTGGGGAGTCTCTTTATTAAGAAAGCATGGCAGATGTTGCAGTCACCTGGAGATAAACAGGTCGCGCGATCGCTGTTTAAATACTCCATCCTCTACATGATGCTGCTCTGCACCGGCATTGTCGTCGATAGTTTACCAGTAACGCATCAATTCACCGCATTTGTTGGCGAACATCTCCAGACATTCATTAGCGCGATCGCAATTTTGCAATGATCCCGCGATTAGAAATCGCATCTAAACAAAAAAACCCGCCTTGGCGGGTTTTTTGCATTGAAAGCGGTCGCTCTGTTTAAACTCTTGCGGAAAGGATTGGGAATGCGATCGCATTTCTATCAACAATTCGCGCGATCGCTCAACCGGCAAAATCCATCTAAATCTAACAGCTAGAATTCGGAGAAATCCTCTTCTAAACTGCTAAGTATTTTGCCATCAGGCATTGTTGTTCCCCTCAATTTAGCATTGTCCCAGTTAGCATTCTGTAGATTAGCATTTCTTAAGTTGACACCACTCAGATTGGTATGGGTCAAGTCAGCACCACTCAAGTCAGCACCACTCAAGTCAGCATCACTCAAGTCAGCACCACTCAAGTCAGCACCACTCAAGTCAGCACCACTCAAAGCTACTACCACAGTATTGTTTCCCCGATAGCTTTTTTCTAAAATACTATTGCTCATATTGGCACTATTTAGAATGGCACCAGTTAGGTCAGCACCATTCAGAATGGCAAGACTCAAATTGCTACTACTCAAATTGGCATTTGTGAGGTTGACATTTGTTAGATCAACACAACTCAGGTTAGCACTGCTGAGGTTAGCACCGCTCAAGTCAGCACTACTAAAATTTGCACTACTCACCTCAGGAGCAGCACTGATCGCCTTTACTTCACTCAGGTCTGCCCACATTAAATGCGCTCCCGTTAGTTCTGCATTGGTCAAGTCGGCTTTTCTCAGGTTCGCTCTAGTCATTTGTGCGTTATTTAAGTTTGCTCCTCTTAAAACTGCCCCACTTAGGTTTGCCCAACGAAGCTCTGCATCTTCTAAAGAAGTTTGGCTGAGGTCTGCGTCAGTTAGTTCTGCATAGACAAGTTTTGCAGCATCTAGTCTTGCTAAACTGAGCTTTGATCCTCTTAGGGTGGCTGCATTCAGGTTTACTTTTTCCAGATATGCTCCTGTCAAGTCTGCCTGATCCAAGTTTGCCTTGCTTAGGTTTGCGCCAGTCAGAATAGTTGAGTTCAGCATAGCTCCAGTTAGAATAGCCCCACTCAGATTTTCCTCATTTAAGCTGGCAAAGCTGAGGTTTACTCCTGAAAAATCCCTCTCTCCTGCTGCATATCGCTTCCGAAGCTCATCCTCTTTCATTGGTTCTGAGGAATCAGCTTCTAGGGGAAAAAGTTCGCATAAGTCGCAGCCAAAGTAGTTGCATAAAACTTCAGATGTATTGCAGTCAATTCGATCAAACTCACCTTTGTAAAGCCTGCTGATGGCATTGATACTAAGACCCGTCTCTTTAGCTAGTTTGTACTGGGATAGCCCCCGTTTTTCCATCAAATCCTTTAACTTACAGCGAATTTTTTTCATAAGCGCTTTGTTTACCACTTAAGACTTAATCAGGACGTGTCTCACTATAGCTATCATAGTGAATATTACTCACGCTTGTAGATATTACGCTAAAGAAACTAGCGACCCAAACAGTTGACAGGGCGATATTGGCAAAGTTATGCTGTGGATGTCAAGGGCAGAATTGCCAAAAAAAAGCCCGCCAGCTCTAAGGCTGGGGGCCTGTAGTTAATTTGTTATCTCCATTATGAACCACAATCCATTAGCTGTACCTCAGCAACGGCTTCACACGCCCGATCAGGTTTTAATCGTCGATACAGAGACAACACATCTGGAAGTAAACGCGGGCCAGGTGATAGAAATTGGAGCAATCCTTTATTCGGTGAAGCACCAAACCACCATCGAGCAATTTTCAATAATTTTGCCTGCACAGAGTAATCCGGCAGAGCATATAAACCGAATTAAACCAGCACCGCTAATGGAAATGACAGCAGAACAAGCTGATCGGGGAGTGCGGATGCTCGTTGAGATGGCAAAAATGGCGCAAGTTATTGTGGCGCACAATGCCGAGTTTGATAAGAAGTGGTTTGGTCTCTCAAAAAATGGGAAAAGCACATTACCTACTTTATTGAACTTTAAAGGGGAACCGCTTCCTTGGGTATGTACTTGTAACGATTTCAAATGGCCTCGTCAAACCCGTTCCGGTCAATCTTTGCTCGAATTGGCAGCAGCTCATGACATTGGAGTTTTTGGAACGCATAGGGCACTAACTGATTGCCAGTTAATCGCAGCTCTTTTTGATCGCATGGAAAACTTGCAAGCTATGTTTGAGAAAGCTTTAAGACCCAAAGCTCTTTTTAAAGCTCTTGTAACCTATGACAATCGTCAACAGGCAAAACAGGCGGGTTTCAGGTGGATTTCTGAGCGAAAGAGCTGGGAACGAAGAATGGCTGTGGATGATAGCAAAGAACTTCCTTTCTCTGTCACGCAAATAGCACTCTGTCACTAATCCGGCTAGAGTTTCCCAATTTAGTTAAATCAAGCGATCGCGCTTTCTCTATCTCAGATATGGGGACGGTCGCGATCGCTTATCCGTATAATTGTCTGGCGCTGTATCGTCCTGAGATGTCACTGTACGGACTTTTCGCCTTTCAAGTAGAGAAGTCCAGCACGGTAGGAGTATAAATCCTGATGAGGGATTGAAATACAATAGAAACAAATAGTGTTTAGATTTGTTAATTTGGGACATTTATGGCTCCCGCTGTTTTAATCGAAAAGCTTCAGAAACGGTACGGCTCAGTAGAAGCCGTTAAAAATGTTTCCTTTCAGGTCGAACCTGGTGAAATTTTTGGTCTATTAGGACCCAATGGTGCCGGGAAAACGACAACCCTGCGGGTCTTGTGTACCCTGACAACACCTGATGCTGGCAAAATTGAAGTTTCTGGCATCTCCGTTGTGGATAACCCCAGGGGGGCACGGCAGCGCTTAGGCTATGTGGCTCAGGAGGTCGCCTTAGATAAGGTGCTGACAGGAAGGGAACTCTTGCAACTGCAAGCCGCGCTGTATCACCTCCCCGGTGCCGTGGCGAAACAGAGAATTGAGGCGGTGCTGAGCGTCTTGGGATTGCAAGAATACGCTGATAAAAAAACTGGCACCTACTCTGGCGGTTTACGCAAGCGCCTCGACTTAGCCGCTGGGTTGCTGCATCAGCCAGATGTCTTAGTTCTGGATGAACCAACCGTAGGGCTAGATATTGAAAGCCGTGTAGTCGTGTGGGATTTCTTGCGCCAGTTGCGAGCATCCGGGACAACGGTGCTGATCACCAGCCACTATTTAGAAGAAATTGATGCTTTAGCCGACCGGGTGGCGATTATCGACCGAGGGGTAGTGATTGCCTCTGGGACGCCTTCTGAGTTGAAGGATCGGGTGGGAGGCGATCGCATCACCCTGCGTATCCGCGAATTTTCTCCCGTTGAAGAAGCAGAGAAAGCGAAAAATATGCTGCAATCTCTGCCCTTTGTGCAAGAAGCAATCATCAATAACGCTCAGGGGAATTCTCTCAATTTAGTAGTCACGCCCCAAAGCGACGCCCTGATGACAATACAGCAATCTCTCCAAGCCGCTAATTTACCGATTTTTGGCATTGCCCAAGCTAGACCTAGCTTAGATGATGTTTACCTTGCGGCTACGGGGAGAACCCTGATGGATGCAGAACTTGCAGCAGCCGGTAGCCGAGATCAGAAGGCAGAGAAAAAGCAGAATATGCGCTAAAACAAGCTTTTACACCACCAAGCGACCAAAATCCAAAATCCAACATCAACATCTGAAATTGATATGAGCAGTACGATAACGCCTCCTAAACCTGATATCCGGTTGCAGCCAGAGGCAGCGGGTAAATCTAATGCCGGTGCTGCATCCAGCCTCGTCAGTGACTTTATTCAAGAAACTCTGGCTTTAACGAAGCGCTTATTCATTCAATTGCAACGGCGTCCTTCGACTCTCGTGGCGGGAATTATCCAGCCTTTAATGTGGTTGGTTCTATTCGGGGCGCTGTTTCAAAATGCTCCTCAAGGCATTTTTGGCAATGATTTGAGCTACGGGCAATTTCTTGGTGCCGGTGTGATTGTTTTTACCGCCTTTGCCGGGGCACTGAATGCTGGATTGCCGGTGATGTTTGACCGGGAATTTGGCTTTCTCAACCGCTTATTAGTCGCTCCTCTGGCATCCCGATTTTCGATTGTTGCTGCCTCATCTATCTATATTGTGACGCTGAGCTTAATCCAAGCGGCAGTAATTGTTGCAGCTAGCGCTTTTCTGGGAGCCGGTTTACCTAATCTTTTAGGCTTGGGCGCGATCGCATTGATTGTTCTGTTGCTGGTTCTGGGTGTCACCGCTTTGAGCTTGGGTTTAGCTTTTGCTTTGCCCGGTCACGTCGAGCTGATTGCTGTAATTTTTGTTACTAACCTGCCTTTACTGTTTGCCAGTACAGCCCTCGCCCCTTTATCCTTCATGCCCAATTGGTTGCAGGTTGTTGCAACTCTCAATCCCCTCAGCTATGCGATTGAGCCAATTCGTTATCTGTATCTCCACAGTGATTGGGCACTCAGTAGCGTGGTAATGCAAGCTCCTTGGGGCACTGTAACTTTTGGCACTGCCATATTGGTGCTTCTCGGTTTTGATGCAGTAATATTATTAGCAATTCAACCACTGCTGCGTCGTCGGTTTGCTTAAGAATCGTCTTGAGTAATGAGTACCAAGTCTTGAGTGAGTTTTGAGTTATAAAGTTGAACATAGAGATCAATTTTTTCGTCTTTATTCAAAACTCAAAACTCACAACTTTCGTAGCGTGTTTCGCCCCAAATTGTCATGAATAAAAAAACTAAACTGGTTCTCGGTGTTCTGGCTGGCATGGGATTCGCCTCCTGCTTGCTGCCTCAATTGACTCTGGCTCAATCCACCCTGTCGCAACCAGGAGCGGTCAGTCCCGCAGACACTTTCCAAGAGCAAAATACAGACCCATTTTCTCGGACGAATAACGGCGGTGCGTCTGGTGTCTTTGACTTGATGCATCGAGCCACCTTGGGCAACATTCGCAGTATGGACGAGTTTAATACTGACCAGAAGAATAATCTGAATACTGCCGCCGATCAGTTCCGACGTCAACAACTACAACTTCTTGGTACTCCCAATCAGGCAGCACCTGTAGCACCTGTCACTCCAGTAAACTCAGTAACACCCGCCTCTTCGACGCCATAACTAATCAGTATTCAAATAGTCCTGTGATTGAGAAGCCCGATTTCCTTAAGGAAACCGGGCTTCTCGGATTATTTCTAGAGACTAAAGTCGTCGGCTCAAGAAGCCAGTGCCGCTAAGATATCCTGAGCATGACTACCCGTGTTGACGCTGGAATCAACGTGAACGATCTTGCCAGTGCCATCAATCACGTAAGTTACGCGCTGGGCATAACCGCTACTTCCTTCAACGTCATAAGCTTTGATAATGCTGCCATCGACATCTGCCAGTAGGGGAAAAGGCAAATTGAACTTCTCGGTGAATTTCTGGTGAGACGCTTCATCATCCTTGCTAACGCCCAAGACTACAATATCTTTGCCTTGATAGTCTGCATAGGCATCTCGAAAGCTACAAGCTTGTTTGGTACAGCCGGGTGTATCATCTTTGGGATAAAAATACAAAATCACAGTTTTTCCTGCCAAATTAGACAACGAGACAGTGTTCCCATTGGTATCTTTGGCGGTGAAAGTGGGTGCCGTTGTACCGACTGCTAGAGCCATAAATTCTATTTCCTGCTCAGTTATGATTGTTTGGTGAAAATCAAATTTTACAATATTTTAAAATTCCGCTTGGGCTAAGCTAAGGTGGATGACGGCAGTCAGTCTCCTAACGAGACGCGCCGGAGAGCGTCTACAGCTAAAACCATAAAGCTTGTGGGTGCGATCGCTAAAAGTCGGTTAATAAATAATCGATATTGACTAGATGGCAATTTTTAATCCTCTGCTGTTTCCTGACATTAGATGAAGAGATGAATTCTGTTGAGGCAAAAAACTCCCAGTCGATTCAATATTCCCCTGGCAGTGTATCCCGTGCCGAACGAGCGATGCGCTGTTCGCCCTTCCTCCTGCCTTTGTTTGCAGCGATGCGCTCAACCAGCGTTCCCCTGCAAGCGATCGCTGGTGCTTCAGGCGTCCAACACCAGTACACCCGCCATCCTGTGCGGGAACTAGGCGCAGAAAGTTCTCTGTTGTGGCTGATTCAAGTAGGCATTCTGCGGCGAGAGGTGGATGGTCAAGGAATCACCGATAGTTTTCGCCTCACGCCTTTGGGACGCCAATTGGTTGAAAAATGGGAACTTCAGGGTGGTTCGTGGCCTGCCCCCTCTCTTAGCGATCGCTTCTATAATGCCTTAAATCGTTGGTTCCGCTTGTTTTGAGGACTGAGGACTGAGGACTGAGGACTGAGGACTGAGGACTGAGGACTGAGGACTGAGGACTGAGGACTGAGGACTGAGGACTGAGGACTGAGGACTGAGGACTGAGGACTGAGTAAGAATTTTTCCCTGCCCCCCTGTTTTGTGCCTTTCGCCTGCTTGCCTGCTTGCCTGCTCTTCCCTATAACCCCAAACTATTAAAATGAAAGCGATTATGGTCGTGGGAACCACATCCCACGCAGGAAAATCTCTACTAACCGCAGCACTTTGCCGGATTCTATCTCGGCGCGGCTGGCGAGTATCTCCCTTTAAAGCGCAGAATATGGCGCTGAATGCTTACGTAACGCCCACTGGAGGAGAAATTGGTTATGCCCAGGCAGTGCAAGCTTGGGCTGCGGGAGTAACGCCCTGGGTGGAGATGAACCCAATTTTACTCAAGCCCCAAGGGGACATGACTTCCCAGGTGATTATCAAGGGCAGATCCGTCGGGCAAGTGGGTGCTGCGGAGTACTACGAGCAGTATTTTGATATAGGTTGGCAGGCAATTGAAGAATCGCTGCAACGTCTTTCCGAAGAATTTGACTTACTGGTCTGTGAGGGAGCGGGTAGCCCAGCGGAGATTAACCTTAAGCACCGCGACATGGCGAATATGCGGGTCGCGAAGCATTTAAATGCCTCAACCTTGCTGGTCGTGGATATCGACCGGGGGGGCGCTTTTGCCCATGTAGTGGGTACTCTGGAGTTGCTGGAGAAGGAAGAACGGGCGCTGATTAAGGGGATTGTCATTAATAAATTCCGAGGACAGCGATCGCTCTTAGACTCCGGCATCACCTGGCTAGAAGAACGCACCGGCATTCCCGTTGCAGGTGTCATTCCCTGGATCGATCAAGCTTTGCCCGCCGAAGATTCCCTAGATTTGTTTGAGCGTCGCACGACCAAATCTCACAGCGATCTCACCATTGCCATCATCCGCCTTCCCCGGATTTCTAACTTCACCGATTTTGACCCCCTAGAAGCAGAATCCAGCGTTACGGTGAAATACATTAGCCCCAGAGAACCCTTGGGACATCCGGATGCCGTGATTATTCCAGGTTCCAAAACCACCATCGCTGACTTGATGCTGCTGCAAAAAACCGGCATGGCGCAGGCAATTCAAAATTACGCCGCAGCAGGCGGTACTATTCTGGGAATCTGCGGCGGTTTCCAGATGCTAGGCAAATTTTTAGCCGATCCTGAAGGAATTGAAGGTGAAACCGGACGTTACAAAGGTCTGGAATTGTTACCCGTAAAAACCGTAATTACCGCCCAAAAAATTGCCCGCCAACGACTCGTAACTTCTAACTATCCTCAAACTGGTTTACCCGTCGCCGGTTATGAAATCCATCAAGGGCGCACGCGGCTGTTGGATTCAGAGGAAGGAATGGGGGCATCCGGACACGCACCCAAGCAATACTCCTACAAAACCCTATTTGACGATCCGAGTTTAGGGATTGTCGATGCTACTCAATCCGTTGTGGGCACTTATCTCCACGGTCTTTTTGATAATGGCCCTTGGCGAAGAGCCTGGTTAAATCACCTACGGCAGCAACGGGGACTTCCATCTCTCCCCACAGGCGTCGCCAACTACCGCGAACACCGAGAAACCATTCTGGATTCGCTGGCAGATACGGTGGAAGCTCACCTAGATTTAAACCCTATTTTGTCTTAAGGCATGGGTAATGGGTCATTGCTTTTCACCCATTACCCATTAGCAAATACCCATTACCCATTACCAACTACTGATGAGCGTAAGTGTACTTTTTTTACCTGACGAGATTGCGGTTGACGCTGAGGTAGGAGAAGCGTTATTACAGGTAGCAGAACGGGCTGGGGTGTTCATTCCCACCGGGTGCCTGATGGGTTCGTGTCACGCCTGCGAAGTGGAGGTAGCGGACGGACATACCATCTGTGCTTGTATCACAGCAGTACCGGCAGGGTGCGAACAATTAACAATCAATCTCTACGTTGACCCCGCCTGGTAGCAAACTACACACAGGGTTGGGCCGTTAATGGAATATTTGCTTTACGGATTAGCAGTCTATGGGTTGCTAGTAGCGTGCCGCTACTTGATTTTTTTTCAGCGACTTTTAGGCTTGACTCTACAGTACATCGATTACGAAATTCGGAGCGGCGAGGAAATCCCTACTTATATCAAAGATTTATTTGAGATTCCGTTGCCAGAACTTGAAAAGCTAGGGTTTCAGTTCCATTCCTATTTCAGCTTTAATGACATTTACCTGGATGTCTCGAAAAGCTGGGGGATGGTGCTATACAACGAGGCATTTAAAACATTCGCTAATGTAAACATTCGTAGCCTACCGGAATCGGTGAGGCTGTTTACGATCGAGTTTCTTACCTTTTTTGAGGATGGTCTCCTATTACACACGATGAATGGACAGGCTTTCGGGGTGATTGGAGAAATACCCAATACCATTCTCCAAGATCCTTACGCGGTGGAAACCCAAGAGCAGTGGCAAGTCCATCAAGGCAAGCTTGAGCATTTGGCACTTGCAAAAACGCCCGTCGCGATGTCATCAAAAGCGTTTATTGAGAGATTGCGATCGCATCATGTCACCTACATAGACAGCTTGGTGAAATCAGGGCAGCTGTCACCGATTAGAGGAACGGAACTGCTAGAACTCAATCTCAGTGCTGCGATGAAAACAGCTATCAAGATGGGGCGGGATAGCGGCAAGTATACAACTCTGGTCAAAAAGTGGACGCAAAAGGCAAAAACAGAACCCTATCGGTATGTGGAGATTCCTTCGGCGGTGGAAGTGGAGGGATTCCGCCGCATGGAACGAATCGAACGGGGACGTGCCAGAAAGGGGATAAAGTCGTGGTTGTTGCTTGGCAGTTTGGTCGTGTTTGCTATCTCGTTCACGCCATTTTTCGACTTGCAGACACTGCTGATTCTCATCGGCGTCCTGTTTTTGCACGAACTAGGGCACTTTTTGACGATGAGAGGCTGTGGCTATAAAGATACATCGATTTTCTTCTTGCCCTTATTTGGTGCTGCGGCTTCCGGACGCAAAGACAATGCGACGATTCGGGAAAAATTTCTAGTTTTGCTGGCGGGGCCGGTTCCGGGGATAATCTTAGGAGTTGCGATCGCGCTGGCAATTCCCGATTCTCTCCAGCGTTCCCTAGGGTTGCAAGAAGTAATCAGCTTTCTGGTCATTATTAACTACTTTAATCTACTTCCTATCTTGCCCTTGGATGGAGGACGCATCCTAGATTTATTAATATTTTCCCGCCATCCCTACACCGATGTTTTGTTCAAACTTTTCGCCGTCGGGTTGCTAGTTTTTATCGGCATGAGTCCGGGGACTGGTATTTTTCTTTTCCTCGGATTTTTGATTGCGTTTAGCATCCCTGCTAGCTTTCGCAGTGCCAAGATTCTGAAGATCCTGCGGCGAGAACTGCCCCAATCAACTGACGATTCTGATAGCGTACTGATGGCTATTTTCCTGACGCTCAAAAAGTCTGGTTACGGTTCCCTACCGTTTGCTCAGAAGTACAGAATGGTCAAAGATATTGCCCAACGCTGTCGGGAATCCCATTCCAGTTGGGGAACCAGGCTGTTGTTGTTAGGCGTGTATTTGATGTGCTTATTTGGCGGATTGGTGATTGCGTTTGTCACGCTGCTACCGCAAAGTTCTTGAACCGCGAAGATGGAAAATGCGATCGCTCTTCCGTCTCTTTCTCAATATACCCCTCTAAAATCTCCCTAAAGTTTTGAGAAGGGGTGATGACTACTGAGTTTTAGCTTGGGAGTTAATGGCGTATTCTCGAAACCGATCCAAATCGGCTTGGATAGTCGATTCGACAACGCGCCCCAGGAAGAGATTATCCATTAACCTGCCCAGCCAACCGGGAATGGCGTAAGCCACCGTTAGCTTAACAATGCTACTGCCGTGTCGGTCATAAAAGCGAATCGCACCCCGATTGGGTAATCCACCAACAGATTCCCATTGGATAATCTGGTTAGGCACCTTTTTGACGATACGGGCAAGCCAAGTGAATTCTAAGCCACCCGTGGCTAGTTTCCAGCGCGACAAGGTTGGGTCATTATCCAGAACTGTAACCGAGTCAATCCACTTCATCCATCGAGGCATTTGCTCCAGATCGGACCAAAGGTTCCACACCTCGTCAATGGGAACCGGCACCTCTACCTGCACGCTATGCTCTAGCCACTCAGCCATTTACTTCTTTTCTTCCTCTGCTATAGCCGCGTTTTTGCGGTTTATTCCTCTAAACCGCCGACAGTTGGCTCTTACCCTTTATTTCCTGCACATTTTCTAAAATCGCTTTTGCTGCCTGACGCCCAGACAGGGTTGCCCCTTCCATACTATCGATGTAATCTTGCTGAGTATAGCTACCTGCAAGGAAGAAATTGGCGATTGGCGTCTTCTGAGGAGGACGATAGGGGTCCATGCCAGGGGCTTCGCGATAGAGAGACTGAGCCAGCTTCACCACACTGTACCAAGTCATGTTCAAATCGCGGGAGGAAGGGAATAGCTCGTGTACTTGCTTGAGGACGTGTTGAGCGATCGCTTCGTTACTTTCCTTGATAAACGGATCTCCCGGCGTTAGCACCAACTGCAACAACGAACCTTGTCCCTCACGGTAATAATCAGAGGGACTCGTTAAAGCTAAATCTGCAAAGCAGGAAAAGTCGGCATCCGCTGTATAAAGCAGATTATCAATTCCGGCAGCATGATGCACTTGGTGTCTTTCTTCGGCATCGTGCAACTCAGTCACCCAGCCATCAAACCGCAGCTGCACTGTCGCGACGGGCACTGTATCCAGCTTATAAATATTGTCAAATTCCGACCATTGACGCCACGCTTGCGGCAAAACGCGCTGAATTCCGGGCACATCGCAGGCGCAGACATAAGCATCGGCGGTGATGGTTTCTTCAGTTTCGCCTTTAGCAATCAGTAAGCCAGTTACTCGCGTCTCATTGCCTTCGCCAGTATATTGAATTTCTCTTACCCGGCGACGAGTGTGAATTTTCGCGCCTCGGGCTTCTATGTATTCAATAATCGGCTTGTGCAGATACTCGGAGGGAGAACCTTCCAGCATTCGCAGCACCGATGCCTCGGTTCTAGCAGCAAACATCTGAAAGATGGTCAGCATACAACGAGCAGAAATATTTTCGCAATCAATGAATCCAAGTGCATAAGCAATTGGGTTCCACATCCGCTTGATGCTGCCATTACTGCCACCGTGACTGCGAAACCAATCGGCAAAGCTAATTTTATCGAGAGCGCGAATTGTTTTCATCGAACCCTCGAAGTCTACCAAGCCGCGCACGATGGTACTGCTGCCAAGGGCGATCGCATTCTGTACTTTATCCTGCAATGACAGCTGCGATGTTGTAAAAAATGCTTTTAATCCGTTGAAAGGCGCACCCGTGATGAAGCGAAAATCCAAGGCACCTGTGACGCCTCCTTGATTGATAAAGGTGTGGATATGTTCTTTCAGGCGCAAATTGTCACCTGCCCCCACCTTCTTCATCAATTGAAATAGCTGGTAGTAGTTCCCAAAAAAGACGTGCAATCCCATCTCAACGTGATTGCCGTCGGCATCCACCCAACTGCCGACCTTACCCCCCACAAACGGACGAGACTCAAAGATTTCGACTTCGCAACCGGCATCGACTAAATCGACTGCCGCTGCCATTCCAGCCAATCCTGCCCCGACGATTGCAACCCGCATGCCATCTGTCCTTCTCAATTTCTTTACAAAGTTTAACAGGTGACAGCAGAAGATTACCGATTTTCATCGCTTGGATTAAGGAATTAGGTATTGGCGATCGCTCACGGCGTCCCCATGTCCTCTAGGCCTTTGCCGCTTCACTCGAACTCAAACTGCGGCATCAGCTGGAGCATCCCCAATCCTAAATCTTTACTAGAGAGCGATCGCGCTTCAAATAAAGCCATCATGTCGCCTAGCTGAGGATTTCCCCTAGATGCGCCTTTTAGCCCCCTAGCCACAATCAAGCCACAGTAGCCTTTGGTTTTCTTACAACGCTGATCCCATTTGCGACGAGCTTCGCTATGAATCGGATCGTCTTCTTGAAATTCACCAAACAGGTACATATTGCCATTTTCTGTTTGGAGAATTCCCAAGTCATAGCGATCGCCTTCAAAAGGATCTTCTCCCGGATTAAAGCAAATTCCCTTTAACCCTCCCGCGCTTTGGATTTGCTCAATCAATTCCTTTGCCTTGGGACGGGAAGTTTGAATCAAAACCACTGGCATTCCCTCTCCCGCCGCGATCGCTTCCTTCGCTTGATAGCAATCAACGGTTTTACGCAGCAACTCTACTTTGTCCCAAGTCATCATCCCCAAGCTGAGGAAAGAATCTTTGGGCACTAAGTCATCCCGCAGGGGCAGCATCATCTCTTCGAGATCGCTGTCTTCCTCCTCTGCCAACCCTGCCACCTCTGCCATGTCAAACAGTTCCGTCGCCACATCGGGAACCGTTGCCACCTTAACGGGAATCGATTTTTGCAGATCCGCCTCTAGCGGCGCGGCGATGCGGTAGCGTTTGCTCAAGGTAGGGAATTTCTCTGCTGCCAGCTGGCGATTGGATGCTCGGAAAAAGCGATGGAGGGCTTCGAGTGCCACGTAAACTGCGATCGCTTCTTCCTCATATAAAAAGGGTCGCATCCCCTCTAACGGATGCACATTTCCAAAATTGGGTTGAATTTCTGAAAGCGGCAAGTCAGCTAAATCAATGCCTTCGTCCTCTTCATCTTCGTCTAAGGAATCTTCAGCCTGCTCGAAGGTGACAAACAAGCAATCTTGCCCTAAAAATGCTTCTTCTAGCTCCTCAAAAGACTCTTTTGCCAAAACCGACGAGCGAAACCGTTTCAGAGAGTCCAGAGAGCGATACAACAAAATGCCGTACTCCATGCCCAGCATCCCCATCACCGAGGCGTACAGCGTCTCCACATCCCACTGATTTAGCTCAATTGAGATAATCTGGTGATCGGCAAGCAGTTCCCAAGGTGCATCGTCCCAAATTTCATAAGCTTTTTGCACCAGTAACTCGGCATATTCAGGCGGTAGTTTGGGGGGGCGAGTGCTGGTGATTTCTTGGAACCCGCGAAATAGTTCGTCAATCAGGGGCAGTTCTGGTACATAATCAACAGCAATGTCTAGATCCTGAAGAACACCCCGCAGGTAGAACTGAAGTTCTCTGTGTCGGACTACAATTTTCTGAGGACGGGATGGCTTGGCAGGGCTGTGGGGATGTTCCATTGCTCGCAGCAGGGCGCGAACAACGGCTTCCGGCCCAGTCTCGGAAGTTACGACATCCATCGCTCGAACCATTCCTTCGACGCCATCCACCCAAACAATGCATTCGCTGTCTGTCTGAGTATCCGACTCTAAGCTTTGCGCCATCCCAGCAGATAATCGACGGCGATCGCCTTCCCAGACGCTAGGAATTTGTTGTAAAGTTTGCAGCCGACGAGACGTGGAGCGAGTGAGAACAGACATAGACTATGCCAACTGGGGGAACAACACACCGTGCGCTTTGTAGATCCTCATTTTAAATACTAATCGCCTCTCTGCCGTCCTCCTCTAAACTAATGCTTGGCAGTGATGAAAGCACCACAATACAATCCTTGCGCGATCGCTCTATCTAACCTCAACGCCTAATCGTTAACATAAATAATAAAAAGCTTTTCGCTTCGCCGGTCTGCGGTTAAGTTAAGAATCTTCGATAAAATTGACCTAGTGGACTGGCTTCCTCAAGTCGTCTAGATAAAACACCAAATTAGGAGTCGAGAGCGCCATGACACAAGCTACTCAATCGCAAAAACGCGGCATCCAGTTAAGCGAATCTGCCCTCAAACACGTTCTCTCTCTGCGGGAGAAACAAGGCAAGGATCTGTGCCTGCGAGTTGGCGTCCGCCAAGGTGGCTGCTCTGGAATGTCGTACATGATGGATTTTGAAGAGCCTAGTCAAATTCGGGACAATGATGAAGTCTACGACTACGATGGCTTCAAAATTGTCTGCGATCCCAAGAGTATGCTATACCTCTATGGTCTGATGCTGGACTATAGCGATGCCATGATTGGCGGTGGCTTCCAATTTACAAACCCCAATGCTGCTCAAAGCTGTGGCTGCGGTAAGTCATTTGGAGTCTAAGTCATTTGCATTTGGTGTCTAAGTTCAAGCTTGGCTTACAGTTTGTAAAAACTTCTGATTGGAAAGCAGGTATCCCGCCTGCTTTCCAGATAAGGGTGGATTCAACCCCCCATTGCCCCGTAAAATAACGCATCCGGCGAAGAGAGCGTCGCTATCTAGCCCGCCATCCGCTACGCGATCGCTAACATCTTTCATCTTTCAGAAATGACCGAGCCAATTAACGACCTTTTTGACAATGGCCTAGAACGCTATAAAGCGGGAGAAGGCCCGGATACTTTGCTTCCTGTTTTCAAGGATATTTGCGATCGCGCCCCTAAACTCACTGCTGCCTGGATTTGCCTGTCGTGGCTGTATCTGTTGGACGATCAAGCCACTCTGGCCTACAAAGCCGCTCAAAAAGCTGTTAAGTTAAATCCCCAAGATCCCCAGGCTCACATTAACCTAGTTCTGGCAATGCTTGAAGAAGGGAAAACCGGCGTCCGGCAACACATTGAAGAGGCTCAGCGATCTCTGGCGATTAATCCAGAATTACGCCCCGATATCCAAGAAAGTATTGAGGATGGATTAGCGAGAAAACCCGACTGGAAGGGTTTAAATCGGGTAAAAAACTGGTTGTTTACCTAATTGGAAATTGTCCTCAGAATCCCTAACTTTGAAAGTAAAATATTGAAGAAGTTAGGGCTTTTCAGGATATAATTATTTAATTAAACATGAATAATATATTTTAAATAATGGAATACTAACCATTATAAAAAAAGCATAACTATCCCATTATAAAAGTATACCATTCGTGGGCGAAGAGGAAGAGAAAATAGGTACAATATTTTGTAAATCGCATTAATAAATCATAGTTAGATGCGCCGCTTAGAAACAAAAACAAAGCGCCCTCGCTATACTAATTTGGGATATCTAATCTCACGATCGCCCTGAGATTAGCACCGCATCAATCAATTCTTTTGTTTTAGTTCTTTTTTTTGAGATTTCCTCCATGTTGCCTTCAAGGACACCCTTAATCGGTCTCTCGGCAGATAAATTTCGCCATCCCTTAGATTTAGAAGCGACTAACGCCTTAAAACAACTGCCGGGAATGGATATCCTGGTCAGAAATCTGCTTGGTCCCCTCGCAGAACAGTTTTTTTATTTGGAAAATATAGCGGCGGGCGTCCTCGTAGGCGAACAACAGCTACCTCATCTGCATAAACTGCTGTTAGAAGCTTGCCAGATATTGGATTTGGAACCCCCGCAACTGTACGTCCGTTCCTCACCCACGCCAAACGCCTACACCTTTGCCATGCGAGGAAAGCAGCCATTTATTGTGTTGCACACCTCATTAATCGATTTGCTGACACCCGAAGAGATTCAAGCAGTCATCGCTCACGAACTGGGACACCTAAAATGCGAGCATGGAGTGTACCTAACACCCGTCAATATTATGGTGTTAGCAGCAGGATTAATTCCCACTTGGGGTGCAGCGATCGCTGAAACTTTGAGGGGACAGATGCTACAGTGGCTGCGATGTGCAGAATTTACTTGCGATCGCGCTGCACTTCTCGCCACTCAAGACTCTAAAGTCGTCAGTTCCGTCTTAATGAAACTGGCTGGAGGTTCACCCATTCTTGCGCCGCAGCTGAATCTGGAAGCCTTTTTAGATCAAGCCAGAGCTTACGACGATATCAGTAAAAATCAGCTGGGTGAAATGCTCAAACAAGCGCAGACAGCCCAACTCAGCCACCCAGTACCCGTCCTGCGGGCGCGGGAAATTGACCGTTGGGCTAGCAGTCAAGAATATCAAGCCTTGCTACAACAGCATTCGATAGGCTATAATAGTGAAGCTAAACCCAAGGGCGGGTGGCGAAATTGGTAGACGCATCAGACTCAAAATCTGACGATCGTGAGATCGTGAGAGTTCGATTCTCTCCCTGCCCACTCTTTACACAAGAGAACGACCATGACTCAACGACTCAAGCGGTGGGAATCTCCCCGCCGAGAGGGACGAAACGACAAAGGGAAAGGTGGCTCCGCTAGGGCGAGACAGATTAGAAAGCAACAGAAGATGTTGCGGAAGAAGCTAAAAGACCAGGGTGAATCTGAAAATAGTAAAGATTCGAGGAGAGGGAAGATTAACTTCCCTCTCTTTTTTTATGCATAATTCCAGTTAAGTTAGACCTTGAGAAATGGGAATCTCAATCCAAAACTCCGCTCCTTGTCCTGGTTTGGAGACACATTTTAAAGTGCCACCGTGCTTTTCCACCACAATTTGATAACTGATGGATAATCCCAGACCTGTACCTTTCCCTACAGGTTTAGTCGTAAAGAAGGGATCAAATAGGCGAGCTTTTACTGGCTCGGTCATCCCTGGGCCGTTATCAGCAATCCGAATCAAAACATAAGGGTCAGGAAGGGATTTCCCACGTCCCACTTCAGTCCGAATGGTAATGATTCTCGGTTCGGGCTGCGTTTCTAGGGCATCAATCCCATTGTTGAGCAGGTTCATAAACACTTGATTGAGCTGTCCCGCGTAGCACTCAACCAGCGGTAGATTGCCATACTCTTTAACAATTTCAATGCTGGGATAGTTGGGGGCGGCTCTCAGTCGATTTTGCAAGATCAGGAGGGTGCTATCAATCCCTTCATGAATATCCACTGCCTTCATGGCGGCTTCATCCAAGCGCGAGAAATTCCGCAGCGACAGAACAATCTGACGGATGCGGTCAGTCCCCATCTTCATCGAACCCAGGATTTTCGGGAGGTCTTCTACCACAAAATCAAGGTCAATCGCCTCGATTTCATCTTGAATTTCCGGAACTGGATTGGGATAGTGCTGCTTGTAGAGTTGGAGGAGATTCAGTAAATCTTGGCTGTATTGATTTGCGTGGGTGAGGTTGCCGTGGATGAAGTTGACAGGATTATTGATTTCGTGGGCAACACCAGCAACCATCTGACCGAGGCTGGACATCTTTTCACTTTGAATCAGATGACTTTGAGTTTGTTGCAACTGGTGCAAAGTTTGCTGTAGCTGGTGAGCTTTTTCTTGAGCTTGCTGTGCAGAGTCTTGAGCTTGCGTGTAGAGTTCGGCTTGGAAAAGCGCGATCGCGAGTTGGTCAGTTACCGCTTGCAGCAGTTCCACCTCCGAGCCACTCCAAGACCGAGAACCACGATGATGGATGCAACTGACCACACCAATCTCACCAGAAGGAGCTTGAATTGGCAGCGATAGGATAGCATTGTAGCCCGAAGCACTATAGAGTTCCTGTTCGGCTGGATCGCTGGCGTTTGCAAGATCGTCAACTTGGAGGATTTCCAAGTTGGTGAACTTCTGAGTTAGCGAACTTGCTGGGGCTGGGTATTGACCCAGCAAGCTAGGCAGGGTAGGTATCTTCGCTTCTTTTACCACTTCCCAGACTGGTTGTTCTGCTGATGGTCGATACCAAAGAAACAGGCATCGGTCAATCTGCAACAAATTGCGGATCTCCTGCACAGCCGTTCCTAATATGGTACTGACATCAAGGGAGTTCCTGATATCGCTGGACAAACGGTTGAGCAGTGCCTCGCGTTGAGCGAGTTGTCTAAATCGTGCTTCCGAGTGTCGCAACGCCTCCTCTGCCTGTAGGCGCTTAACACCTAATGCAATCTCGTCGGCTGCAAATTCTAGCGCCCCCAGCGTAGCTTCGGTAAGCGGTTTCCGGGCAAACATGGCGATAACCCCTAATATCTGGTTTTCGATAATCAGGGGATAACCAGCGAAGGAGATCAAGCCCTCTCTTTCTGCCCAATCTTTATCAGCAACACGAGGATCGTCAATCACAGAGTTGGTCAGGTGGGGCTGGCACTCTTGGGCAATTAGGCCGATCTTGAATTGACCAACGGGTACGCGGCTATGAGAGCCATTAAGGTGGGTATACATCCCCGCACTCGCTTGCAACTCCAATACATTCTCCTCTCTGTTAAGCGTCCATAGCCTTGCAAACGCGGCATCGAGATGTTGGACTACAGCCTCGGTGCAGCGTTGCAGTATCACCTGCAAGCGATCGCCCTGAGTCAGCGCAGTGTCTACATCCGCACGAAACGCGGCTAAGCAAGCTTTCTCTGCTAGAGCTTCTTCAGCGGCTTTGCGTTCGGTTACGTCCACACCAATGCCCCAAGTGGTCCAGCCGGGAATGGGGAATCCCTCGGAGATATTCGACCATGCTACTGTTTTGACACTTCCATCTTTAGCCGTGATTTCCCATTCCCAGTTACGGTAGTTATTGCCAAGTTCAGCCCAGATGGTCAGCATTGATGTGCGATAGGCGGGATCTGGATACACCCACTCCAGTGCTTTGGGATTGCCAACAATTTCCGCAGCACTGTAGCCTGCAACCCTTTCGCACTCGCGGTTCCAGACAGTGATGTTTCCGTCTGCATCGAAGGCAGTCATCATAACTGGCATATTCTGAAGAATCTGGCGCAATTGTTCTTCCCGCTGCCGCAACGCCTCCTCTGCCTGTTTGCGATCGCTGATATTTTGCGTCAACGTCATCCCCGCAAAGATTTCTCCCTGCTGGTTAGTGACAGGCAGAATTTGCACCAGATAGGTGCGATCGCCATAGGGGATTTCAGAAACCGTCATGGCACCAGCTAATGCTGCTTGATACATCGGTTCCACAGTTTCGCAGGTGTCTGGAGGAAAAACCTCCCATAGGGTTTTTCCTTCCATAAGTTCTTTGGAAAGCCCGATGGCGGCTAATTCGCTTCCATCTGCCAGCAGGTAGCGCAAGTCCTTATCAAATAAAGCCACCGAACCGTCGGGGAAATTTCGGGCAAGGGCGCGGTATAGTTCTTCGCTTTGTCGTAGGGCTTCTTCTTGTTGCTTGCGCTGGGTGATGTCTAGTCCTGTTCCAAATAGCTTGATGACCCGACCCTCAGAGTTGATAATCGGTTGCCCTTTGGAGAACATATATCCAATCGAACCATCAGGGCGCAAAGTGCGATTGTCGAATTCGTAGGGCTTGCCTTCAGTAATTGCTAGCTCAACTGCTTTTACAAAAACTTCCCGGTCATCCGGATAAATTTTTTGCACCAACTCTTCGTAAGTCGGTACGGGTTGGTTCGGCTCCATACCCCACACGCGGAATAGTTCCTCCGACCAAGCGATTTCTCCAGTCGCCAGATCGAATTCCCAACTGCCGATATGGGCAATTTTTTGAGCTTCTGCAAGTCTAGTTTCGCTTTGGCGGATGGCTTCCTCTGCCCGCTTAGCAGGAGTGATATCGCGGGCGATCGTAGAGAAAAATTCAACCTCCCCATTTTCTAATTTATGGCTCATCCATACCTGGGAGATAGGAACCTCTCTGCCATCCCGGTGCTGCAACGCTGATTCGCCACTCCAAATACCTTCTCTGACAACAGTCTGCCACCCTTCGTTCAGAATCCCGTCGATGACTGAAGCTGCCATGAAATCGGGGATATACATCGTTGTGATATCCTCATTCTCGCCAATTCCTATCATTTGGCGACCGGCCTTGTTGACGTATAAGGCGCGTCCTTCTGCATTGGCGATGCCTACGAAGTCAGGTGTTGCTTCTAAGATTGCGGTCAGTCTTGCCTGAGCTTTTTCTGCCTGTTTACGCTCGGTAATGTCAGAAGTTAAACCATCTATACGAATAGCTTTCCCGGTTTCATCGTAAATCACTCGGCTCTTGTCACGAACCCAACGAACTTCGCCATCGGGTCGGAGAATTCGGTACTCTATGTCACCGCTGCCCTCGACTATAACCTGACGGTTGTATTCAAAGGCGCGATCGCGATCTTCGGGGTGAATGCTATCAAACCACACTTGGGGGTTGTCAAAGAAATCTTGTCTTGGGCGTTGATAAACACTCTCGGTCGCTGGGTTGAGGTAAAGCACTTCAAAGGTGCTGGCTGAAACAGACCACACCACGTCTTTCAGCGAATTTAGGATGCTGTTGAGCCGCGACTCGCTTTCGCTCAGAGCTGCCTCGGCTTGCTTGCGATCTGTGATATCGGTGGACAGACCATCCATGCGGGTAGCAGTACCGTGCTCGTCATAAATCATCCAGGCTCGACTGTAAACCCATCGCACTTCGCCATCGGGTCGGATAATTCGGTACTCCAGTTCACCATTGCCCTCTTGCATAACCCTGTGGTTATAGGCAAGGGCGAGTTCGCGATCTTCTGAATGAATAACCTCCAGCCAGAGGTTGGAGTTGTTGAAGAACTCCGAGTAAGACCGCCCATAAAACTTCTCAGCCACTGGGTTCATAAACAGCGTTTTATAGGTGGTGGCTGAAATAGACCACACCAAATCTTTAAGACAATTTAGAATACTGTTGAGTCGTAACTCACTCTGTTGTAAAGCCGCTTCTACTTCCTTGCGCTCGGTGATGTCGTGCATCGCCACAACTGCACCTAGTTTTTTTCCCTGAGCATCAACGATCGCTTGTCCACTAGCGAGGAGGGTGCGGATTTTTCCTTGCTTCGGGGCGATGATCATTTCTACTTCCCGAACCGTCTCTCCCCGAAACGCTCTAAACAACGGAATATCTTCCGTTTTCATCAGTGTTTTCCCATCAGGCAGATATAAATCGAAGTGTTCAGCCCATTGTTCGGCAGGAAGAGCTTGTTCCGGCAATCCATGAAACTCTTGTGTCGCTCGATTAAATAGCGTTAAAACTCCATTAGCGTCACAAGCGACAATGCCATCTGCCAAGTTATTCAGCAATGCATTTAAGAATTCTCTTTCTTTGTATAAAGCTTTCTCTGCCCGCTGGCGCTCAGTTATTTCGTCTTCTAGCTGCTGGAGGGTATGCCTTAATTGGGCGGTGCGTTCCTCGACTCGGATTTCGAGGGCTTCATTCGCCTGTTTGAGTGCTGACTCTGCTAACTTGCGATCGCTGATATCAACGAAGGTGACAACAGCCCCTTTGATTTCCTCACCCTCAAAAATCGGATAAGCCGAATATTCGGCAGCAAAAGCAGCTCCATCCCGCCGCCATAGAACTTCGTTGTCAATCCGGCAACTGTTCCTGTTGCGAACAGCACAAAAAATCGGAGACTCAACACTGGGATAGAAGGAGCCATCGGGGCGACTGTGATGGATTAACTCGTGCATATCCTTGCCCATCACTTCATCCGGCTGGTATCCCAGCATCTGAGCCGCCGCTTTGTTGATGAAGGTACAACGTCCCTGTAAATCTATCCCGTAGATGCCTTCCCCGGTCGATTGCAGCAGCAATTGGATGTGATTAGCTAATTGAGATCGCTCTTGTTCGGTTCGGTGACGTTCGGTGATGTCTTTCATAAAACAGTGATGACCGATAAATCGCTGCTCTTGGTCGTAATCGCAGATCATCACCACTTGCTTATAAAAAATAGAGCCATCTTTACGGATGCCTCTCGTTTCAGCTTCTACCTTGCCATCCACCAACATTTTGTGGTAAGCAGCGATCAGCTTGTCGATCTCTTCCGGATGAACCGTTCGCTGCCATTCCATGCCAATCATTTCTTCAGGTTCGTAACCCGCTGCATTGGCGTAGGCTTTATTAACGGTAACGTAGCGCCCTTGAGTGTCTAGCCGGGAAATTCCTTCGACGGCATTCTCCAAGACAGCTCTTAAATTGAGGAGTTTTTCTTCAGCCGCTTTGCGATCGCTAATGTCACGAGCCACTGCATACAGCAAACCTTCTTCAGTGGAGACCGCAGAAGTCCATAATAGCCATTTATAGGAGCCGTCTTTGCATCGGTAGCGGTTCTCAAAAGAGATTGTTTCCGCGCCTGTAGCAAGCTTCTGCGCTTCGGTGATGGTTGCTTCCCAATCTTCCGGGTGAACCAACTCCATAAACGATTGGCTTAAGAGTTCTTCCTTCGTAAAACCCAGAGTTTTTTCCCAGGCAGGGTTCAGGTGCTTGAAGTAGCCATCAAGTCCGGCGATACAAAGCAGATCCAGCGAGAGATTGAAGAAACCCGCCTCTGCCCACTCGTATCCGTTTAGGCTCTTTCCTTTGTCGCGATTGTGAGTCAACACTTTGGTTTACTTCCTTCGTCTCAGATGGAACTGAACTTAGTTTTCCCATAAACCGAACTAAAAGTTGCCGCGATCGCACACTTAATGAATGTTTAGGGAACAGAGCCGACTTGCCAAATTTTAATGGTTCTGTCAAACCCCCCACTCGCCAGAGTTCGCCCGTCAGGACTAAAGGCAACCGATTTCACCCAATCGGAATGTCCGACCAGCAAAGCAATCAGTTCGCCCGTTCTCAAGTTCCACAAGCGGACTCCATCCTGACTGGCAGTCGCCATAACTTGTCCAGAAGGAGCGATCGCGATCGCCCGAATCCAACCTGTATGCCCTGAAAGGGTGTAAAGCAATCGTCCGCTATTAAAATCCCAGACTTTGATGGTGCGATCGTAGCTGCCACTGATCAGCGTACTTCCATCCGGCGTGAACGCTAAAGTACTGATTGCACCGCTATGTCCCGACAATGAGTCAAGAAATCTTCCATTCTGGAGATCCCAGACCTTAATCGCAGTATCTTTGCCGCCGCTTGCTAGAATCTCCCCATTGGGATTTGGGGCAACTGCATAAGTTTGGTTATCGAAACGCACCAGGTTGTAAATCGGGCGCTGCGTTCTCAAATTCCAGACTCGAATCCCATCCAAAGCACCCGTCACCAGCATTTCACTATCCGAGGTAATCGCCGCTGACAGAATATTACTCGTATGATCCAGAAAAGTCCGGGTATATTTTCCAGTCTTCCAATTCCATAAATTCAGCGAGGAGTCATTGCTGCAACTCGCCAGAATTTCTGAATTAGGACTCATCGCAAGGGTCATCACTGCCTGACTATGCGCCCTGAGGCTACCCACTTCTTTCCAACTTCTCACCCACCAAAATTTTATTCTGCCGTCATTGTCGCTCCCCCCGCTGATGAGAAATTTTCCATCAGGGGTGAAGGTCAAGGAATCAATTGTCGCGTTGTGACCCTTGAGAGTGCGGAGGAGTTGAACGTTTCTCCAAGCTTCAGGAGGCAGGATTTGGGCTGGGGCAGACGGAACAGCTTCAGCTTCCTGGATTATTGTTTTGGCGGCGGCTGGGAGAGGCTGACTGGCAAGGGCGAAACAATAAAAGCTAAAAGGTAAAAATGCAAAACTCAGAATTTTTTCTTTGTATAAATGCCTTTTGACTTTTGCCTTCCGAGCCGGAGGTTTCATGGTGCTGATTGAATATTGGGGCAGATAGTATGATCGATGTGGTGAGCGGGCGGTCGGTCTTGCCAACCAGAGATTAACCCTTCTAGCTCGCTCTTGAGGATTTCTAGCGATTCAATTTGTTCTGCGATCGCCTCTACTTTCGCGTGCAGAAGCTGCTTCAAGGCACCGCAGGGTAACTGCCCCCGATCGTGAACTGTTAAAATTTCTTGAATCTCGCTGAGAGTGAGTCCGAGTGCTTGCGATCGCTTAATGAATGCCAGCCGATTGACAATCTCACGATTAAAAAGACGATAGCCGGAAGGTGTCCGCTTCACCGTCGGTGCTAACAGACCAATATCTTCGTAATAGCGAATGGTTTTGACAGGCAGACCACTCCGAGCGGCAACTTCACCGATTTTAAGCCATTCAATTGAAACAGAAGTGCCAATCATGGTTTTCGGAAGCTCCCACCCAAAGGGTTACGGTTTTGGATGGTGTTTGGAGTTACTCAGCATGGGCAGGACAGGACGAGAGGTTGGGGGGGGAAGAAAGTGTTTTGCCGTTTGGGGGATTGGTTCGACTTCTTTACCCTGGGTTTGCCACCAACGCAGAGCGATCGCTGCCCCTACTGTCAACACTCCGAAACTAAACAAACCCCAGCTTTCATCTACGCCGCCAATCACTGCATCTACAGTACCAACGATTACCACAAAGCTGGAAATTGGCTCTTTACGATAGGCTGACTTTAAAAATCTAGGCCACAAAGCATTCATCACGACTTGCTCTATTCCGTTATTCTTTAATCTAATTTCAGGTTATCTCATTCAGGAGTCAGGAGTCAGGCGGCAGAAGTCAGAATCATTTTTGGATTCTAAACTTCATCCTTCATCCCACCCTTCGGCAAGGGCAGAACCCTACATCCTGTATCCTGAGACAAATTCTTGTACTTGTTGTACTAGACCGAGGAAAGCCTTTACGGGTTGCCGATTCCGAAGGGCTAGACAAAAGAAGAGCGCTTTTTTATTGCAAGCCCAGCCAGGATAGCACTCCTTGACCCGTGACATATTCAATGAGCACCATTAGCAAAAAGCCGATCATTGCGGCTCGACCATTCAATCGCTCTGCGTAATCATTGAAGCCTAACTTGGGTTCTTCCAGCTTAGGAGTGGTCGTAGGTTGAAGTTGTGTCATGGCTTTGGCAATCCTTGCCCCTTCAGAGGTTTACAATTCGTTATAGATTGTCTTCTATTGTAGAGGTGCTAAGCCTTGAGTCAAGAGCAAAGCAAACACAGTTGCTAATCAACCTCTTTGATCACCATGACTTCGGTCGCCTTGATCAGGGCACTCACTTCATCGCCAACTGAAATTTGCAGATTTTCTGCCGAACGACGAGTAATCACCGCATCAATTAAGTTATCTCCCACCTGAATTGTCACCTCGGCGAGGATATCACCCAGTTGAATCGCAGTCACTTTACCCCTGAGTTGATTCCGTCCGCTAATTTGCATCGTCATATTGGTGTTTCCAAATCCTTTGGATAAGGTAGCCGTCTTGATTGTTGCAGCATTTTTGTGAAGTAATCCGAAAATTTTTGGGACTCCTAAATAAATAAGTAATGATGGGGATCAGGGGCGAGAGAGAGTTTCAGGAATAAAGAGACTTCAGGAGTAAAGGGAGAGGGGAGCGATCGATACCTCATTCGATACCTCATTCCCGATCGGCTGCCCCTCCCGATCGATGCGCGAATTACCCAAACCAAAAACCGTTTTACTTGAGAAGTTGTCAGTCCAATTTCTCACTCGCTCCTTCAGGGAGGTAACTCCCAATGCAACAAGTCACCAGGTGTGGCACCTATAGTCAATTCAATAGATAGCCGAGCAATTTGAGGTATATAAATGGAAATTGGCGTTCCCAAGGAAACCAAAGATCGTGAATTTCGGGTAGGGTTAAGTCCTAGTAGCGTCCGGGTACTCAGTGAAAACGGTCACGCGATTTTTGTAGAATCCGCGGCTGGTAATGGTGCTGGCTTCTCTGATGAAGATTATATTCTTGCCGGGGCAAAAATTGTCCTAGAAGCGAAGGACGCTTGGAACCGAGAACTGGTGGTTAAGGTGAAAGAACCGCTCAAGCCTGAGTACCAGTTTCTCCAGAAAGGGCAGATGCTGTTTACTTATTTACACTTGGCAGCCGATCGGGGGTTGACCGAGCATCTAATTGATTGTGGCGTCAGCGCGATCGCTTACGAAACGGTAGAACTCCCCGATAGAAAATTGCCCCTGCTCACCCCCATGAGCATTATCGCCGGTCGCCTCTCCGTACAGTTCGGGGCACAGTTTTTAGAGCGCCAGCAAGGAGGTCGGGGGATTCTTCTGGGCGGTATTCCCGGTGTCAGACCGGGTAACGTGGTGATTTTAGGCGGCGGTGTCGTTGGCACCGAAGCAGCTCGAATGGCGGTAGGCATGGGTGCCCGCGTCCAGATTTTGGATGTGAATGTCGAGCGTTTGGCGTATCTGGAAACCCTCTTTGGCTCCAGAGTTGAGCTGCTCTACAGTAACTCCCTGCAAGTAGAAGCGGTCGTTTCGGAAGCCGATTTACTTGTTGGGGCGGTTTTAGTTCCAGGGCGTCGCGCCCCTATCTTAGTCCCTCGGAAGTTGGTACAAAAAATGCATCCCGGTTCGGTAATTGTCGATGTGGCAGTTGATCAAGGCGGTTGTGTCGAGACGGTGCGACCAACGACCCACACCAATCCTATCTACATCGAGGAAGGCGTCGTCCACTACGGCGTCCCGAATATGCCGGGAGCCGTTCCCTGGACAGCCACTCAGGGATTGAACAACAGCACTTTACCCTACGTCCTGAAGCTGGCGAACCAGGGGATGAAAGCTCTAGAACTCGACCCGGCTTTAGCAAGGGGTATCAACGTGCAGAATCACCGCCTGGTTCATCCTGCCGTCCGCGAAGTGTTTCCCGATTTAGCTGATTAACTGTGACATTACGGGTAAGGAAATAGGCGAGAGGTTGGTAGTGGGGCGATCGCGATCTGTGGCGTTCATGGTACAGCGATCGCCCCCAGCGTCCTCACGGCGTAGGCTGAGATTCACTCACCAAAATTGATTGCTCACTGGCAGGTTCGCCCTTGCTTGGGGGTTCGACTGGCTCACCAAAGGCAATCCGCAGAAACGGTGGAGCCAGAAATGTGGTCAGAATCACCATGATAATAATGGATACCTCTAACGGCTTATCCAGAACCCCACTCGCAGAACCGATTCCGGCAAACACTAGCCCGACTTCACCCCGTGGAATCATGCCAACTCCGATCGCGAGTCGATTAATTCCGGGCTGACCAAACACCGCCCAACCCGTCACTACCTTGCCGAGAATGGCAACTACCATCAAAAATGCGGCAATCAAAATTCCGGCACGATTCTCAGGCACCGTCGGATTCAACACGCCTAGATCGGCTCGCGCTCCCACCGTCACAAAGAAGATGGGTACCAGTAGATCGGCGATCGGTTTTACTAGTTCATCCAACTCGTTGCGGGCATCGGTTTCATCCAGAACCAAGCCAGCGGCAAAAGCACCCAAAATCGCTTCTAGATGAATCGCGCTGCCCAGAAATGCCATGAAGAAGGCAAAGATAAATGCTGGTATGACAACGTTGCCACGAGTTTTGAGTTTCTCCACAACCGCAACAAAGGTTTTGTTGAAGATGCCACCCAACAGAATGGAACCGAGCAGAAACGCTGTTGCGCTCACAATCAGGTAGATGACATTAGCAACATCAATCTCACCCGTTTTGGCTAAACTGGCGACAACAGCCAAGACAATGATTCCCAGGACATCATCAATCACCGCCGCACCAACAATGATTTGACCTTCTTTGGATTTAAGCTGTCCTAACTCAGACAACACTTTGGACGTAATTCCGATGCTAGTTGCCGTCAAAGCAGCGCCTGCAAAAATTGCTGGAATTGCAGGTGTGTGAAAGAACATCATCAAGCCAGCGGTACCAGCGGCAAACGGAACTGCCACCCCCACGCAGGCGACTATCGCAGCTTGAGAACCCACTTCTTTGAGTTGTTTGAGATCCGATTCCAGACCAATTTCAAATAGCAGAATAATCACGCCCAATTCAGCCAGCACTGAAATGACTTCACTCTGGGACTCATATACGCTCGTGAGGGCTGCGGGAGACAGATGATTAATCCATTGCAGCACGGTCATCACCGCTGAATCTGAGGCTGACAGTCCACTTTCGGGAAAGACGATCAGGTGTAAAGCAGATACCCCGACAATCACCCCTGCCACCAGTTCACCCAGAACGGGTGGAAAATCAAATTGTTTAGCGAGTTCCGCGCCGAGTTTACTGGCGATATAAATCACGACTAAACTCAGCAGAACTCCAGCCAGAACAATCGGTGAATTTTCTGCCTCTACCGTTGCTAACAAGGGCATGGGAGCAATCAGAGATGCCATCCCAGAACTTAAAGCTGTCATTGTATGGTTCAAAAACATGGGTTAGGTTTTGGTGGTAAAAATGAATCAAACCTTATTTGAATGGGAGGCAATTGATTGCCAGCTAGTTTTCTGACGCATTAGATCGCCTCGATTCATCAAACCTCCAAACAGGTGAATTAGGCAACTATCTCTTTGCGGTAAACCAGATCAACCGCTTGAAGCAGGGCTTCAGTGCGATCGCTTAAGATATGCTCTGGAGTCACCAGATCGAACAGTCCTAACTTTTGCAAGCGATTCTGAATTTTCTCGCTGGCACCGACGATATAGACCTGTAACCCCTTATCGTGGGCGTCGCGAATCGCATTTTCGATTGCTAGCGACGCCGTTACCCCCAGCATGGGCACATCGCTGAGATCCATCACTAACGCATCGGCTTCCTTCATGGGGTTGTGTTCCCGTGCGATCGCCTTCGACAAGCCAATAAATGATCGGGCCACTCACGTAAAACAGCAAGACACGTCCGTTGCCCTTATCCAGCAGTTGTTTCTGATCAGCGCTCAACCGCACGTCATCATCTGTATCGGTAATCAGCTTGACTTCCTTGGATTGCAAATTGCTCAACCGTTCGATGGTGAGGATATTGGCAATAAACACACCCACACTCACCGCCACGATCAGATCCACAAACACTGTCAAGAACAACACCCCGTACATGATCGGGGAACCCTTGAGGGATAGCTGGTGCGATCGCTTCAGGGAAACTCCAGTCGAGAATATCAATCCCGACCCTAAGGGCAATCCCCGTTAACACTGCCATCGAAATCGGTTCGGTAAGTCTGGCAGCCCCCAAAACTACAACCAGCAGCACCAACGCCCGTGTTAAACCTGATAACGCTGAGGTGGCAACGAAAGGATTTTAGGTCAACCTACTTCAAAGGCGATCGCTCCTCAAATCATTGAGTAAATCACCCATAACCTCAAAGGATTTTTCATTAGGGGAGCATCATGACTAGGGAGAATAGGCGATCTCCTATTCTCAAACTCTGCCAAGCATCCGTCAACCACTATCTAAATTGATAGGTTATGGCTTTTTTTGGATAGGCGATCGCAGAGTGAGACAATTGAATGAGTGGAAGATGAGTGGACAATTTCAGTTCATGCCTGCAAAACCCTCTGAGCCATATCAACCTTTTCTTCTCCGTATTCTGCATGGCTTTACTGGTCTTTTCGTAATTGCTGCGATTTTGACCGCTTTCTGGACATACGATGTCTACGATGGGCGATGGGGAAGAATTCCCTTGCCAGAGTTAAAGGAAATAGAAGGAATTCATGGCACGTTTGGGCTATATGCCTTACTTGTATTTCCTCTATTTGCTCTATATGCTTTCCATCGTGGACACAAAAGACTTATCCAGCAGGATTTTGTGGCAAAACTTGGACAGTTGGGTAAACCTGTATGGTGGTACACGCTGCATCGAGTTATTAACACCCTTGCTATCTTGGCACTGACTTTTGCCGTTTTCTCTGGCAAGATGATGGATGAAAATTGGTTGCCAAGGGGAGAGCTTAATCATGGTTGGTATTATGCTCACCTCATTTCATGGGTAGTGATGGTTGTCTGTATCGCCTTGCATCTCTTAATGAGTGCCAAGGTAGGAGGAATTCCCCTTCTCTTGTCAATATTAAGTTACCAGTTCCGCCCTAAAGATAGTCCCACTTTGTGGCGAGAAAATATTCTTCAATGGTGGTCTGGTTTGCAACCGACTTTTGCTAAAGAGTGGTTGAAACTGTCCTTTCCTCTCAAAGTTTTAGAGATTCTCGTGTTGATGAGCCTAACTGCTGCTTGGATTGTTCCACTCTTTAAGTAGCTGCATAATCTCTTACAACAATCCTCGATAATGAATAAACACCAAAACAGCTGCCCAAGAACCCAACGCAACTTTTACTGCAACCAAGATGTTGAGCAGGGGAATCACCCCGCCGCTGAAAAGTGCGCCCAACTCTCCGTGCGGTAATTCAAATCCGGCTAGAGTGATAACCGACAGGACAATGAAAATAAGAACCGAAACCTTCTCCCATGTAGCGGCGTGCCAGCGCCTGTAGATCCCCTGCATCCACTCGGTTGATGAGGTAATCGCAACCAGACCGATCGCTGTTCCACCCGCCACTCCAGCCGCAAAACCACCGCCGGGACTCAAATGCCCCCGAATCGCTAGTTCGATACCCACCAACGCGGCAATGGTCGCTCCCAGACGCGCCATAATAATGGATGGTTGATCGGTGAACTGATAGATCGCGCAGAACGGCCTTTCATTCGCCAGTAGATAATGGGCACCCATTACCGCGATCGTAAATACCACTACTTCAAAGATCGTGTCATACAACCGATTCCTGAGAATGACAGCCGTAACTGCATTAGGTACTCCACTCTCTTGTACAAGCGTTTGGACGATCGAGAACGATAAGTCCGGTGCCGGATTGGGCATGACAAGGAATTTGACGAACAGCGCTATCCCCGCTGCAATGTAGACCCATTTCATTTCTGTTCCTCCCCTAAGTCTGATGCATTTACATAAGTTAGGTTTGTTGCTGGTGACGAAAGTTCGGTTCGCATGATGTCATAGAGGCGTCGAACCCTAGTTGTGGTGTGATAGGGTTCTTGTTCGTCCTCACTCGCTACGAGGTCTTGATTATCGTACTCTCGTCTGGCACAGGTCGTATGGACTTCTTTCTCCATCAGCGCCCGGTGCAAAGCCTGTGTATTCGTGTACGGGATTACCTCAAGACGCATATAGTGTTTGCCGAAAATTGTTCGTAACTCATCCATCAGTTGCCCTAAATGGGACTCGTCATCTGTCTCGATCGCCTTTGGCACTGCGCTTTGCACAATCGCCCCGTCTTCGAGTACACCAAGACGCATCACTAGCGATGAACGCACTGCGATCGCATAAAGCGTAATCGCCAGTAGAGTCCCCATCAAGGCTTGTGTCAAAGCAACATCTGCCGCCCCCAAAACCGCAAATACCAATGTCGCCACCGCTCCCGATATTCCCTGAATTACCAGGGCATGGTAAGGATTGGTCTGAAGTAACAGCATGAGCGAGGACAAGGGCATCAGGGCGGTTATGACATAGATATAGCTATCATTCATCGTTCCCTCCTGTGCTGGAAGAGTATGCCAATACATACCCCAGCACTGTATTCCAGATTGCTAAGGTGATAATGCCAAGGATGAGCAGCGGCCATTCGCTAGGTACTTTCGGCAGGAGCAGTCCAACAATAATGAGCATCGAGCCGAGTGTATCTGCAACTGAAAGAGTATGCAGCTTGAATAATACCGAGCGATCGCCGATTAGGGGGAAGGTTCCCCAAAACCAGAAGAAAATTCCGATACCGATACAGGCGTAACTAAGTGCGGTAATCATACTTGATTCAGTCGTTTAAGGATTTGTGCCAACAACATTAATCCGGCATTACCCACACTCAGGATGATGACTCCTACAACACCGAGCATCCAATCATCTCGTAAGACCGATACAACCAGGAGTATGATGGATGTCTTGCTGGCGACACTGGAAAATGCCAACATTTTTTGCCAAATATCATCATCCTGCCAAGCCTCGTACATGGGTATGAGCATAGCCAGAATCATCGCAACCAGTGCCCAGTTCAGTGCCAAGTTCATGCTTTTCTCCTCCGTCGCACCCAGTGGACTTCGTACCAGCCATTTTCGTGGTACTTCAAGACAATGGTTTTGGGCGTAAAGGTGATCAGAAATATATCCAGGAAGATGAGTCCAGGTGTCCGTCCAGGTTTGACTTGTTCCATCGTCACATCTTCGTAATTATGGGGACGGAGGATCATTTCAAAGGCTTCCTTATATGCCTGCGGAATCGCCACGAGCGTTTCCCACAGCGCCCGCAGCCAGTCCTTCAATCGTCCTGGGGCTTTGGGGCGTCCCGGTAAAAGGAGTGCGATGCTGATACCAATGATGATATTTGCCGGACTCAGATTAGCAGTTAGCAAAAACCAGATGGCCAGTCGCAATATCAGATTCAAATACCCAATCATGGCAACACCATCCAAAAGAGCAGGATTAACATGAGACTCATCCCACCGATCAGATGCTCAAATTGCTCCATAACACGGGGCAGCTTGAGTACGGATCGTTTGAAAATCAACAGATACGCCAACCAACCAATGCCTATGGTTGCCAGTGGTTTCACGATATTCTCAAGGGTATAAGCCTCGTAATAGACAACGTTTGCGGCAAACAGGCCGCCGAGCAGCAGGCTCACTGCTAGCCAGAAACCAGGCTTTACTACATCCTCGCCGTCCGGTTTATGCGGCAAGAATATGAATTTGGCAAACGAGATTGCTGTTCCCAAAGCCGCAACGTTCATGGCGATCGCTTGCCAGGGCAGAAGATTCTTCGTCGTCAATACCTTCGCCCCAAAGCCGGACAACAAGGGAAATCCTGAGATCGAGAAGCTGGCGATAACTAGAGCAATCCAGACTTTTGTATTGATTGGCTTATGTTGCAGTTCCTTGAAGTTTCGGCTCGGTAAAGCACCTGCAATCAGGAAGAGTGCCGATTTGACCAGTCCGTGAGTCAGTGCATAAAAGCCACCTACGACTGGGGCAGCGAGGATAAAGCCTAACTGCGAAACCGTATGAAACGCCAGCATCCGCTTGGCATCCTTTTCAAAGACGGCATAGAACACGCCTAGCAGGGCTGTCCCAACTCCGAAAATCCGGATGAGTGGATCGAGTTCATCCACCATTAGCGCACAACGCACTAGCGGATAGACTCCAGCTTTGACCACAACTCCCGACAGCAACGCCGATACTGGTGTCTCCGATTCAGAGTGGGTCAACGGTAGCCACAATCCCGATACAAAGATTCCCCCTTTAATCAAGAGTCCCAGAAATACAAGGGCTAGCGCCTCCGGTGGTGCCCCGCGCAAACTTGCAAAACTAAACGAATGATTGGTCTGATAGGCTAGCACCGCGCCCACCAGATAAAACAGCATTGCCGTGTTGCTGATGAACAGATAGCGCAAGCCAACCCAAATCGAGCGATCGGTGCGAGTATAGGTAATCAAGAGAAACGCGGCAATCCCGCTGACCTCTAACGCCACGTATAAACTGATAAAGTCTGCACAGGCGAACGCGGCATTGAGGCTGCCATGCAAAATGATGGCTTGTGCATAAAAGAAAGTCGTCTTATCGCTGTGCCAACAGTAGAGGATGACTGCGGCTGTTACCAGCGCATTGGTCAAGATAAAGTAGCCGCTTAACTGATCGACTATTAATGTGACGCTGAAATGATCGAGTAACTCTAGTTTCAGTGGCGACTGTTCGACAAATAGCTGCAACGCATATGCAGCCGAAGCAAATGCCGTGAACAGTGCGAGAGTTTTGTCAAGTTTGGGGAACAGATAAATGGTGAACCCCAAGAAAAACGGTAGTGCGATCCATGCGAGGGTAATGGTATTCATGGGGTATTGCTCTTCTCAATCTCGTTGGTTTCCAGGGTGGGATTATCCCGTGCCAACTTCATGACACCGACCAGCATTAAGCACTGAATCGAAAAGCCGATCACAATCCCTGTCAAGATGACCGCCTGGGGAACCGGATCGGCGTAAGCCCCATTTGCCGCGTCTGAAATAATGGGCGTGAATAAACCATCTCGCGATGCAATCAGCACGTAATAGGCGATAACGCCTGTGCTCATGACATCCATAGAGATGATCTTCATAACTAGGTTCTTTTTAAGGATGATGCCGAGAAATCCGCAGAATATTGTTGCGAAGACGAATGCTTCTAACACGGGAATTGCCTATGAGTAAATGCCTGTTAAATGGTGCTAAAAAATATATAGCACTTTTTAATAGTGCCGGAAAGTATTAACACTATTGAAAAGTGCCAGGGTAAACTATAGACTCATGCCACACTAACTTGTTGGTTTGAGCTTGCGATCGGGTAGGATAAAACACGCAGCAATAGCGGTATGACAGAATCGATTGGCAAATCAATGCTTAACCTCAGCCCTGGCTCGTCCACCGATACAGGTGGCGGCTTGCCAACGAGTCAAGGCGTGCTGCCAGAAGGTTTCTACACTTGGGAGCGGGACGCTAAAGCCGTGAATCTTGTGGATTTATCAGCACCGTTTCAATTAGTTGGGCGGCAAGGGCAATTCCAGCGAATTACGCAGGTTTTAGCGCGTGATGGCGACCTGCTAATTACTGGAGTGCCGGGAAGCGGACGGCGGACTCTGGTACGGCGCGCAGCTCAGGAAGTTGGAATTAAAATCGTGGAGGTTGACTGCATCCGGGTTACTGATGGTCAGCGCTTCGTGCAATTGCTGTGCGAGAGTATAGATCAGACGTTTCAAAGTGCAACGGCTCAAGCTTTCATGCGAGAGTGGATTGAACGCAAGGCCGCTGAATTATTTGTCCTGCAAGACGAAGGGAATGGTAGAGAGCGGCTGAAACCCGTTCGGGTAGAAGATCAACAGCAGCAATGGAGCGCATTTGAGGTATTACTCGATCTCCTGCAAGGGTTAGCCGAATCTTCGGGCGGACGGGTAGTGCTGATTTTGGAAAGCTTTCCCCATATCCGCTCTTGGGATCGCAATGGGGTGTGGGAAACATTTTTGCGGAAAGAAATCGAGCGCCAGACTCAGGTGAGTTATGTACTGGTGGCAACGATTGCAGAAATCAGTCTTCATGCTGATGAACCGGGGAATCATTTGGAAATCGTGAAGCTGGCTCCCTTAGCTAATGATGTTGTTGCTGCTTGGGTTCAGGAAGTTTTGCATGGCGAAGGGTTGACATTCGATCCGCGATCGCAAGCGCTGGAACTCTTTGTCAATGCGGTGCAGGGACACTTAGGCGATGCTTCAGCACTGGTACGACGCCTAAAGTCGGTACGAGTTTCTGACGGGCTAATTCGCGATTGGCACGTCCAGCAGGCAATCCAAGAACTACTAGCCGACCTATCGATGGTCTTCGAGTCATTACTGATGCTGCTTCCAGCTAACCAGACGCATCTGTTGGAGTCTCTGGCGTTAGACCCCACTGACAAGCCGCAAAGTCGAGATTACATTCACAAGCATTGCCTGTCCAGAGGGGGCAGTCTCCAAGGCGCGATCGCGGGATTGCAGCACAAAGGCTTGATTTACGGCTCCGAACAAGGCTATCGACTGGCTCTGCCTCTGTTTGCTTTGTGGCTTCGCCAGCGCTTGAGTTGATACCAAAGTGTGTGGGAGCGATCGCTTAAGGGGGTAGTCAAGATGTCAGGTGACTGAATGCTATATTCAGCCTATCAACGCCTATCTGTGAAGGTAGCATTTATAACTCAAGAACTAATCGACCTAAGAACTAGCATCTTAGAAGGACCCTATGCAGATGCTTTGGCAATTGTGCATGAGCTGGAGGGGATGAGTCATGAGTAAACAAGCGATCCTTTGTAATATCGAAGCGTGTCTGGTCACAATGCTGATTCACTTGATTCAAAACCAAGTTGACCAGTGTTTAACTAATTCCTGGGCAGCTTTAATTTCAGATTCTCTCCAGCAAATTCAAACATTAAATCTCAAAGAGAATAAAACGTCTTACTACATCGAGCAAGATGAATGGAAGCCTTTTCTAGAAGAGGCAATTGAGGCAGCACTTCGTCCGGCAAATATAGAAGCTATGGATTATTTTTATCATCCTTGCCAACTTGCAGCGTCGGTGGATAGAACAGATTTAATAATGACGGCTCAGAGATTGCTCGATTTAACGTATGAACCTTCGGCAAAAACTTTACCAGCAATCATTGATGAGAATTTAGTTCAGCTACCAGGTGGGGAAGAGTGGAAAGAGGGTAGGCGATAAAATAACACTCTTTGAAGGGAAGCGATCGCTGTTTCGGGTTGGTGGATACAATAACAGCGATCGCTCACAAGCATTACCTGTCTAGAGGAGGCAGTCTCTAAGGAGCGATCGCCCGATTGCAGTACCAAGGCTTGATTTACGGCTCCGAGCAGGGTTATCTTGTTCATCATGCTTCTGGTTCGACCACAAGGATTACTGGGGCGATCGCTCCTCAGAAAAGTCTAGTCCTGAAAAGTATTCGATAATACTCAGGTAAAAAGAGCTTTCTATTAGGACTGCACTCAGAGGAATAAAGATGAGAGGTTTCACTTTGCCTGTGAAGTTGTTAATTGTGGCGATCGCCCTCTCAAGCTTCATTCTAATCAGTTGTGTCCCAGCACCCCTGAAACCCTTACGGATTGGTACCAATGTTTGGCCTGGGTATGAACCTCTATTTCTAGCTCGCGAACTGGGATACTACGGTAAAACCCCGATTCAATTAGTGGAGTATCCCAACTTCGACCCAAACAGAGCTTACCGGAACGGTGAAGTAGAAATGAGCGCCACACCGATGACTGGGTTTTTGCCATTAGCGCCGACTCATCCAGATGTCCGTGCTTGGCTAATTATGGATATCTCTAATGGTGCAGACGCCATTGTAGCTAAAGGAGCGATCGCGAATCTGCAAAGTCTAAAAGGGCGCAGGGTTGGCTTTGACAGGTCAATGCTGGCACCATTTGTCCTGAGTCGTGGCTTAGAACAAGTCGGTCTGTCACTCAAAGATGTCAAGATTGTCCCTGTGGAGCTATCGGAGCAGGAGGAGGGGTTCAAGCAAGGCCACGTTGATGCCATTGTCACCTTTGAGCCATACCGCTCCAATATACTCAACGCCGGAGCCAAGTTACTCTTTGACAGCAGCCAGATTCCTGGTGAAGTAGTCGATGTGCTAATTGGCAGTGAGTCGTTGTTGACGACGCATGCTACTCAATTGCAGGTGTTAATCCAGGGTTGGTTCCGCGCTCTCGATTATATTGAGAAAAATCCCGAAGATGCCGCTCGTCGAATGGCACGGCGACAAGGAATCACACCCGAACAATTCTTATCATCCCTCAAGGGGCTTCAGCTCGTCACCCTTGAGGAAAACCAGAAACTCTTGGGAAAAACCAATTCTGTGTTGCTCAAGGGAACCCAACGGTTATCCCAATTCTTGGTTGAAAATAACATACTGAAACAAGACGTAGACCTTAACCCTCTGCTCGATGACAGACTGGTTAGAGATGTCAAGCCCTAAAGCGTAGACCGATTGCAACACTCAACATACCTTTATGAAAAAACCACAGATGCCTACAGTTAATATCAGATTCATCTGTGTTTATCTGGGTTAATCTGTGGTTCATGCCTCCAGGCAAAACTATTTTTGCAAAAAGTCTACCTATGCATCGCTTCCCCTTTCCTCTGCGGTTTTCGATTCCAGGGATTCTGTTAGTGTTCGGCAGTGTGTTAGGTTTGGTTTCGTTTCAACGGGAAGTCTCTCAGTCCTTCTCCCGTACCGAAACGATTATCAGACAGCAGGCTGAATTTTCTGCAAGTCAAACAGCAACGTTACTAGAGTACTTGTACAGAACGGCTCAAGGTAAGGGTGCCCATTTAGCGATCGCTCAGATTGCTCCAGCTCCTAATCTGCGGTTAGCTTTGCTTTGTGATGAACAAGAGCGAGTACTCTTGTCAACTCGTTTTGACTTGCAAAATCGCTTAATCAGCAACACTCTAGCAGCCTCCAGCTTATCAGCGATCAAAGAAGTCCAGCAAACTCAGTCAAAGCAGGTAATTTTCTCGGACGATAGACAAACCCTCAGGGCAATTTATCCAGTGCTTTTGGGAGCTTCGCCTGGAGAAATCCTACCGTCGAGGGTAGCTGTGTTGTTGTTGGAGTATGACCTTTCGTCGCTAAAAGCTCAGGCATACAACGATGCTTTAGAGCGATCGCTAACCTACAGTGTTGCTCTTGCCGTGCTTTGTAGCATTCTCTGGTTCTTCTTTTACAAAACCTTGAACTTGCGAGTAGGCAAACTGGTTGCAGCTAGTAACAGCTTAGCGCAAGGAAATTTAGAAGTCCGTGCTAATTTAAAAGGCTCTGATGAACTGAGTCAGATTTCAATCGCTTTCGATCGAATGGCTGAAGAAGTTCAGAAGAATACAGAAACACTGCGCCAAAATGAAGAACTAAAACAAGCTTTAGACAAGCTAAAACAAACCCAAGCACAACTGATTCACGCCGAGAAAATGTCTAGCTTAGGTCAACTGGTTGCGGGGGTTGCTCATGAAATCAACAATCCTGTTAATTTCATTCACGGCAATCTTCTTTATGTCAATGACTACACCCAAGACTTACTCAGCCTGGTTCATCTCTATCAGCAACACTATCCGAATCCCGTTCGTGAAATTGTCGAACAGACTGAAGAGATGGAGTGGGAATTTCTGGCTGATGATTTACCCAAGATGCTCGCTTCTATGAAAGTTGGCAGCGAACGCATCCGTCAGATTGTCCTTAGTTTGCGGAACTTTGCCCGTCACGACGAGTCAGAACTTAAAAAAGTTGATATTCACGAAGGTATTGATAGCACTTTATTAATTTTAAAACATCGATTGAATGGGGAGAGAGATTCTCCCAGTATTGAAATTATTAAAGCTTATGGAAACTTACCCAAGATTGAGTGTTATGCTGGGCAGTTGAATCAAGCGTTTATGAATATTATCAATAATAGTATTGATGCTTTATCAGAAGCAACAGGTAATGAAAAAAAACAGATTTTTATTCGCACTTCCATTAATGAATCAGATTGGGTAGTGGTAGCGATCGCCGATAATGGATCAGGGATGAACCAAGAAATACAACAGCGGATATTTGACCCGTTTTTTACCACGAAACCAGTAGGAAAAGGCACGGGATTAGGATTATCTATTAGCTATCAGCTTGTGGTAGAAAAACATAACGGTCAATTAAAATGTATTTCTGCTCCCGGAGAAGGAGCGCAGTTTATCATTGAAATTCCCGTGCGACAAAAAAGCAGAGAAGCTGGGAAAATGGGGGAATGAGGAAATAGTAAATGTCAGATTTTATTAATAACTATGGCTTCTTAATCGTTTCGATGATTTTAGGAGCAATTCTATGACTTTCGGTTTACTTGCCGCTGATGGGGGGTCAACTATCTCTCGCGACTCCGGGATTCTATGCTTTGGGGGGTTATATAGCAGCAATTCTATCAATTCAGGTGTTTAAGTTCAGCGGCAATTTATTCGCCGTCCCATTTTTATTGTTAGAAATGCTGGTGGCAGCTTTAGTCTCTGGAGTCCTCGCGATCGCACTGGGAATCCCAGTTCTCTGATTGCGGGGAATTTTCTTAGCAATTGCCACAATCGCCTTTGTCGAAATTCTACGAGTTTTGGCTTTAAACTTGGAGATTACAGGTGGTGCTGTGGGGATTTTTGCCATTCCTCAACCCTTTCAATCTCAAAAAGATGTTACCAGCAATCATTGATGAGAATTTAGTTCGGCTACCAGGTGGGGAAGAGTGGAAAGAGGGTAGGCGATAACAGTGGCTCTCTTGCTGCTCTGTTTGAGGTTTATGGTATGGCTGTTCTGCATTGGTGCTAATGTTGTTTGTCTTGCGTAATTTGAATTTGTGCCAGAACAGGCGTGGAATGAAGTTTGTAAGTCTTGAGATTGTAGAATCCTTTGCTGAATCAGTTCAGCCTCAGTTCTTCAATTTCTTCAGCCAACTGAACAGCGCCATTGTCGAGATAGAGGCAAAACCTATCTACTACTTTCCATGTATGCAGCATGGCTGATACACGGTTTTCTCCAGACATGTAAGGAGATTTTCCGTGACGTTGATTCCCAGCTTCATAAGATTTAGTCAAAGCATCGATCCAACTTCTATCTATACGCAGTGAATTCCTCAATCGCTCCCAACTTGGTTTATCTGTATCGCGATCTTGCGGTTCGTAAAAGTGCTGTCTAATGCTCTCAATTGCCCGAAAACAAAAGAATCCCGTATCATTCGGTTCCCTAATAGCTTCTCTCAGGTTTGCAAGAGCGCGGCGGAGTGGTTGTGAATCGCGTGCTAACAACCACACTTTCTCAAATGCCAAAGGACGTTCACTTTGAACTTCAAAGAGTTCACGTATCCCAACACCAAATACTACCGATTGGCCAGTATTGAGTTCTACAACTGTTATTATCTCAATATCGTATCCATACCCGTGAATGTAGTTGAGCGTATCTACAAAAGTCCTGATTGCGTCTCTTACATAGTTTCTTAAGGACAGTAAGTCGAAATTTCCACTTAAATTCTTAATTGTGGCTGATACTTGAGAGTTGCAAATTGAAATAATGACCCAGCATCTACAGCGTGCATTTGTAATGGTACAGGAACAGCAAGGTTAATGTCACAAAGGTCTGGTACTAATCTCCCAGTGAATACATAATCACTCATAAGTTGCTATCTTCTTTGTAAGATGGGGCTATCCATCTGAACATCCAATGTTGTCAAGTTCCTCACATTCGCCCAATGTGCGATCGCATCTCCTCTCTTAGGCAACGATAAGAGCGATCGCATTTTGTCTAACACTTTTTGAAGGGAAGTGATCGCAGTTTCGGGTTGGTGGATACAATAACAAGGCTACCGACTGGCTCTACCTCTGTTTGCGTTGTGGCTTCGCCAGCGCTTGAGTTAAAGAAGGCAGAGGGCGGAAGGCTTTTACTCCTAAGAAACACATTCCTTGGTGGCGCGTTGGGGATTAGCGGATGATATATAGCATTGAGGATGAAACTTTCACCTTATACATCCTGACAGTAGCTCATCGTAGAGAAGTGTCCGAGAGGTGAAGGAAGCGATCGCTTTCATGTTCTCAAAAGAGCGATCGCTTCCTACCACCGGCAAGAAACTAAGATTTTTTCTTAGTGCTAGTGGTTGCTGTCGTTTTTTTAGCGGTTGTCTTTCCAGTGGTGGTCTTTTTGGCAGATGTTCCACTCTTAGTGGATTTGCGACTAGATTTTGTTGTGGAACCTGCCTTCGCTGCCAATGCTTCCAGCGCTTTTTCCATCGTCAACCCTTCCACAGATTCCCCTTCTGGCACAGAAGCATTCGTCTTCCCATGCTTGATGTAAGGGCCATAAGGGCCATCGTAGATATTCACGGGTTCCCCATCAGTCGGGTGAGTCCCCAGTTCTCGTAACGGTGCCTTAGACTTGCTGCGAGTCGCGCCGCGTCCCTTTTTCGGTTCAGCTAGCAGCTCTATCGCACGTTCGATGTCAATTGTCAATACATCGTCACTGGCTTTCAGGGAGCGATATTCTTTGCCTTCCTTGCCTTGGTCGTGGACGACGTAAGGGCCAAAGCGTCCCAATCCTGCCTGGACTTTGCCGTTAGTTTCTGGGTGAATGCCCAAAGTCCGCGGCAGAGATAGCAAGCCAACTGCCATATCCAGCGTGACGTCCTCAATCGTGACCCCCTTAGGAAGAGAGGCGCGTTTGGGTTTTTTGTTCTCCTCAGTGGCATCACCCAGTTGGACGTAGGGGCCGTAAGTGCCAATCAGCACGTAAATCGGTTCGCCGGTTTCCGGATGCAAGCCGACTTTATCGGGGCCTTCTGTTTTCTGCTGTAGCAGCGTCTCAATTAGCTCAGCGTGGATGTCTGAGGGGGTCAGATCCTTAGGCAACGAGGCTTTTACTGGCCCAGAGTCATTTTCAGCTTCAATGTACGGCCCATATTGACCAATCCGGACTTTCGCCCCACCGAGATCGTCCAATTCGATAGTACGGGCAGATGCGGCATCAATCCCCTTTTCCCTTTCCTTGACTTGGGTTGCCAGACCCATTTCTCCGAGATAGAACTTTTTCAGGTATGGCAGCCATTTGGCTTCCCCAGTGGAAATTTCATCTAGGGTTTGCTCCATCTTGGAGGTGAAGCTGGGATCGACCAAATCGGGAAAGTGTTGTTCTAGCAGACTGGTAACGGCAAAGGCGGTGAAGGTAGGAACGAGGGCGTTGCCATTCATTTGGGCATAGCCTTTCTCGATAATCGTGCCGATGATGCTAGCGTAGGTGCTGGGACGCCCGATGCCTTCGCTTTCCAGGGTCTTAACGAGGGAAGCTTCCGTGTATCTTGCTGGTGGCTGAGTTTCGTGACCGATGGATTCTAGCTTTTTGCAGGTCGGGCGATCGCCTTTTTTGAGAGTTGGTAAGATAACTTCCATGTCTTCTAGTGCTGCATGAGGATCGTCCGATCCTTCCACGTAGGCGCGTAAGAAGCCGTGAAAGTCAATCCGTTTGCCGCTAGCCCGAAAACCGGCATCTTCGACTTGCAACTGCACGGTAATTTGAGTTTGGCGAGATTCTGCCATTTGGGTGGCGACAGTGCGCTTCCAAATCAGGTCATATAGAGCGAATTCCCGACCGCTTAAGCCGGTTTCCTGGGGAGTGCGGAAGCTGCTACCGGCGGGGCGAATGGCTTCGTGAGCTTCTTGAGCGCCCTTGCTTTTCGTCGTGTATTGGCGGGGTTCGGGGCTGAGGTATTGCTTGCCGTACATTTGCTCGACACAACTGCGAGCCGCAGCGATCGCTTGTTGCGACAAATGCACTGAATCTGTCCGCATATAGGTAATATACCCCTGCTCGTACAAACTCTGGGCAGTTCGCATCGTGTCGCGGGCAGATAAATGTAGTTTCCGGTTCGCCTCCTGTTGGAGCGTCGAGGTGGTAAACGGCGGTAAAGGTTTGCGAGTAACCGGACGCTCTTCTAAGTCAGCCACCGTCCAGGTTTTATCTGCCAGTCGCGCCTCTAAACTTCTCGCTTCCGCTTCCGAGAGCAGAATCACATTCCGTCCGGCAATAATTTGTCCCGTGGCTTCATCAAAATCGCTGCCAGTGGCAATTCTCGTCCCCTTGAGAGCGACAAGTCGCGCTTCAAAGGGTGTCTTGTCTTTATTTAAACTTGCCTTGAGATCCCAGTAACTGCCTTGGCGGAAGGCTCGACGTTGACGCTCTCGATTTACCAACAGCCGCACTGCTACCGACTGCACCCGTCCCGCCGATAAGCCATAGGAAATTTTCTTCCACAACAGCGGCGACAGCGTATATCCCACCAGCCGGTCTAATATCCGCCGCGTCTCCTGAGCGCGAACCACCTGCTCATCAATATTACGGCAGTTCTTGAGAGCGTCGCGGATGGCTTCTTTGGTGATTTCGTGGAACACCATTCGCTTGATGGGAACCTTTGGCTTCAATAGCTGGAGCAGATGCCAGCTAATGCTTTCGCCTTCTCGGTCTTCGTCAGTTGCCAACACCAATTCATCTGCCTCTTTCAGGGCATTTTTCAGGGCGGTGACAATCTTCTTTTTGTCGTTGGGGACGACATACAAGGGTTCAAAGTCCGCATCCACATTTACTCCCAGCTGCGCCCATTTTTCCCCTTTGTAGGCTTCGGGAATTTCTTTGCTGGATTGGGGCAGGTCGCGTACATGACCCATCGACGCCTCGACCCGGTAGCTGGAAGGCAAGAATTTACTGATGGTGCGTGCTTTGGTGGGAGATTCGACGATAACGAGGGTTGACATGGGAGCTTGGAGAAATAGCAGCTGGGCTGAACAGTTAATTTAAATACTTTATGTCAGATGTCAAGAGCGATTGAGAGGATTTTATGCGGAAAACCGACGAGTGAAGTCTCGATTCTGGCGTACCAAGCTTGACGAGAGCCGGTTCCAAGAATGGCGGTCAATCCCATTTAGGGACGATTCGCTCTCCCAAAGATAACTCGCTTTTTTAGAGCCGCTCGCAAGAGAGTTGTTCGCGCCAGACTTAATTTAAAGCTATCTCAATGTTTAACTTATGGAGGATTGCAATGGCGACCTCCCTAAGTATTCGAGTTGTGCCAGAATGGATGCCAACATCAGGCTGAAACAGCTTAGCAGCATTTGGAGGAGAACCGATGCAACCCATTCGACAAGGCGATGTGATTTTACTTCCCCTGAGGCAAATCGAAGCAACTAAGGGCAGGGAAACCCCACCGCTACCTCATCTGACTTTAGCCGAAGGCGAGGTGACGGGACACAAGCACCGCATCAGCGACGGACAAGCGGAACTATATGAGAAAGATGGCACGCTTTATCTGCACGTCTTCTCAGAGACGGCAACTTTAACCCACGAGGAGCATAAGGCGATTTCTATTCCCCAAGGCAGATGGATGGTGCGAATTCAGCGCGAATACGAGCCTCAAGGATGGCGATATGTCGCAGATTAAGATTGATAAACTTACGTCACAAGAAGCCCTGATTCCAGTTTATCGGGAGACGTGGAAAGCGCGATCGCGCTTTCCACCGAACCAATCGACCGTCAAAAAGCCGCAGAAGTGGTAAAAGCAGCGTACACCGAATAAATGAACCAGCTCCTGATTGATGATTTGCAATTTAACCAAATATTTCGTGACCCGCTCACAGGTTTATTTAATCAGCGTTATATGTTTGCATTCTTGCAATGGCAGGGGTGTCGAGAAAGAAGTCAGCAATTATTAGGTCTAATTCTGCTAAATATCGATTGGTTTCAAAGGTACAACAATTTGGTTGGTTTCTCAATAGGCAATTTCTTCCTGCAAGAATTGGGGAGCTTCTTACAAAGAAATATTCCTAACTCAGCGATAGCCTGCCGCAAAGGAGGTGATGAATTTGCAGTAATTTTGCCAGAAACTTCCCTAGAAGATTGTAGGCGACTAGCCGAGCAACTTAGGGAAGGAGCTAAGCTACTATACGTAGACCCGAATTACTACATTCATCGTTGCACTGTCTCTGCGGGAGTAGCAGTTTGCTTTCCAGAGCCTGAATTAAACTGGCAGGAATTAATTAAAGCAACGGATATTGAGACAGATAAGGCTAAATCCAACGGACGCGATCGCGTGGAAGGTCCCATCCAATTCTCTATGAGAACCGAATCCTTTTTAGAAGAGACTTATTCGGAATCAAAGGAAGTAATAATCAAGGACGCTAGTGGATTTTTACAAGACTTACGAGCTACAGAATTAGATTCTTGGGAGGAATATACTTTACTCCAACTTAATTTCTTGAATTATCCGGTTAACTTGTTACAGAAAACCTGCCCAATTACAGAAAAGATTGATATTTTAGTTGTAACTTCTCAATTTGAATCAGCGAGGGAAACGGTTAAGTCTATTGCTGCCTTGAATGGCATTGATCGAGACACCCAAAGACAAGCCTATTGGCAGTTACAGCAGTTTGCAGGATGGACTTGGCGCTACTTTGATACACAAAATATAGTCAGCGAACGCCCGATAAAAATCTCTTTCGATAGCCAAAATCGCCTCCATGCCGAAGGAGAACCGGCAATCCAATTTGCTGATGGATATAATTTTTACTCCTATCACGGCGCAACATTACCAGAAGAATACGGCAAACTGCACCCAAGTCAGTTGCAGGCGCAATGGCTTTTAGAAGAAGACAACGCTGAGCTGAGGCAAGTATTAATTCAGGGAATTGGCTATAGTCGAATCTGCCAAGAATTACAAGCAACTAAATTAGATTCTTGGCAAGAATATACCTTATTAAAAATAGATAATAAGCTCGATGTAGAGCCAATATATTTATTAAAAATGACTTGCCCCAGTACCGGACACATTCACGCCTTGCGCGTTCCGCCTAATATGAAATCGGCGCGTGAAGCAATTCGCTGGGTGAATTGGGGAATCGAGCCTGAAGAATTTTCTGTACAAACCTAAAACCCTCTCCAGATGCGAGAAATCGCTTCTCTACAAAATGTGGGTTTTGCTTCTTGGGGGTTCATGTCTCTAAACGCGATCGCGCTTACAGCAAACTCCGCACAGGTAACGTAAATCCAGGCACCACATCCTCACCACTCAAAACCGCTGTAGCGGGATATTGGGTAACTGAGCCATCTGGACGATACACCCAAGCTTGCTGATTTTGACGGTCAAACAACCATCCCAAACGTACTCCGTTATCGATATACTCGCGCATCTTTGCCTGGAGCGTTTCTAAACTATCAGATTTAGAACGAATTTCGATAACAAAATCGGGAGCCAAATTTAAAAACCTATCTTCTTGCCGATCCCAATCTTCTGCCAAGCGTCCTTTAGCAACAAAAGCAGCATCCGGCGATTTAATCGCTGTATTTGCTAACTTGAACCCCGTACTGGGACCAAAAACATCTCCTAAATCGTGAGTTTCCACCCAATTCAGCAGATAGGCTCCTGCTTTGAGTTCTCGATTCCCAGAAATTCCTCCAGTTGGCGGCATAATTACCAATGACCCGTCAGCGTTCCGCTCAAATTGTAAATCTGGATTTTTAGAACTGATGAGCATCAATTCTTCATCAGTTACAGTAGCCCAAGAAGACTGTACCATCGGTTTTTGCCCTTGCAGAATCTCGAAAAAATCAATGGCGTCATCGTTACAGAATCGAAGACACGCGATCGCCATACTGAGATTTTAGCGACAGCGCGATCGCGCGTTGCGCTGACAAGTCAGTTCGCCTCTTTCCTGCCTTTTTTCCTTGTTCTTAGCGTCTTTGGGGTTCATGACGCCAAAAGCGATCGCCCTCATCAATAATCCAAGCAACCCCGAACGCCATAAAATTAAATAATATTAAGAGTCTCAGTCTCTCTGCCTAAATACCCAAAACTATATATCTCATGAGTTTTGCTGAACTTGCAGCCCAGTTGAATGTTGGGACAATCTGGCCTGAGGGGATTTTAATTGTCACCCTTTTGGCAGTTCTCGTCGTTGACTTGATTATCGGACGGTCGTCCTCGCGCTTCACCCCCTATATCGCGATCGCGGGTCTACTCGCCTCTATCGTCGCCTTGTACTATCAATGGGGGAACACGAACACCATCGGCTTCTTGGGTAGCTTCAACGGCGATGCCATGAGCGTCGTCTTTCGCGGCATCGTTGCCTTGTCTACCGCCGTCACCATTTTGATGTCGATCCGCTACGTAGAGCAAAGCGGCACCTCCCTGGCAGAATTTATTGGGATTATGCTCAGCGCCACCATTGGGGGAATGATTCTGTGTGGTGCAGATGAGTTGGTGACGATTTTTGTCGCCTTAGAAACCCTCAGTATCTCGTCCTACCTGATGACGGGATACATGAAGCGCGACCCCCGTTCCAATGAAGCAGCGTTAAAATACCTGCTGATTGGCGCTTCGAGTACAGCAATTTTCCTCTACGGTGTCTCGCTGCTGTACGGACTATCGGGAGGAGAAACGAAGTTGAGCGCGATCGCTACTGGCATTTCCAGCGCGAACGCTGACTTATCCTTAGGACTGCTGATTGCATTAGTCTTTGCGATCGCCGGGATTGGCTTCAAAATTGCCGCCGTTCCCTTCCACCAATGGACACCCGACGTTTACGAAGGTTCGCCAACACCTGTTGTAGCCTTCCTCTCCGTCGGTTCAAAAGCCGCTGGATTTGCCCTCGCCATCCGCCTAATGGTGACAGCTTTCCCCCTCGTCACTCAAGAGTGGCATTTTGTCTTCACCGCCCTTGCAGTCTTGAGCATGATACTGGGTAACGTCGTTGCTCTTACCCAAACCAGCATGAAACGTCTGCTGGCTTACTCTTCCATTGCCCAAGCTGGATTCGTCATGATCGGTTTGATTACCGGCACCGAAGAAGGTTATGCCAGCATGGTGTTTTATATGCTGGTTTACCTGTTCATGAACTTGGGAGGCTTCGCCTGCGTGATTCTGTTCACCCTGCGAACGGGTACGGATCAAATTAGCGAATACGCGGGGCTGTATCAAAAAGACCCGCTTCTGACCTTGTGCTTGAGTATTTGTCTGCTGTCCTTGGGAGGGATTCCGCCCTTGGCTGGCTTCTTCGGAAAAATCTACCTGTTCTGGGCAGGTTGGCAGGCGGGTGTTTACGGCTTAGTCTTACTAGGGTTGCTCACGAGCGTCGTCTCGATTTACTACTACATCCGTGTCGTCAAGATGATGGTGGTAAAAGAACCCCAAGAAATGTCTGACGCCGTGAAGAATTATCCAGAAATTCGCTGGAATATATCGGGAATGCGTCCTTTGCAAGTGACTTTAGTGGTGTCGTTAGTGGTGACATCCTTGGCAGGGATTTTGTCTAACCCGTTGTTTACCCTGGCGAATAATTCAATTATCCGCACGCCAATGCTGCAAGCATCGGTGCATAACACAGTAGCGACGCAAGACCTTGCTCCCTTAGAATCTATGCTTCCTGCGGCTGACTCGGTTAGTCAAATTCAACCTCAGCTTGATTCCAGCGCCAAGATTTAACATCCTGGCGTCAAGGTTAAGACAAGGGATAAGCAGGACTCCTCATCGCCTAAAAAACGTAAAAAGTCCTTATCTTAGGAAAACCCGGCTTCTTGAAGAAGCCGGGTTTCTGGTATTTGGGCAAAATGTAGCGTGTATTTCGGCTTTCGAGCGATCGCATCCACTGGCGCTTCCCATCCCTGGACGCTCATCAGGCGGACAGTTAGAATGAGCGCATAAATCTATCCCTAGATAGATGAGCAGATAAAACGATAGCTGACCCAAGAGGTTGTTTTATGTCGAATCTTCGCTATTCGCCCAAACTTGCTTACGTCCAGCATTCGACCGGCAAAAAGTTGAAATTAGGCGGCTATCGACCCGACACAAAGGATGCGAACGATAAGAAATACGAGGCTCATCGATTTCAAGCCGAAAAGCTGCCGCCAAGAGTCGATTTGCGTCACTACCTGACTCCGGTAGAAGATCAGGGGGACGTGGGAAGTTGCACGGGGAATGCGATGGCGGGAGCTTACGAGTACCTGGCAATGCGCCAACTCGGTACCGCCGGGGATGTAAGCCGGTTGTTTATTTATTACAATGCGCGATCGCTCGCCGGAGAAATCGAAGAAGACGCCGGAGCAACACTTCGCAATTGCATCCAGGTATTGCGAAAGATGGGCGCTTGTTCTGAGTTAACCTGGCCCTATCACCCAGAGCGATTGTTTCACCGTCCCCACGACCAAGCTTATGAGGAAGCAACCCAGTTCTTGATCGACGATGCTGAGCGAATTGACGTGGATTTGTACGCCATGAAGCATTGTCTAGCCGAGGGCTATCCGTTTGCCTTTGGGTTACAGCTTTTCGATTCGTTCATGAGGGAGGGAAATAAGGGGATTCCCATGCCCAACCCGGAGCGAGAGGAGTCTCAAGGCGGTCACGCGATGTTGTGCGTCGGCTACTCGGACAAAGATCGGGTATTTGTGGTTCGCAATTCTTGGGGCGCACACTGGGGAGACAAGGGATACTGTTACATTCCCTACGACTACATGACCAATCCCGAATATTGTGATGACTGCTGGACGATTCGCAGCGTCACCGACCTCGACTATAGCCGAGGCGTTTGGAGTGATGATGACGCCTCCTTTTTGGATGACATTATCCCGCTGATTGGCGATGCTCTCGATATTTCAGACGCCGACATCGGCAGTGACGAGGAAGAGTACGAAGAAGCCGTCGCCGAAGACGAAGAATATGTCGAAGAGGAAGATGAAGAATACGTCGAAGACGAAGAAGACATAGAAGCTGTCGCCGAAGACGAAGAATACGTCGAGGATGAAGAATACGAAGAAGCCGTCGCCGAAGATGAAGAATACGTCGAAGACGAAGAGGATATAGAAGCCGTCGCCGAAGACGAAGACGAAGAATCTGAAGGCGAGGAATACGACGAAGATGAAGAAGCTGTAGAGGAAGACGAAGAATACGTCGAAGATGAAGAGGATATAGAAGCCGTCGCCGAAGACGAAGACGAAGAATACGAAGACGAGGAATACGGCGAAGACGAAGAAGCTGTAGAGGAATACGATGAAGATGTCGAGGAGCTAGACGAAGAGTACGACTCAGAAACCCTCGAAGAAGAGTAAAATCCGGAGAGCGAGTAGTGCCATAGCCCTTTGGACATACGCTTTGCGATCGCGCAAAATAATCGTCACAAAACAACTCAAGACAATCGATGGTATTACTGTTAGGTGATTTTCAGCCACTAGCCGCGATCGCGACTACTCCCACGGGTGCCCAAAAACTACAGCCGCTTTGTCAATCTACGGGTGCTACTCTTTGGGTTCCAGAGTCTCTAAGCGATGTTGTAGAGACAAGGGCGATCGCATCAGCCAAAGTTTATCGCGGTTCCCTCAAAGACCACCTAGCGACCTTGTGGAATACACATCGGGGCTTTGTTTTCTGCTTGGCATCTGGAGCCGTGGTGCGTTTGATTGCACCCTTATTGCAAGATAAATCCAGCGATCCAGCAGTGGTCGTGGTAGATGAAAATAGTCAGTTTGTTATTAGTCTATGTAGCGGTCATCAGGGAGGGGCGGATCGGTTGGCACAAGCGATCGCCCTTACGATTGGGGCAACACCAGTCTTGACGGGTGCCTCCGCTGGTTTAGGACTACCCGCAGTGGATATGCTGGGCGTTCCTTTTGGCTGGAATCGAGGCGAGGGAGACTGGACGGGCGTTAGTGCAGCAGTGGCGAGAGGGGAACGAGTACAAGTCATTCAGGAAGCGGGTTCTACTTTATGGCAAAGTCATCTTCCTGAGAAACATCCATTTGATTTTAGGGTTCCAGAATATCTCGCTAGCCAATCAGAGATGGTTCAATCTAACCAGGAACCCGATCGTTCAAAATCATCCCAGGCGAGGATTTGGATTAGCCCCACCCAGCAACGATTTTCCTCAGAATCAAGGCTGCCAACAGTCCAGTGGCATCCTAGAGTCTTGTGGGTGGGAATCGGCTGCGAACGAGGAACCTCGAAAGCATTGATAGAAACAGCGATTGGGCAGGTGTTTGAGAAAAATCACTTAGCCCAAGAAGCGATCGCCGGGATTGCCACCATCGACATTAAAGCCGATGAAGTTGGGCTAGTGGAATTATGTCGCGATCGCCACTTGCCTTTGCGAACGTTCCCGGCTGATATTCTGCGTTCCGTTAGCGTTCCCACTCCCTCAGCGGTTGTGGAAGCAGAAGTCGGAACGCCCAGCGTCGCAGAAGCCGCAGCGATTCATGCAGCATCTGTCGGGGCGGAAGACATTGCGCCGCTGAAAGTGGCAAAACAAGTTTTTAAATTAGAAGGGCAACCAGGGGCGGTGACGGTAGCGATCGCACAATCCGAACGAGAATATACGGGTCGCACAGGCTGTTTATTGCTAGTAGGTACGGGACCTGGGAAATTAGACCAAATGACTCCAGCGGCTCAAACCGCCGTATCCTGCGCTGACGCCATCATTGGTTACTCTCTCTATATCGATCTGATTTCTCCTTTGCTGCACCCAGGACAGATTGTAGAAGCGTTACCGATTACCCAGGAACGGCAACGGGCAGAACGAGCAATAGAATTAGCGAATTGGGGATTAACCGTAGCGGTTGTTTCTTCTGGAGATTGCGGCATCTACGGCATGGCTGGGTTAGTCATGGAAGAACTCCAAGTCAAAGGCTGGGATGGCAAAACGCCAGGAGTGCAGGTGTTTCCGGGAATTACCGCCCTACAAGCTGCCGCCTCGCGAGTGGGTGCGCCTTTGATGCACGACTTCTGCGCGATTAGTTTGAGCGACTTGCTGACTCCCTGGGAGGTGATTGAAAAGCGCCTGACAGCTGCCGCGCAAGCAGATTTTGTCACCGCACTTTATAATCCGCGATCGCAAACTCGAACTCAACAGATCGCGATCGCCCAAACTATCTTTCTGCAATATCGCGATCGCCAAACGCCGGTAGCGATCGTGAAATCAGCTTATCGAGAAGACGAACAAATTACGCTGATTACACTTGAGAAATTACTCGATACTCCGATTGATATGCTGACAACGGTACTCATTGGCAATAGCAGCACTCGCACCCACGCTGATTGGATGATTACCCCACGCGGCTACTTAGGTTTTGATGCTGGTTTTGACGCCAAAATCCATTAATTTATTCGGCTTCTCTGTTGAACAAAAAGTTTAGCCCACTAGCCACTAGACTCAGAACGATTGAACCTATCAAAGCCTGCCCAAAACCAGCGATACTAAAACCGGGAGTAATCGCTCCAGCAATCAAAATTGTGATGGCGTTAATCACAAACAGAAACAACCCTAGGGTCACGAGCGTCAGCGGCAATGTCAAAATTACCAAAAGGGGTTTGACAATTGCATTCACTAAGCCCAAAACAATCGCAGCAACCAGCGCAGCCAGAAAATTTGTGACTGTAAAGCCGGGGACAATGTATGCAGTAATCATTAGCGCGATCGCTGTAAGCAGCCAAGTCACCAAAAAGTATGGCATAAGCTTTCCTTAAACCTCGCTCACTCACAATTTTAAGGGTCTAGTTCGCATCTAGAAGGATTCCAGAATACACTAACCTGAAAGATAGCCAACTCTATAGCGTGTTTTGAAACGCTTTTCTATGATCTTTCGGCAACTCGCTGCGTTCCTACTAACAATCGTTCTCGTTATCTGGGCATTCCCAGCCCAAGCAGGATACTACCCGCCTCCCTTGTCCTATAGCAATGCCGAACTGAAAGCCAAAGATTTCTCCGGTCAAATTTTGCAAGTGGCTGAGTTTTCCAATGCCAATATGGAACTCGCTAACTTTGAGGGGGCGGACTTAAAAGGAGCGATTTTTAGTGCATCGGTGATGACGAATGCTAATTTACACGGGGCAGATTTAACCAATGCAATGGTCGATCAGGTAAAACTCAACGGCGCGGATTTAAGCGATGCCGTTTTGGTCGAAAGTATCCTGTTGCGTACTATATTTGACGGTGTCAATATCGCTGGTGCCGACTTCACCGATGCAATTTTAGATGGGGCGCAAAAAAAAGAACTCTGTATTAAAGCATCTGGTGTAAATTCTAAAACTGGTATCGCAACTCGTGAGTCTTTGGGGTGTCGATGAAGCGTGTAGGAGTAATTGGGGGCGGACAGCTAGCCTGGATGATGGCAGGTGCAGCGGAGGCGTTGGGGATTGAATTGGTGGTGCAGACGCCCAATCAGAGAGATCCAGCGGTGGCGATCGCATCTTCCACTGTTTTTGCCCCTATTGATGATGCTGCCGCTACAGCCGAGTTAGCGTCTCGCTGCGATGTCATTACTTTTGAAAACGAATTTATTAACCTGAACGCTTTAGATTCTCTTGTCCAGAAAGGCGTCTGCTTTCGCCCTAAGCTGGAAGTATTAGCGCCGCTGTTAGATAAATACGATCAGCGCTGCTATTTAGAAGATATCGGCTTGCCAACTCCCAGTTTTACGACGCTGGAGGGAGACGCCGAGAATCAGGAAGTCAATCTTCCCAAATCATTCACTCACCCCTTGAACCTTAAAGACCTGGATTTTCCCGTCGTTCTAAAAGCCCGACGCGGCGGCTACGATGGTCAAGGCACCTTCATTATTAAAGATAGTCACGCCCTAGAGTCAACTTGGCAGCGACTGAAATATGCGCCAGTGTTGTTAGAAGAATTTGTCCCTTTTGAGCGAGAATTAGCGATTATTGCCGCTCGTTCTGCTGCTGGTGAGGTGGTGACTTACCCAGTCGTAGAAACTCAGCAGGTCGATCAAGTGTGTCGGCGCGTCTTGGTGCCTGCGGCAATTACGCCAACGGTGGAACAAGAGGTGAAAGCGATCGCACATACGCTTCTCGATAGCCTGCAAGCGGTTGGCGTCTTTGGCATTGAGCTATTTTTAACCCCAGCCGGAAAAGTGTTGGTCAATGAAATTGCTCCCCGCACTCACAACTCCGGGCACTTCACCCTGGATGCCTGCGAAACTTCCCAATTTGAACAGCAACTCAGAGCCGTCAGCGGTCTACCCTTAGGTAATCCTGCCCTCAAAAGTGCGGGTGCGGTCATGGTAAATTTACTCGGTTACGAGCATTCCCAGAGCGATTATCTTGCCAAACGGCAACAGCTAACTCAGTTGCCTCACACTCACGTCCACTGGTATGGCAAAACTGAATCTCGTCCCGGTCGAAAACTCGGTCACGTCACCGTTTTGCTAGAAACAGCCGACCGTTCTGAGGCAGAAGCGATCGCTCAAACGATTGAATCTATCTGGTACTAAAAAGAGGATTGAGAGCTGAGGAACTGAATGAGATTCTTCCGCTCCCCGACTCCTCAGCTCCTTTGCTATAATAATTTTTAGGTTAAGCTGCGGCGTTGGTGACTGCCAATAACGTTTTTTGATCTTGCCTTGTTCTAACGGGAACCAAAAAGCTCTGACAGCAGTAGACCGGGCAAGTACCCGGAAACTTTAAGTCAGACATTCGGTGCCCACCTGGTTTATCCAGGTCATAAACTGAGGTAAAACGGCGTTGCGGTGAACCTAATAGAATTAAAATCCCCTTGTCCAAGAGATAAGGGGATTTTTGTATCTTACTTGGCTGAAAGTTTTAAATTTTGATTGTATTTCTTAAATAATTGATCCATAGCTGCAAACTTTGGATCGACAAATGATAATTTTTTGGCGTTAGGCGCTAGGATAATTGAATTCGCATCTAACTAGAGTTAGAAAATAAAAAGTTTGTTGCAACTCCTAAATACTACTTCAAAATTTCCAGCTGAGGTATTCAAGCTGGACAACGGCTTAACAGTGATTTATCAACACATCCCAGCGACACCAGTGGTTGTAGTGGATGTTTGGGTGAGGGCGGGAGCGATCGCTGAGACAGAAGAGTGGTCGGGAATGGCTCACTTTCTGGAACACATGATTTTCAAAGGCACCGACCGACTGCCGCCCGGTGTATTTGACCAAGTAATTGAAAATACCGGCGGCATGACGAACGCGGCGACCAGCCACGACTACGCCCATTTCTTTATTGTTACAGCCGCTCAGTATTTAGAAAATACCTTGCCGGCTCTGGCAGATATTCTCTTAAACGCGGCGATCCCAGAAGAAGAATTTATCCGGGAACGCGATGTAGTTTTGGAGGAAATTCGCCAGAGTTATGACGATCCTGATTTTATTGGATTCCAAGCGCTGACAGAAAGTATTTACCAACGCCATCCTTACGGGCGTCCCATCTTAGGAACAGAAGCGCATCTGATGGAGCGATCGCCCGACGAGATGCGTCGCTTCCATCGCTCCCACTACCAGCCGGAAAATATGACGGTAGTCATTGTGGGGGGAGTTGAGAAAGAACCCGCACTAGAACTGGTAAATCGCTCGTTCCAGCACTTCGCTCCGCCCCTGTATTGTCCCCTGGCTGAAGCCGAAGCCGAACCTCCAATGATAGAAATTCGGCGTCAGGAAATCCACTTACCTAGGCTAGAACAAGCTCGTCTGATGATGGCATGGGTGGGGCCGGGTGTAGAGCAGTTGCGAAATGCCTACGGCTTAGACTTGATCTCGGTACTGTTGGCAGAAGGGCGGTCTTCCCGGCTGATCAGGAACTTGCGAGAACAGCAGCAATTAGTCCAGAACATTAGTAGTAGTTTCTCCCTACAACGGGATTCCAGTTTGTTTACGATTAGTGCCTGCCTCGGGCCAGAGAATTTAGATCGAGTAGAGGCAATCATTGGCGATGCGATCTCCGAGTTGCAAAACGCTCCTGTTTCCGAGGGAGAACTTTCTCGCTGTAAACGCTTGCTGTCGAATGACTATGCTTTTTCCACAGAAGCACCTAGCCAACTAGCGGGTTTGTATGGGTATTACAACACCATTGCAGCGGCTGAAGTCGCCACAACTTATCCCGAAAAAATCCAGTCTTTTGAGAACACAGAACTTCAGCAGCTAGCGCAGCAGTATCTCTCCCCGTACCGCTATGCGGTCACAATCCTCAAACCTTGTTAGCTTGAGGAGAGGAGTGATGAGTCATTCGTCATTAGCGAGTCGTAAGTTGTTCGTACCACTCACGATCGATGACTCATCACCGACGATCAATGACTAAGGACTCTACAACGAATGACTCAAAGTGTGACGCGATCGCTCGCCAACCCAACTATCCACCGCAGTGTTTTGGACAACGGCATCGTATTAATTACGGTGGAAAATCCAGCGGCTGATATTATTGCTGGTCGAATTTTTGCACGGGTTGGAGGTCGGTGGGAGCCACGAGAAAAAGCGGGACTTTCTCACCTGCTATCCACGGTACTCACCAAAGGAACCGATCGCCTTTCTTCCCTAGAAATTGCCGAGCAAGTAGAGTCAGTGGGAGCCAGTCTCGGTGCTGATGCGGCTGCGGATTATTTCTTGCTGAGTCTCAAAACAGTATCCGCAGATTTTCCGGAGATGTTGCAACTGGCAGGAGAATTATTGCGATCGCCTAGCTTTCCAGAAGCCGAAGTGGAACTGGAACGGCGTCTCGCTTTGCAGGATATTCGCTCCCAGCAGGAACAGCCGTTCACCATCGCCTTCGACCAGCTGCGGCAAGCCATGTACCAGAATCATCCCTACGGATTCTCCAGCCTGGGCACCGAAGCTACCGTCTCTGGTTTAAGCCGCGCTGACCTCCAGCATTACCATCAGACGTATTTCCGTCCCGATAACCTAGTTATCAGTATTGCCGGTCGCCTGACTCCCCAAGACGCCACTGATTTGGTTAATCAAGTGTTTGGAGATTGGCAGAGTGGAACCACCCCTCTACCTACCCTCAGTCTGCCCCAAATCACCTCTGAACCCATCTCTTGCGCTACCCCACAAGATACGCAACAATCAATCGTGATGCTAGGCTACGTCGCGCCATCCGTGCAAGAAACCGACTACGCCTGCCTGAAACTGCTCAATACTTACTTGGGCAACGGTCTTTCTAGCCGTTTGTTTGTGGAACTGCGCGAGAAGCGGGGATTGGCTTACGATGTCTCAGCTTTTTATCCGACTCGGCTAGAAACCTCTCAGTTTGTGGTATATATGGGCACGGCACCGGAAAACACCGCGATCGCCTATGAAGGCTTGCGAACTGAAGTGGAACGCCTTTGCACCACTCAACTGAGCGATCGGGAGCTACAAGCTGCCAAAAACAAGCTGCTTGGTCAATACGCTCTCGGCAAACAAACCAATGCTCAGCTGGCTCAAGTTTTCGGCTGGTACGAAATTTTGGGGCTGGGAATTGAGTTTGATACCGAGTTTCAGGAAAAAGTTACCAGCGTCACCCCAGAGTTGATCCAAAAAGTGGCTTCCCGGTATTTTACCGAACCTTATGTCTCTCTCGTTGGTCCAGCCGAAAAATTAGACATTAAAAATTAAAAAAGGAAAAAAGTAAAAAGACAAAGTAAAAATGAAAGATTTTTTCTTGAACCTTTTCGCTTTTTCCAATCGCGTTGTAAAGTCAAGAGGAAAAAGCGATGAAAAAAACATCCTTTTGCCTTTTTGTAAACTCAAGAGGAAAAAGTAAAAATGAAAAAAAACATTCTTTTGCCTTTTGCCTTTTTACTTTTGCCTTTTATGGCGATCCCCAGTGATGCCAAAGAAATCGCTCAAACATTTCCATCCGCAACCGTTACTCGGCAAACGTTACGACCTGGTAGCCAAGGGACTGAAGTAGCGGAACTCCAGGCAGCTCTTAAACTATTGGGTTACTATAATGGCGACGTAAATGGCGTGTACGGGGAAAATACCGCGATCGCAGTTTCCCGTTTTCAGCAAGCCGCTGGTTTAGCACCGGATGGAATCGTGGGTGCAGAAACCTGGAAGCGTTTATTTCCAGTCGCCCCACCATCGGAATCTACAGTAGCCGCGACGCCACTGGTTATCCCGTCTCCTTCAGCGTCAACAATTTCTACCACCGGGGCAGCATCTTTTCCCGTCCCAACTACGACAAACACCGCTGCCAATCCCAGACCAGCGGCAACTTCCCGTCCCAGTGTGAATGTTCCAGCCTCCAACAGTCCGGCAACCACTGCCAGAACCCCCAACCGTCCGGCAACCGCTGCCAGAACCACCGCTAACCGTTCCACAACTGCTGCTCCTAGCTCTCAGACACGGACGAACCCGCAGCAGCCCAGACAGCTCGATTTTCCAGTTCTGAGGCTGGGAACGCAAGGCCCAGCCGTTACCAGTTTGCAACAGCGCCTGCGAACCCTTGGCTTTTTCAAAGGAACGGTGAATGGTGTCTTTGGTGAAACGACTCAAACTGCGGTCAAAGCTGCTCAACAAAGATTTAAGCTAGACGCCGACGGTGTAGTGGGTCCAGCGACTTGGAACGTTTTGCTGCGTTAATTAAATAGCAATTATAAAAAAATAAAATGACACAAATCCGTTTTCTTGATGAAAACGGTTTTTTTTACGCTTTTTTGAACAACTGCGTGCTGTTTTCACGGACTTCTTCCTTTCGATTTTTCGATCTCAATCCTTGGATGGAGGAGACAATCCATTCTCAGATAGAGAGATTCAGGCAAGACTAACGGATATCGTATTGCTTATAAGGACAAGACAGCTGAGTATTAACTTCCTTAGCTTGTAGTTGCCAATCAATCTAAAAAAATCAGGGTCTTCTCGGTTTCCTGATTGACACAAAGAGTTCGATCGACATTCATGTACAACCACCCTAGAACCGATAACAATCAAAGGCCTAAATCGGTCTATCAGGGTAGAGGCAATTCTGAACGGGTTTCCTACCAGAATGAGTACCTTAAAGGTCGCAATTCTGAACGTCGTTTTCAGGAACAGAGCTATCTCGTTGATGAGAATACCAATGCCTTGACTAATTTGCTGATGAATCTTGCTTTCACATCGATTGTAAGTTTCCTCGTTGGAACTCTGTTCTTCGTTGCTCAGCGAAATGAATCTTCTCTACCCTCTGTGCCTGTTCCCAATGACAGTCCCTCTCAAAGCATCGAGAAAAAGACAACCATCTTTGAAAGAACTGTAGATAAATATTCAGGAAATTCAGGAACTCGTTCCAGCACCTCAATAACAAGCAGGACAGGGGACATTGAAAACAATGTTTCTAACTCTGCGCGAGGTAGGCTCCTAACCTTGCTAGCTAGGCTTGGTTGAGACAGCGTTGCTCAAATCTACTGACCATAAACAGTTTTAAACATCCTTTTCTGCCTTTAAACCATTCAGGAGTTGTAGTAATACTCATGTCTAACCTACAAAATCGCAATAACGATAACCGTGAAGTTCCCCAGAACCCAAATCAGCCGGTTTCTCCCCATAATCCGGTTGGCCCAACTAACACGGTTCACGGGAATGGCACTGTAGACCCAGGCAAAGTGACCTCCTATCGAGATGGTTATGTCCACGGTCGCGTTTCCGAGCGCCGCGTCAACGAGGAAGGACAAGAAATCCGCGATAATAATAATGCCGCCAGAGGCTTGTTGATAGGGATTGCCCTCACCTCTCTGCTAGGGTTGACCCTCGGTGCCCTCTACTTCCTCAACCAACGAAATCAGCAGGTAGAAGAGTACACTGCGCCTGCGCCTGTGGTGGTTCCCGTACCTTCCCCTTCACCTTCAGCTTCTGTTGCACCGAACTCAACTGCACCAGATACGTCTTCATCGGGCGCTTCTCAACAGCCTACACAAGAGAGAATTATCGAAAGAACCACAGTTGAGAAGGCTCCTACAGTGATTCAGGTTCCTCAGACACAAAACGCACCGCCTGCTCAAAGAGCGCCAAATGTAAACATTACAGTTCCTCCGAGTTCCGGGCAACAACCGACTCGAAATCAGACAAATATTAACGTAACGCCTTCTCAACCGTCGAACTCAACTCGCACGAATACTTCTGGGACTACTCAATCAAGTCCTAGTACAACTCTAACCGCGCCTTCAGTGCGTCAGAACTCAACTCGAACGAATACTTCTGGCACCACCCCAGGCACCCAAAATCCAACTGGCACCACACCGAATAGCGGTGCTACCACCAATGGAACCACCGGCACCACATCGGGGAGCAGTTCGACCACCAATGGAACCACCGGCACCACACCGAATAGCGGTGCTACCACCAACGGAACCACCGGCACTACACCGGGAAGCAGTTCGACCACCAATGGAACCACCGGCACCACACCGGGAGGCAGTTCGACCACCAACGGAACCACCGGCACCACACCGGGAAGCAGTTCGACAACTGGTGGGTCAAGCAGTACGGGTCAATAACGACTAAAACTTTGCAATCTAGCCCCCTCCTAATATTGGAGGGGGCTTTGTTATCGGTGTATCGCAAATCTTTCATTTTTGAACTAGCATTTTTAAAGATTTCGACACATAAAGGGATATGAATTTAATTTAACGAACGAGTTGGGTTGGAGAATCAAGTGCTAATTTAAATATAGGCACAACGAAGTAAGAACCTTCGACACCAAGTTTTCGGATTCGAGCCTGTGTCTCCCGCTCTTATCCAACGCAACACCGAATCTTGGTTGTATTTCTCTAATAAATGTAGCGATCGCGCTGAAGTTCATTCGCTTCTTTTTGATTTGAACTGTTAAGTTGCGGATCTAGATCATTGCCTGAATCGGCGTAGGGAATGCAAGATAGTTAGAAAAGGTTTGTTGCGAATTAAGTCCACCCTAGTAGAGTTAGTTTTTGGTTTCGTCAACTTTCCTAGAATTTTTCCTCTTTCGTTTGAGTAACCTGACCATTTATCGCTCGTTCACGAACCCGCCGGTATCTTAGGCGGGTTTTAGTTTTTTATATGGCAGTGGAACGCTTAAAGGGGCGGCGAAACAAACAGGTATTAATAGCAGAAAGCTTCGATCAATTCCCAAATTTCAGGTAAGACGTTTCCTAAACTGTGATCGTCCTCTAGTTCGATGAATTTAACCCAAGGGCGTGAGGCGGCGTAGTTGCGGCTAGCAGCAATCGGAATCACTTCATCGTGACGCCCATGCAGAAGCAGAGTAGGAATGGGGCGCTGTAGCTGTTCGTCTTGATATTGGGCGGCGTCGGTGACGAACTGGTAATGCAGAGGAAGCGATCGCTTCTCGCCATAGTGATATACCGGCAAATATTGCTCTGTCTGCCATTGTTGCAGTTGTTCTTCCCCCAGTCGGAGCAACCAGTGAGTCAGAAACTCAAAAGCCGGAGCTAGCAAAACTAACCGCTGAACCTGGGGGTATTTTTCTCCCACCCAAGCTGCGGTTAAACCCCCCAAACTGGAGCCTATGACAGTGACAGGCATAGGGTTTGGGGGAAATTCAGCGGCGACTTGCTTTATTTGCCGAGTTATTGTCAGATGGGAAAAATCGCCTTGGTTGAGATCGGGGATTGTCAAGGGGATTTTCAGGGAAGATAAGCGATCGCGCAGATAGATCGCCTTCGTTGACTGGGGACTAGAGGCAAATCCATGCAGATAAATATAATTAAGCATCCAATTGGGCAGTAGTTTCCGGCGTATCAACCGCTAAAAATTTCGCTCCAGCGAACCTGGAAATCCTTGTCCTCTATTTTTCCCCGCCCGTTGCCCCTTTTGTTGTCGTCGCTGTTGCATCAGTTGGACAAACTTGGCGCGTTGCTCTGGAGTCATAACTTCTCGCATTTCTAACATACTTTCAAACCGCAACTTTTGTAGCTGCTGCTGCAACTCTTCAACTTGCTGATTTTTAGAGCGAATTTGGCTGGCGGAAGCTGTACTATTCATCAGTGTCGCTAGCTCTTGCCGAGCTTGACGTAGAGTTTGCTGGCGCGGCGCTATCTGGGTTCTATACTTCTGCCGAATCGCCTGCATTTGCTGCATTTGCTGTGGGGTAAGATTGAGTTGCTGAAGGAGTCCATCCTTGTTGCCTCTTTGAGGACGGGCACCCGGCGAATTTTGGGCAATTGTTTGAGAAGATTGGGGATTCGGATCGGCAAGAGCAACCGCACTCCCTATAGATAGTATGAGAACCGCTAACAGAGAAATACGATTTAGGGACATGAAAACAATCTCCGTCGTTAGTAGTAATTAGTAATTAGTAATTCGTTAAGACGCAATTAGCCATTCTTGATGAGGTAGTCGCAATGAGCTGATTAAAGATAACTGACCATTACCGATTCCCTAAAAAAGCTAATTTTCTGAGAGCAACCAATCAGCTTCTGCATCTTGGCTGCTCGACGACGCGGGCGTTTCACCCGCGACAACACTATCCCAGTTCGTCGCCAGAAATGCTTCCAGTTCGGCGGTGTTTGTGGATGCAGTCGATGCAGTGTTAGGCACCAGCACGCGGTATCCTGCCCAGCTAACTAACAGACTAGCAACAAGGGCAGAAGGTAAAATCCACCTCTGTCGCCGCCATTGCGGCTGTGAAGGCGCAGATGCTACTGCTTGCATAATCTGGCTCTCTAAATCGGGTGCAGATGGGGGAACATAACCCCGGTGTTGGCGCAGAAACTCTACTAGGGGTTTGTCATCATCGGGGAACTGAGTCATAGTTGGACTCCTTGCTTCTGGAGAAATTGCCTCATGGAGGTTCTAGCATGAAAGAGCCGCGATTTTACTGTGCCAACTGGAATCGACAAGATATTTGCAATCTCTTTTTGCGGAACGTCTTCTAAGTCGTGCAGAACCAGTACGGCGCGATGCTCGAAACTTAGCTGTTGCAGTCCGCGCTGCACTAAATCTTCATAATGTAAGTGCATCAGAGTGGGAGATTCTTGTTGACTTGGCAAGGCATTGGTAGCGCTTTGTTGTAAAGACGCGAAATTTCGGGTTTCTACAGCAAATTGTCGCCGTCGATCTGACGCGACATTCCAGCTAATCCGATAAAGCCAAGTCGAAAAATGGGCGGTTTCCCGCAACTTTGGTAATCCCTTCCAAGCGCGTAAGAATACTTCTTGCACCAAATCATCTAAGCATGAGGTACCGCAGAGTTGGTAAAGAGTCGATCTGACACGCTGCTGATGGCGCTGGTAGAGTTGCCGAAAGCTCTGCTTGTTGCCTTCTTGACACCGCTTTACCAAGTAAGCATCGGTGTCGAGATCGGGTTTTTCTTTGGCTTGATCGCCCATTAGCGCATTGATTGGTACAGCTGACACCGATTGGCTCTCTCTTACCACTGTTGGATTTCTAATGCTTTAGACTGGGCATCTAGGGAAAAGGTTCAAAGGCAAGCAGCGCATCTATGCGGTGAATCACTAGAGAAAGTGCGATCGCATCTATCGAGAAAATGAGAAAAAAGAGCGATCGCACTACTCTTGATGACGAGGATCTGCGCTTGGAGGATGCCAACCGAGTGCTACCCAAAAACCCGCCCTAAAAAGGCTTTAGAAGCGGGTTAACAAAATCACAAGTAAGCGTAATTTATCGCAGAGTGACGAACTCTTCGGCGGTGGAAGGATGAATGCCAACGGTGGCGTCGAAGTCTTTTTTGGTGGCTCCCATATTGACTGCGATCGCGATTCCTTGAATCACCTCAGCTGAATACTCGCCTACCATGTGAGCGCCCAGCACGCGATCAGTATTTTTGTCAATGACTAACTTGACCATGACTTTCTCATCCGCGCCGGTGAGACTGTGGAACAGAGGACGGAATCGGGCGCGATAAATTTGCACGTTGTCATCGCCCAACTTTTTCCGCGCATCGGCTTCGCTGATTCCCACCGTAGCGGCTTCTGGCTGAGTGAATACGGCGGAAGCAACATTTTCGTGATTAAACACCCGGCGATTGTTGCCAAATTCAGTATCAGCAAAAGCGCGACCTTCGCCAATGGCGACGGGGGTTAAATTGATCCGGTTGGTGCAATCGCCTACAGCGAAAATATTCGGCTGGTTGGTGCGGCTGTATTCATCGACTTCGATGGCACAGTTGACGCTGTACCCGTGCAATCTGGGTAAATCTTCGTCTTCACAATTAACAACTTTAACGCCCGCATTCACCAAACCAAGTTTTCCTAACAAAGGTGCGCGACCGATGGCGACTAGAATTTGGTCTGCGGTGAGGGTTGTATCCGCGTCTTTGCCTTTTTCGGTAAAAGCAACCTTCAGACCCTCTGAGGTTTGCTCAACACCTTTCCCGGTAACATTGGTGATAATGTTGATGCCGTGATGCGTCATCGCATCTTGAATGCCAATGCGAATATCGTCATCAAAACCTTTGAGAATGCGATCGCCGCGAAGCAACAAACTGACTTTCGATCCCAGTCCGTGCATAATACAAGCGAATTCCACAGCAATATAGCCAGCGCCAATAATGACGATGTGCTTCGGCTGTTCCTTGAGGAGAAATATCTCGCGGGAAGTGATGGTGTGTTCCATCCCTGGTAAATTCGGCTTGATGGCTTCCCCACCCACGGCGATTAAAATCTTGTCAGCCGTGACTTTGCGCCCATCCACTTCTACCGTATGCGGATCTAATAAAGTGGCGCGGCTCTTGATTAACTCCACCCCAGCTTTTTCCAAAAACCCAATATGCAACTGGCTGAGACGGTGGACTTCCTTATCGACAGTCGTTATCAGATGTTCCCAGTTTAAGCTCCTTTCGCCCACAGTCCAGCCATAGCCTGCGGCATCCTCAAACAAATGAGAAAATTTAGAGGCGTAAACCATCAATTTTTTGGGAATACAGCCCCGGATGACGCAGGTACCACCCACTAAATCGCCTTCTGCGATCGCTACCTTCGCTCCGTAGCTAGCCGCGCGTTTGGAAGCCGCTAATCCCCCTGAACCCGCCCCAATGACAAACAAATCGTAATCAAATGCCATGACTGGAAGTCCTCTCTTTCTTCATTTAGTTTAAAAGATGTAACGATGATGCTCCTGCTTTCCCATTTTCCGCAGATCGCTTAAAGTCGGATGAGAATACCGTCAGTTTTAGCGAAGAATAATGGATCGAGAGCAGCGTGGCGTCACCGTGTGGTTTACAGGTTTAAGTGGTGCAGGAAAAACCACTATTAGCAAAGAAGTGGCGCAAGAATTGCAGAAACGCGGAGACAAGGTGGAATCCTCGACGGAGACGTAATGCGCCAAAATCTGACTAAAGGTTTGGGGTTTAGTAAAGAAGACCGGGATGAGAATATCCGGCGCATTGGTTTTGTGGCTCATCTCCTGACTCGCAACGGGGTAGTCGTACTCATTTCGGCAATTTCGCCTTACCGGGAAATTCGAGAAGAAGTGCGATCGCGTATTGGAGATTTTGTTGAGGTTTATGTGAATGCACCGTTAGCGGTTTGCGAACAGCGAGATGTGAAGGGGTTGTATAAGAAAGCGCGGTCTGGGGAAATCAAAAACTTCACTGGGATTGATGACCCCTATGAATCGCCCCTGCATCCCCAAATCGAATGCCACACAGACCAAGAAACGATAGAGGAAAGCACAGAGAAAGTTTTGAGAAAGCTGGAAGAACTGGGCTACCTCTAGTAAGGATAAACCGCACTTAAGAGGAACCCCTCCCCGCCCTCACCTGCGGCTCCGGCTCCGGCTCCCCTCTCCACTTGCGGGGAGGGGCTGGGGGTGGGGTTCTTTTATTATGGATAATTACACAAATCTAATATGAAGGTTTGAGAGCTAAAGCACAAAAGTATCGTGGATAGGCACCGCCACCTAATACCTACTTCTTCTTATCTGTGCCTCTGCCTCTGTCCCCCTCCACTTCTCTAATCGTGGGAGTACGCGGCGACGGTGGTGGAGGAGCGTCATTTTGTAACTGTTGCCGACCGTTGCGGATGACCTTGAGCATATCGTTAAGCTGCTGCTCGATATTGGTGAGAACTTGGTCGGCGTAATCATCCGCTCCGTTTTGAATGTCCTCGCATTCTTGGATAGCAAGCGATCGCATCTGCTCTAGCTCTTGTTGTGCTTGTAGGCGCATCCGTTCGAGTTCTGCGATCGTTTGTTCTTGGATGGCGTCGCACTCCTGCTGCACCGCCTGCCGAATCGCTTGAGCTTCCCGTTCCGCTTGCCGAATCAAGCCCATTTCATCCAATATCTGATCGGCTCGGCGTTCTGCTGTCTCAATAATCTGCTGTGCATAATCCTCCGCTTGCAAAAGAATTTCTTCCTTCTGGCGAACAATTTCTTCAGCTTCCTGAAAAGCCGGTGGCAGATTGATCCGCACCAAATCCAGCTGATCGAGTAACGGATTCTCATCGACTAAGCGCAGGCTAGTCAAGGGAATGCGCGTACTATCAAGAATCATTTCTTCGATGCGGTCGAGTTCCCGCTGAATATCTACACTTCCCGATCCACTGTCGGGTAATTCACCTTCGGGGAAGCGTCCATTACTATCGGGTTCGAGGCGGGAAGAGTCTTGGCGTAACATCGGTAGATATCTAAGGCGACGTGCTGGGGAACAAGATGATCGACAGAGCCGCCGAATCTGGCAATCTCTTTCACTAAGCTACTACTTAAGAAACTGTACTCGTTAGAGGTTGCTAGAAAAACCGTCTCAATCCGGTCGTCCAGAGTTTTATTTGTATGAGCCATCTGTAGCTCGTGTTCAAAGTCAGAAAGCACCCGCAAACCGCGCAGCAGCACGCCCGCTTCTCGGATTCTGGCATAGTTGACTGTCAAACCGTCAAAACTGTCAACTTCTACATTCGGCAGCGATCGCGTCGATAGACGAATCTGCTCGATGCGCTCCTGTACTGTAAACAGGGGCGTTTTGTTGGGGTTCCGCAGCACCGCAACAATCACCCCATCAAAAAGCCGACAACCGCGCTTAATGATGTCGAGGTGTCCCAGAGTAATTGGATCGAAGCTGCCAGGATAGATTGCAATCACGGAAGAGGTGTGTGAGCTAGCTTAAGGAAATTGTACTCATACAGTACCCCTAAAACTACGAATTGTTAAAAGTCTCCGGTTTTAGCGAGAAGCACCAACCACTAAACGAGAGCGATCGCAACCAGATCCGATTCATCGCCTCAGCACCCTCTTCTCGCGGCATACACGAGCCAGCAATCGCCCTCTGCTGCGATCGCAGAGAGTCTCTAGATTAGTGCAACCAGCGCCACTCCTTAACTTTCAAGAGGGTCGCTAGAAAATCAGCAAAAGCTAAAATCCGATTAGTGAATCTACACATTAAGTTGAAAAACCAGGAAAAGGCTCAATTTTTTCAGCAGTTCGCCACTTTGCTAAATTCTGGCATTTCAGTACAGCAAAGCTTAAATTTGGTTGAGCGCGATCGCAATTCTCCCTTCGGGCGCTATCTGCAAACAGTCGGTGCAGCGGTGGATTCTGGGCAAGATTTGGCTTCTGCTTTGACACTAGACGCTCGATATTTTGATGGTTGGACGATTAGCCTAATTCGGTTAGCAGAATACAGCGGATCGCTAGCAGAGACTTTTGGCAGATTGGCAACGGCGGCGGAAGCGAAAGTCAAACGGGAACGCCTCTATCGTTCCGTGGGAATCGCCGCGATCGCTCTGATTTGGAGTCTGTTGGTACTCGTCGCCGCACTTTTCAAGCGAAATCCTCAAAAGCTTACCCATCCTGGTTTCTGGCTGTGCAGTTTTGGATTGGCAGTGCTTTTGGTTGGGGTAGCTATCCTGAATTCTCGCTTTCCCGGACGCGGTTTACAGCGGTTGGCGGCGCAACTTCCCGGTTTGGATAAAGTCATGCAAGCGCGATCGCTCCTTTACTTTACCGAGTTGTCCTTGCCTTTAAGTTGCGGGGTACCAATTCTCGCTGCGCTGGAATTGTTGCGCGATCGCATCCCCGATCCTCAGATGGCAACCCACGTAGCAAAAGCTGCTCGGCAAATTCGTCTCGGTAGAAGCCTCACCGAGAGTCTGCAAACCAAGTTACCGCCACTTGCAATCCAATATATTCGCACTGGTGAAGAAACCGGAAATTTAGATGCGGCGCTGCGAAAATTGGAGCAATATTACGAAAGCGACTTAGAGAAACGTTTGAGGCAGTTGGAGGGAATCTTGCGTCCTTTGAGTCTATTAGCGATTGGAGGTTTAGTGCTTTTAGTCGCAATTCGAGCAATTAATTCGCTGATAAACTCTCTGCCAGGATAACTTTATGCGTGATGAAACAGAAGGATTAAAAAACTGGCTTATCATTCTATCACTTACATTTTTTGCCATAGGAGTGATAGCTTTCCGGTGTTTATGGCAACTTTATGTAGTTCCCATTGAACACTTCAATAATTCTTCTAAAATCCTGACTCCAAAGGAGTTTATTGAGCTTAAAAGGCAAGGCATCAGCTCTGTTATTGAAGCTTTAAAAATTGTTGCAACAACCTTTGGAGGAGCCGCAATCCTCTTTAACGTTTTCTATGCAGCGAAGCGAGCTAAAGCGATGGATGATAGCGCGATCGCTGCCAATAAAAGCGCTGATGCAGCTCTAGATAATGCTAAAGCTGCTCTAAAAAATGCAGAAGCGGCACAAGATAAGCAAATCACAGAACGCTTTACTAAAGCAGTTGAACAGCTTGGTTCTGATAATATCTCTATCCGTTTAGGGGGAATTTATGCTCTAGAACGAATTGCTAACGATTCCGAAAAAGACCATTGGACAATTATGGAGGTGCTAACAGCTTTTGTGCGAGAGAAGGCTCCTTTGAAGGAGGAACAGATACAGCAGGAGCAATTACCAAAAATCCCTACGGATATTCAAGCTGCACTTACAGTTATCGGACGGCGCGACGTAGATGAAGACCCAGAAAATCAACGGCTAAATTTACAACATACCAACCTTGATGGAGCAGACCTCAGTGCAGCTAACCTACAAGGGGCAAACCTTTTTGGAGCTAACCTACAAGGGGCAAACCTTTTTGGAGCTAACTTGCAAGGGGCAAACCTCAGGCGAGCTAACTTGCAAGGGGCAGACCTTTTTGGAGGTAACTTGCAAGGGGCAGACCTCATTGGAGCTAACCTGCAAGAGGCATACCTGTCTAACGCTAACCTACAACGGGCAGCTCTCACGGGAGCTAACCTGCAAGAGGCAGCTCTCAGGGGAGCTAACCTACAAGAGACATACCTCAATAACGCTAATCTGCAAGAGGCAAACTTGAGTGAGACCAACCTGCAAGGGGCAGACTTAGATGAAGCCAACCTGCGAGGAGTATACCTCAGGTCAGCCGAAAACCTAGAATACGAGCAAATCGAAAGAGCATTTGGAGATCGCAAAACTGTATTGCCGGACAATGTGGAAAGACCTGCACATTGGACGCAAGCTGGGGGAAAGACGGATGCGATCGCCCCAATATAATGCTTGTTATTTGAATCAAATATAGAACCTAACCCCCTACCCCCTTCCCTTGCAGGTAAGGGGAAAAGCCCCTCTCCTACGAGGAGAGGGGTTGGGGAGAGGTCACAATGTACTGCACCCAATTACAAACCCCAATATTTCCAATTTCTTAGCCCACCCAGGCGGACTTTATTTGTGTAGCCCCAGCCTTCTAGGTGCGGGCATTATCAAGTAGGATTTAATCAACCAAATGTTGAGCCATCCCAGCCCCACATGGAACCTTTGGCATCAGCAAACTCAATGTAAATCCGGTTTGTAGATACACCAAGTTTCTCATTAATTTGCTGGCAAAAATCTTGGCTCATTGCCTTTGTTTGCGACGGACTCATGCTACCGACACTTTTAATTTCAACATAGCAGACGGGATCGAGAGTCCCCCCAAATGTCATCGCCACACTCGGCTCAAAAGCCGTCATTACATAGGATTCCGGTTTGCCTGTATGCTTCGCTAATTTAGCAGAAAGACTTTTCAGCAGACCCTCAACAGCACCCCGATCGGGAGAATCAACAGAAGTTTGAACTTTGATTAGCGGCATAATCTTTTACTCTAAATCCTTTCAAAAGGCATTAGGTAATGGGTAATCGTTATTAGTCATTCGTTATTAGTCCTTTGCTACTAACCAATTACCAATTACAAATTACCGATTACCAATTACCAATTACCCACCATATTGCCAAGGGGTATTTTCGAGTAAAAGCGGTTTACCCTCGCGGTGGACGCCAGCAGCGATCGCTTCCCCGACATAGACGGTATGATCGCCGTGTTCTACAGCACCGACAACCTTACACTCCACATAACCGAGGGTGTTGGAGATGATGGGACAGCCGGTTTCTTGTCCTAGATAAAATTCCACATCTTCAAATTTATTACCGATGCGGCGCTGCGGCTTGAAGAATTTTTCCGCTAAGTCTTGCTGTCCCTCATCCAGGAAACTAAGTGCAAAGACGCCACTGGCTTTGATCATGGCGTGGGATTTAGAATCCTGCTTAACGCAATTCACAACCAGCGGTGGCTTAAACGAGCCTTGCATCACCCAGCTGGATGTGAAGCCGTTAACTTCTTCGCCATCTTTGACACCGCAGATATAGAGTCCGTGAGGAATCTTACGCAGAATAGTTTTTTTGGCTTGTTCGTCTAGCAAAGTTTTACCTGACAGCTACTGATACATCGCTTAGTTTATCAATGTCTTGGGAAGAAACATCAATCTGGAGATAGTTCCATAGGGGCATGGCATTGCACATCAGTGTCAAATTAAGATTTGGCGGTTGAAACCGCAGCTATACAGACAAAACCTGCCTAGCCTTCGGCATGCTTCGCTAACGCAGGTTCAAGAATGATTTTTCCTTAGTCCGCGAAGGCGGACTTCGTTTGTATAGCCGCGATTTCCAATCGCCAGGGCTTAAGTAGACTTAAAAGCAACCGAAGCGCAGAATGAGCGATCGCTTCTTAAGCAACCCCGTACTTCTTAAACCAAGCTTGTAGGCGTTTCCAGCCGTCTTCTGCTTCCTCTTTGCGGTAGCTGGGGCGGTAGTCGGCAAAAAAGCCGTGGGGCGTGTCCGGATAAAGGATAATTTCCGAAGCATTGTCTGCTGCTTTCAGTGCCTCCTGCATCTTCTCGACAGTTTCGTTCGGAATGCCGGTATCGCTGCCGCCATAGAGTCCCAGTACGGGCGCTTTCAGCTCATCAACTAGGTCGAGAGGATATTTGGGAATGAGGGGCAAAGACTCGCCTACTAAGCGTCCGTACCAGGCAACGCCAGCATTTAGCGTGGGATTGTGAGCCGCATACAGCCAAACGATTCGCCCACCCCAGCAAAAGCCTGTAATTCCCAGTTTATCGGTGTTTCCCCGACTGGATTTGGCTGCCCAAGCAACCGTTGCATCCAAATCTGACATCACTTGAGCATCGGGGACTTTAGAGACAACTTTGGTGATAATTTCTTGAATATCGCTCATCCGGGAAACATCGCCTTGACGCGCATAGAGTTCCGGCGCGATCGCTAAATAACCTAGTTTTGCAAAGCGGCGACAGATATCTTGCAAATGTTCGTGGACGCCAAAGATTTCCTGCACAACTAGCACGACGGGGAAATTCTTACCTCTGGCAGGCATCGCCCGATAAGCGGGGATTTGCCCATCTTCTACGGGTATCTTCACTTCACCCGCCACCAAGCCTTTCTTATCGGTCGTGATGACTTGGGCAGAAATGGGGCGAACTGCTACGGCAAACCCTGCCGCCAGCGTAGAGACCATGATAAATTCGCGGCGCGTGAATTTCATCAGCAGTTTTCTCCAAAAAACTTCTTCAAGTCTAGATTGTGCATCAGTTGGGCGGGGATAACCGCCGATGTTCTCGGCAGCAGCCTTCAGCGCTAGGCTAACGCCTCGCTTCGCTAACGCGATCGCGCAATCATATCCCATACGCTTTGAATTGATGCTGACACCTATGAGGACTTACGCAATAACTCTCTAAAACTCTTATTCCTTCGCGTCCTTGGCGTCCTTGGCGGTTCGTTTTTCCATAACGAGAGCGTAAGTCCTGATCTATGTTAAACGGACTTCTCAAAGCCCTGCTTCTCCGCAGCAAAACCTTCCCCCTGGAAGAAGCCGCAGCCGATCAACTGTTACAAGCTGGATCGAGGTGAGTAAAAGCATTTTGCTCATTAGCGATCGCTAGCTGTAGGGGCAATTTATCAATCGCTTCTACTCAAATTCACAGTTTACCGGGAGGGGTGATGCCGCAATATTTTGGAAAACTGCCTACGACAGGGACATCTTGGTCAACAATTGGAACCCTAAAAACCATAGAACGCCACGATCGAGGAATCTACGGCGATTGTGAGAATTCGCGCCTTGCCATTAGCATCCTGGCACCAAACTTAGTCCGAGTCCGCTGGGCACCGAGTGGCGAATTGATGCCGCGTCGTTCGTGGGCAGTCACCTTAGACGATCCAGAATGGTCAATCGTCCCCTTCCAAGTTCGGGAGACTGACGCAGCGGTAGAAATCGAAACCGAGCAGATGCGCGTGTACATCCACCGCCAAGGGTGTCGGATCGAGTGTTTTGATAAAACTGGGCGACCTTTCGCGCAAGACACCGGAATGGGGATGGCTGGACGCATGGGCGCGATCGCTGCCTGGAAGCGCATCGAAGCCGATGAACATTTCTACGGTTTTGGCGAACGCACTAAGCTACTCGACAAACTCAGCGAAGTCCAAACAAACTGGACAGTTGACGCCCTCGATTACAGCTCTTTTACCGATGAAATGTACCAGGCGATTCCATTTTTCATAGCGCTGCGTCCAGAACTCGCCTACGGTATCTTCTTTAACACTACTTTTTGGAGCCAGTTCGACATCGGTGCGGAACAACCGGGCGTCTATCGGATGGAAACGCGGGGCGATGAACTGGATTATTACATCATTTACGGCCCCGAACCGGCGCAAATTCTTAGCACCTACACCCAACTAACTGGTCGGATGCAACTTCCGCCGAAATGGTCGCTTGGTTATCACCAATGCCGTTGGAGTTACGAATCTGAGGAGGTGGTGCGAGAACTTGCCCAGGAATTCCGCAACCGTCGCATCCCTTGCGATGTGATTCATCTCGATATCGACTACATGAAGGGCTACCGGGTGTTTACCTGGAGTCCCAAACGGTTCCCCGATCCTGCCCAATTGGTCAATGACTTGGCGCAGGATGGCTTCAAGACGGTGACAATTATCGATCCAGGCGTCAAGTACGAGCCGGAAGCCGATTACCACGTCTTCGACCAAGGGATAGAAAATGACTATTTTATCCGTAAGGCAGAGGGTGAGCTATTCCACGGCTACGTTTGGCCCGACAAAGCAGTATTTCCCGATTTTCTGCGTCCGGAAGTGCGCCAGTGGTGGGGCGACTTGCACAAAAGTCTGACAGAAGTCGGCGTTGCGGGTATCTGGAACGATATGAACGAACCGGCGATAGACGATCGCCCGTTTGGAGATCCGGGGAATAAAATATCCTTTCCCTTAGATGCCCCCCAAGGTTCGCCGGAAGAACGCACTACCCATACCGAAACTCACAACCTGTATGGGCAATCAATGGCTCAATCGGCTTGCGAAGGGCTGAAGCGGCTGCGTTCTACAGAGCGATCGTTTGTGCTGACACGTTCCGGTTTTGCCGGAATTCAGCGTTGGTCGTCGGTGTGGATGGGCGATAATCAATCACTGTGGGAGTATCTGGAAATGTCCCTGCCGATGCTCTGCAATATGGGACTATCGGGTGTGGCGTTTGTCGGTTCCGATATTGGCGGTTTTGCTGGCAACGCCACGGCGGAATTATTTGCCCGGTGGATGCAAGTGGGAATGCTTTACCCGTTGATGCGGGGTCACTCGGCGATGAGTACGGCAAGACACGAACCTTGGGTTTTTGGCGATCGCGTTGAAGCTATCTGCCGCGAATATATTAATCTCCGCTACCAGCTATTGCCCTACGTTTACACGCTTTTCTGGGAAGCTGCAACTACTGGCGCACCGATTTTACGTCCCTTACTCTATCATTTCCCCAACGACCCGAAAACCTATAAACTCTACGACCAAGTATTGCTCGGTTCTTCCCTCATGGCAGCACCCATCTATCGACCAGGAGTGGAATACCGGGCCGTGTATCTTCCCGAAGGCACTTGGTACGACTGGTGGACAGGAGAACGTTACCAAGGCGCGACGCATATCTTAGCTCATGCACCGTTAGAGCGAATGCCGCTATATGTGCGTGCGGGAGCGATAATCCCCATGCAGCCGGTGATGCAATACACGGATGAGCGTCCCCTTGACGAACTCACCCTCCGCATCTGGCCTGGAAATGGCGAGTTTAGGCTCTATGAAGATGATGGGCATACGTTTGAATATCAAACGGGTGCCTTTGCAACCACAACCTACCGCGTTTATTCCCAAGGACAACAAACGGTGGTTGAAATTCCAGCGCGAGAGGGCAATTGGACGCTCTCGACCCGTGAAACCATCGTGCAGCTAGTGGGTGTTGGCGAACAGCGTTTTGTTGACGATAGTACGGCGCGTCAACTGACTTTTTAAATTGGCTTGATAGAACCTCACCCCCAGACCCTCGACCTTCACGGAGAGGGGAGCCGGAGTGAGGAGGTGCTTCTAATGGGAGGCGCGATTAACCGGATTTAATCTCAATCCTTAACGGTCAGCGATTTGCTCTTGAGGGTGAATCGCTTTTTTTGGCATCCTTTACGTTCCATCAGAGCGATCGCTGATGCCCCTATCTGCAATCTTCTCGCTCAACCCTATTTTGTAAAAAACGAAATATCTCTATAGACAGATGCCAGAATTTTATTAAACCTTAAATCCACATAAAGTTTAACCAGAGAATTTTATTTTAGCTGTAAATTTAATTCTGATAGATGTTGAGAACTTCTATAAATTATTGCTAAAGAACTGCCCAACTTTACAAAATCAATACGTCAGAAATGTCTAAACGATGTTAAATGCCTGTGCAAACCTCCCGCATTTGCATAAGTTCACAATGGGGATCAAAGCTAGATAGACGCATATTCCTAAAGAATGATTCATATAAATCATTCAATTGATTATGGATAATTATCAAAAAGGTTGCCATAATAGTCTAGAAAGGTAAATTGATTTTTCACTCATTGTATGTAGCTAAATTGTTACTTTAGCTACACTTTTACCGGATGGTATCGGGGTCAAATCTAGCAATTCTCTTGTTTTAAAAAACTTACTGACATGAAAACTTTAACAATGCAGCTCGTCCAAGCAATTCGCTGTCCTAACTGTGGCAGTCCGGGTGAACGGCATTACATTTCTAGCAGCCAGCTAACGCGGACACAATGCCGTACTTGTGACTACTTGATGGTAACTTGTTCTCGAACCGGGAGAGTAATCGAAGCATACGCACCCGGTCTTGATGCAAGTCGTCTGTAGAAGCAATCCTCAAAGAATTGCTTTTACTGAATTATTTAGAAGCTCGAAGTTGTCCGCAAGCAGCATTGGCTTCTAAACCACGAGAGTAGCGAACGCTAACAGCAATATGCTGTTTTTTCAGAGCTGCTACAAAAGCTTGAATCCGAGTAGAATCCGGACGCTGATAGTCAGCATCGTGGATAGGATTGTAGGGAATTAAATTGACGTGAGTTTGGAATCCCCGCAGGCGGGATGCAAGTTCATTCGCGTGTTGGGGAAGATCGTTCACACCCGCAAGCAGGACGTATTCAAATGTCAATCTGCGACCTGTTAATTGAACATATTCCCGACATTCTGCTAACAAATCTTCCAGGGGATATCGCTGAGCCGTGGGGATAAGTTTTTCCCGAAGTGCCTGATTGGGTGCGTGGAGGCTAACTGCAAGGGTGATTTGCAAGTGATGTTGCGCTAAATCGAGGATGCGATCGCGTACTCCCACAGTGGAGAGCGTAATCGAACGCTGTCCAATTCCCACATCTTTATTCAGGATCTCTAGCGCTCCCAGAACATTTACCGTATTCAGTAACGGTTCCCCCATCCCCATAAACACAATATGGCTGACTCGTCGCTTGAAGTCTTCCTGAACCGTTAACACCTGATCGACGATTTCGTGGCGTGCAAGATTGCGGGTAAAACCTCCCTTCCCCGTAGCGCAGAAGTCGCAAGCCATCGGACAACCCACCTGGGAAGACACGCACACCGTGAGGCGCTTTTCTGTGGGAATGCCGACTGTTTCAATAATTTGACCATCTGCCAACCGCAGCAGATATTTCACCGTGTCATCCGGGGCGACAGAACGATGATGTATCGTAGAGCGTCCAATCGGGACATCTGCTACTTGGTCGCGCCACTGCTTAGAAAATACAGTAATTTCAGAAAGCGATCGCGCTCCTTTTTCATAAATCCACTGATGCAGTTGCTGTCCCCGATAAGCCGGTTGTCCTTGAGCAAGCACCCATTGGGTTAATTCAGCTAAATTTGCCCCTAAAAGAGGAGGAATCGTTCTGGCTGGGTTTTTATTCGTTACCCCCTGTTTAGCAACGGGCGCAGTTTCATCAAACTGATTTTGATGCTGACTGTCTGTAGAAGACTGAACCTGAGAGCGGGACGTAGCAGACATAAATAATCAAAAGTTTTCGCTAGGATCTCTATCCTAGAACCTCTCGATCGACGCTGGGGTTCACTTTATAAGTTTGCCCGATCGGAATCTCAATTTGAAACTCTGCACCTTCCCCAGGTCGAGATAGACACTTCATCTTTCCGCCATGCTTTTCTACAACAATTTGATAGCTAATCGATAAACCCAGTCCAGTGCCTTGACCGACTGGTTTTGTTGTAAAGAACGGGTCAAACAGTTGCCCTAGGACACTTGCACTCATCCCCGGCCCATTATCTTTAATCCCGATTCTCACCCAATTCTTGTCTAAAAGTTGGGTAGAAATTGTTAAAGTGCTGGGTTTCTTTTTAATTTCTTCTGAGCTTCGCGCTTTATCTTGCTCCTGCAAAGCATCAATCGAATTATTCAAGATATTCATAAATACCTGATTCATTTGTCCGGCATAACATTCCACCAGCGGCAAGTTGCCATATTGCTTGATAACCTGAATAGCCGGAAACTCTGGTTTATGCTTGAGGCGATTGTGCAAAATCACGAGGGTACTATCGATTCCCTCATGAATGTTGACAGGTTTCATCTCGGCTTCATCTAACCGAGAAAAGTTACGCAAAGTCAGAACAATCTCCCGAATGCGGTTTGCCCCTACTTTCATCGAAGACAAAGTTTTCGGCAAATCCTCAATTAGAAAATCAAGATCGATCTCTTCAACCAAGCCTTGAATGTTTGGATCAGTGTAGGAATAACCCTGCTGGTAAAAGTTAACTAAACCGAGAAGATCCTGAGTGTAGTTACCCACATGGGTCAGGTTTCCGTAGATGAAGTTGACAGGGTTATTAATCTCATGGGCAACACCCGCAACGAGTTGACCGAGGCTAGACATTTTCTCAGTTTGAATTAATTGAGCTTGGGTTTGCCGCAGGTCTCGCAGGGTTTGTTCTAGAGCGATCGCTTGCTTTCTAGCAGTCTCTTCCGATTGCTGCAATGTTTCTTCTGAGAGCTTGCGCTCCGTGATGTCGCGTAGGATGACAATATATTCTTGAAGTTGGCGATTTGAGCGGTGGGAAAGCGTCACCTCGATCGTGCGTAAGCTTGTTTCATCCTGCCGGAATGTCTGTTCGCTGCGACTTTGCCAAATCTCAGGCGACCCAGCTAACCCAGGGAGGAAATCGTTGAGGCGACGCCCAATCAGCTGATGAGCGTCCATCTCGAAAAGGGCAACAGCGGCTGGGTTGGCTTGACGAATCGCGCCGCCCTCATCCAAAACGAGAATGGTATCCGGAACCGTGTCTAGGGCAGTGATAAAAAGATTTTCCGCGTGTTCCCGTGCTTCAGCGATCGCAGCCACTTGAGGCAAGCTAGTCCAGCAGGCAACTGCGATCGCTACAAAAGCGAGCGTCATCAGCAAAATGACTAAAAGATTGTTACTGGCATTCCCAGAAATCTGCCCAATCCCGTTCCGAAGCACCCAGGCGATCGCCGTCGCACTACAAACCAATAGAATCAGGACGATCACCTGAAAGGCAACAAAATCTTTGACCTGAAAGCTTTTCACCCGGTAACGCTCAATCCACCAGGCTGGGTGGAAAGGCTCAAATGCGATCCGACGAATCGCTGCATCACAAGCCAAAACAGCGATGGGAGACAGCAGCCCAACTAGCACATCTTGCCAGCTCCAACTTAAACCCCCCACTACCAGAACAACCGCCTCGAGGGCGAAGAAGCCCAGCGACCACCAAGGCCAGCGCACTTCGGGTTTGCCTCGCTGCAACCACAAGCCCAGCTGGATTGACATAATGGCGACAAGATAGCCAGTACCCGTTACTACCACAATTCGAGAAATATCTCCCCAAAGCAAATAGATCAAGCTGATGCCAAGGGAAAATATTAGGGCAGGTTGCAGAACGCCTTGCCGGGAGACGACCGCGAAGACGGGTGAAAGGTGTCCGTCTAGGGCAAGTTGGTACAAAATGCGGGGAGAATTAGAAACCGCAGTCGCGCAAGCGAGAAGGCAGCTAGAGACGATCAGGAGGGTCACGATTAAGGAAGCTGACTCGCCCCAGAAGGGCTTTGCTGCTGTGAAAAAGTTCAAGAACGTGTCTTCGCCCAAGTCTGGTACAGTTGCCAAGCGCATGAGTACCCAAGAACCGCCCAGAATGACCGGCGGCATTAGCCAAGCTGCCAAGCTGAGAAATCGCAGCGTTTCTCCAGGGCGTCGGCTGTCGGCGACAAATGCGGAGGCTGTCTCGCAGGCGTAGGCAATGTAGATTGCGAAAAAAGACCACTTTGCCCAATCCACAAAGTTTAAGGTTGACCAGGTGCTAGGAAAAAATCCGGGACTCGCGGGCGAGAAGGCTAACCATCCTAGACCTTGAAGACAAAACACCAATAAGAATCCGACTGCTGGAAGAATGAAAAACGTGTGCAAGATTGCTAAAGCTCGCGTGCCGCTGAACGCGACAATATAAGCAATCAGCGTGAATCCTATTTTCAGAGCCGTTTCTGGACAATCAATCCCTAAAGGTTCTAGATTAGTCTTGATGAGATTCGTCAGGATAATTGGGTTGATTGGCAGATATCCTGCCCAGCCGATGAAGTACGCGATCGCCGCATAACGAGCTAGACCGGGATAGTTTTTGAGTAACTTAGTCGTGTAATTTGGAGTTCCTCCCGATATTTCAGGCCAGTGTTCTCCTAAGCGTTTCACTTGCAGATTCAGCAGCATGCCCACAATCGCTGCGGGCAACCACACAAAGATGGCAGATGCTCCTAATGCTGCATGAATTAGCGGGGCTGTGCCAATCCAGGCTAGATGACCTGTGAACCCAAAACCCCAAGTTTCTAAGGCACTCAGGCTGCGCGGCAGGTGCATAGATGAACGCTGATTTAGGCGCAGATTACGATTTTCAACGATAAGATTTTGAGTAATTCGGTCTTCAGTCATCTCTGTTCGATCTCAGCGTGATGGTTCCGCGAGTGCTGCCATCACGGTCGTATATAAGTACAGTTGCGATATCAATATCTATCTATCGGATCGGTACTCGCTACCGCTATTTGTCTTAATCTTGCTGCTTGCGATCGTGAAACTTGTTTACTTGCACAATTTGACATTTTTCGCAAGGGTCAGCAGTAATTTGATTGATTGAATGTTGATTGCCCTTGGAAAGGGGTGTCAGCGTGTCCAGATTTCAACGGAACTGAGACCAGGGGACTGAGACTAGGGGACTGAGAATTGGCTAGAGGCGTGTGAGCGATCGCGATCTAGCTGCTGCTATGCAAGACTTGAATCAAGCATTCGATAAACTATGAAGTGCTAGCAGCGAGTCTTGTCCGGGCTACGCTGGAACTCAATCAAAGCCGATGCTTCTTGATATTTCCTCTCTGCCTTTGGCATTTGAATTTACCTCTCCAGGCCCAATCCTCATTGAGCTGGGACCGTTTACCATTCGCTGGTACGGTCTATTAATTGCCTCAGCCGTATTAATTGGCGTCACCCTTTCTCGATATCTGGCGTCCCGCCGTCACATCAACCCAGATATACCGGGCGATTTCGCACTCTGGCTAGTTGTAGCGGCGATTCCCAGTGCCCGACTCTACTATGTTTTGTTTGAGTGGGAACAATACGCCCAAAGACCGGGTGACATCATTGCCATCTGGAAAGGAGGCATTGCCATTCATGGGGCGATCATCGGTGGCACTTTGGCAGCTTTGATTTTTGCCCGAATCCAAAAAATCTCTTTTTGGCAACTTGCCGATTTAGTCGCGCCCTCTGTCATTTTGGGTCAAGCCATCGGGCGTTGGGGCAATTTCTTCAATTCTGAAGCCTTCGGGGCACCCACAAATTTGCCTTGGAAACTGTTGATTCCGGTCGAGAACCGTCCGCCCGATTACCAAAATTTTGCCTACTTCCATCCCACCTTTCTCTATGAATCTCTTTGGAATTTAATGGTTTTTGGGTTGCTGATGACCTTGTTTTTTCGGGATTTGAAGAGACCACGTCTCAAGGCAGGTACGCTGTTTTTGGTTTACATGGTGGCTTATAGCGCCGGTCGCGTTTGGATTGAGGGGTTACGCACCGATAGCTTGATGCTGGGGCCGTTGCGAATGGCACAAGCGATCAGTTTGCTGGGAATGGCGTTGGGATTGGCGGGTCTGGCTTGGGTTTATTTGTTGCGTCGTTCTCTGCCAGATGTCGTGTCAGCTTTTAGTAATGACAATGCTACCAGCGAGAACACCCAACGATGAATCCTCCCATTTCACGGGGGCGAGATTACACCTCAGATGCCTCAACCGTCTTTCCGATCGGGCTTTAAGAATTGAAGTGTCGCGTTAATCAAGTGAATTGGTAGAAAAAGCCAGGTTTCAGGAGAAATTATTCCCAAAAAAATCCCAAAAAAAATGCTCTAGAGTCAAACTCTAGAGCAAAACCAGGGTGCATCTACCATTCCTTAATTACCGGGGAAGTGGAACGAATCCGGAAAGTGTCCGTAATCAATTTAATTTTTTTGACTCGGTAGGCGCAGATAGCTACCGCTGTACGGGAATCAGAAGCAATCTGCAATTTTGACAAAATTGCAGAACGATCAACAGATGACTGATAAGTTACACACTCTAGAAGAGGTTTGTCTGAATTGGCGACTAAATTTATTGGCGAATCATTGTCTCCCCTGGCACCAGCCGTTTACATTGTCGGTGCAGGGCCGGGAGATCCAGATTTATTGACGGTTAAGGCGCAGAAACTACTCGCGGTTGCGGATGTAATCTTATTTGCCGATTCTCTGGTGCCGGTGCAAATTTTGCAGGGGGTGCGTGCGGATGCGGAAATTATTCGCACCGGGAATAAAACCCTCGAAGAAATTCTGCCAGTGATGATTGAACGAGTGCGATCGCATAAATCTGTGATCCGCCTCCACTCTGGCGACCCCAGCCTCTACGGTGCTGTCTTCGAGCAAATGCAAGCCTTGGCAGAGGCTGACATTCCTTTTGAAATTGTCCCCGGCATCAGTGCTTTCCAGGCAGCCGCCGCCAAGCTCAAAGTTGAGCTAACGGTGCCAGGACTGGTACAGACGATTATCCTCACCCGGATTAGCGGACGCGCTTCAGCGGTGCCGGAACGAGAAGAATTAGCCTCCCTAGCAGCGCATCAGGCAAGTTTATGCCTTTATCTAGCGGCGCGTCACGTCGAAGACGCGCAAGCGAAACTGATGCAGCACTACCCCGCCGATACACCTGTGGCGATTTGCTTTCGAGTCGGTTGGCCTGATGAGAAAATCTTCCTGGTTCCTTTGGATCAAATGGCAACTGTGACGCAGCAGGAAAATTTGATTCGGACGACGCTTTATGTGATTAGTCCCGCCTTGGGGACGGTGGAAAATACGCCAGAGTCTTTGGCGACAGCGAAACGTCGTTCGCGTCTGTACGATCCTGAACATACTCATCTGTTTCGCCAGAAATCCACGAACCTCTCCCCCAACTCCTCCTTATAAGGGTAAGTTTTGAATATTTAACGCTCCCAAATCGTCAAAAACCTACACCTGTAGGGAAGAAGTTTCCCGGTGCAAAATGTAAGGTGAGAAAAGTCTGATTGGTAACAGCACCCAATGCAGATGAAGCGTTAATAAGCAGATAACCATCCAGGCAATTTTGTAAACTATGCTTTCGCAAATCGTGCGCCCAATGGTTCGCACTCAAATCCGGTTACTCGCTAGCTGTCAGGCAACTCGTTCCACACTGATTGGGACGATTGCCCAGTGGCTGGGCTTTCTCGGTGTACGTGCCCAAGTCACGCACCTCAACGCCGGTTCAGACCAAAAAATTAGCATTTCGCTGACGGTAGACCAACCCGAAGGGTGCGACAAACAAGACTGGCAGCAAATTGTCCACAACCTTAATCAAGAAACCGATGCAAAGCCAGCGGAGGATTCCCAGCCTCAGCTAACGCCCCAGCAACAAAGTAAACTACAGCGGTTGCTGGCTTATTTGATTCAGGCGGCGGAACCGGAAGTCAGGATCAGCTGGGAGGTTTGGTCTCGTCAGCTTCAGGCACTCGGTTTAGAAGAACCCATGCTGCTGGGTGTCAGATCGGCATTGAAAGTGCCCCAGTCGCTTGAGCAATTGCTGGAAGGACTCGATCCAGATATTGCAGCGATCGCACTTCCCAAAGCGGTCAGCATTGCCTTGCTAGATCGCCGGGTCAATGCCTCGGAAGACAAGGCTTTGACAGCACTTTTGCAGCTAATGAAGCCACGCAACGAGGGTTAGTTTTATTCACCCTCCATCACCAAGGCGATTTTACCTGTAATCGATCCGGCTTCTAACAGTTGGTGGGCGGCGGCGGCGGCTTCGAGGGGGAAGGTTTTGGCGAGGTGAATTTTCAGCGAACCTTCATCAATCCAGGTTGCACACTGTTCTAAAATTTCTGCGTGATGCTGTTGAGCTTCCAGAAGTCCTTGCAATGCAGGGGTTAGCATCAATTCAAAGCTAATCCGGAGATTGCGCGATCGCGCAATCTTCCAATTAGAGTAAGTGGGGTCTGGCTCCAGAATCGTCACCAGATCGCTATAAACCCGCACGGCGGGGAACGTTTTATAGAAGGTTTCCCCGCCCACCGTATCAAAGGCTAAGTCTACGCCCTCTCCTCCAGTCCAATCTAGAACCGCCTGTACAAAGTCAGTTTGCTGATAAAAAATTACCTCATCGGCACCTAATTCGCGGACAAAATCAGCCTTGTCCTGAGAACTAACGGTGGTACAAACTTCCGCACCTTTTAGCTTAGCTAGTTGAATGGCGACGTGACCGACACCGCCAGCACCCGCGTGAATCAGCACCCGTTCCTTGGGTTCTAGCCGCCCCCTTTCAAATAAAGCTTCCCAAGCGGTAATCAGAACCAGAGGGGCAGCGGCGGCTTCTGCAAAGCTTATAGAGGCGGGTTTCTTGGCAACAAATCGCTCATCGACAACCGCCATTTGAGCATAATTTCCCAGCTTTGCCCCCAATCCACCCGCACAGAAATACACTTCGTCGCCAACCTTAAACCGCTGGACGCCAGAACCGACTGCTTCCACGACTCCCGCCCCATCACAGCCTAAAATAGCGGGCATTTGGTCTGGGTAGAAGGTACCCCGCTGCCGCAATTTAGTGTCAATCGGGTTGATTCCCGCCGCCCGAAGACGGACGAGGATTTCTGTGTCTTGTTCAATCGTCGGGTTTGGGACTTCCTGAAGTTGCAAGACTTCCGGTGTGCCAGCTGCTGTCATCAAAACTGCTTTCATCAGGTCGTTCTTGTTGCTAAGCCAAGGGTCTTTTATTGAGAACTCTACCGCAAGTCTGGGTTCCTAGCGTCACATTGCGATCGCATCTTTTTCCGGAAATTTTGCATCATAGTAAAAGTAGCCCTTGCAACATTTCTTTGCAAAAGGTTGCCGCCAGTAAGGTGAAAGCGTGGAGGGAGCGCGGTGATGGACGAAGCCCCAAAAAAGATAGAAGTTAATGAATTAGATGAATTAGATGAAACCTGGGACGGTGACGAAGAATCCTCCGACGATGGCTGGAAGCGGAGCCGCAAAAAAAGAGGTCTGTCTGGTTGGAAGGGTGTGGCGCTTGGCTTAGGGCTAGGCATCGCCCTCACCGCAGGCGGAATGAAACTGCTTTCACAGCCTAAGACTGCGAAGAAGCCAGATGCCACGCAACAGGCAGCACCACCCAGCCAAAGTGTCACCGCAACTGTCGCCCAATCCGCCGTGGTTGCCCGCACGCTGACAACCAGCGGCACAGTAGAAGCCCGCGAACTCATCCCCGTTTTGTCCCAGACAACTGGCTTACAAATCCAGAGAGTTTTGGTGGACGAGGGGCAAACCGTGGAAGCCGGACAGGTAATGGCAGTTCTGGATAATTCCGTCCTACAAGCGCAACTCGATCGAGGGAAGGCACAGCTAGAATCAAGCCAAGCCGCTGTCCGGCAAAGACAAGCCGCTTTAGCGCAAAGCCGCGCCACCCTTGCAGAAGCCCAACGGAACCTCCAGCGTTATCAGCAACTGGCTCAGGCAGGCGCGATTAGTCGTCAAGAGCTAGATGCTCGTGCCACCACTGCCGCAACCGCTAGAGAAGAGGTTCGGCTTGCCCAAGCGAATATCAATAGTGCCGAAGCCGAGGTCAGGAGCAGTGCGGCAAATCTGCAACAACTGCAAACTCAGCTAGGGCAAACCCAGGTTCGCGCTCCGGCTAGCGGCATTGTTACCAGACCAAAAGTAGATGATGAAATTCAGCAAATAGCCCGGATTGGAGATGTCACTTCTGGCAGTAAACCGCTTTTTTCCATCATCCGTAACGGACAACTGGAACTAGAGGCACAACTTCCTGCGATCCAACTGCCGCAAGTAAAAATTGGGGCACCCGCCACGATTACCTCGGATAACGATAGCCGGGTTCGCTTGCAGGGGCGAGTCAGAGAAATTGCGCCCCTCGTGAACGCGCAAAGGCGTGAAGCAACCGTCACGATTGATCTGCCCCAACCTTCAAGTGGGGAAAGCTTGTCTTTACGACCGGGGATGTTTGCCCGTGCCGCAATTACGACTACTACGACAACTGGGGTAACGGTACCTGCCAAGGCGATACTCCCTCAGCCGGATGGTAGTGCAATTGTATTCCTGCTATCGGGTGAAGACACGGTTCAAGCTCGGAAGGTAGAACTAGGAGAAGTGGCGAGCGGTGACACCAGGGAGATTAAGAGCGGGTTAAAACCAGGCGATCGCGTCGTCGTCGCGGGTGCCGGATATCTCAAAGAAGGCGACAAAGTTCGAGTCGTCGATAGTCAATAGCCAATGGCTAATCGCGAAGGATAATCAGCGATTAGCCACGAGCAATCAGCAATCTTTTAATCTTTCAATTCGCCTTTTATGAACATTTCCGGCTGGTCAATTCGCAAACCCGTCCCTACCCTGGTCTTATTTTTGATTTTGACCGTGGTAGGTTGGTTTTCTTTTACAGGTTTGGGCATTGATATCAACCCAAATATCGATCTACCAACGGTTTCGATTACCGTCACCCAGGCAGGGGCGGGACCAGCGGAACTGGAATCTCAGGTGACGAAACCGATTGAAGATGCTGTAGCGGGTCTGGGAAATATAGACCAATTAAATTCAACAGTTAACGACGGCGTCTCTACCACCGTCGTTAATTTTGTATTGGGGACAGATAGCGATCGCGCGACGAATGATGTCCGCAATGCGGTCGCCCAAATTCGCCAAAGTTTACCCGCAGACATCAACGAACCGATCGTGCAACGGCTGGAGTTCTCCGGTGGGCCGATTATGAACTACGCCGTCATTTCTAAGCAAAAATCGGTAGAAGAATTAAGTAATCTGGTTGACGAAACGATTAGCCGCGCCCTGCTATCGGTGGAGGGAGTCGCTCAAATCAAGCGGGTTGGCGGTGTTGACCGCGAAATTCGCGTCAATCTCGATCCCGATCGTCTGAAAGCTCTGGGACTTACCGCCACTCAAGTCAACGACCAAATCCGCGCCCTCAACGTCAATTTACCCGGCGGACGAGCAGAGTTAGGCGGGAGCGAACAAAGCATTCGTACCTTAGGCAGTGCGCCGAACGTCCAGGCGTTGCAAAACTATGAAATTATCCTTCCGAATGGGGGTTCGGTACCCTTGTCCAGTCTGGGAGAGATCCGCGATGGTTCTGCCGACCCCCGGCAGGCGGCACTACTGAATAATCAACCCGTCGTGTCTTTTTCCGTCTTGCGTAGCACTGGCAGCACTCTGGTGACGGTGGAAGAAGGGGTACGCCAGAAAGTAGAAGAACTGCAAAAAACTCTGGGGACGGATGTCCAGCTAAAACTCATCTTTACTCGCGCTGACTTTATCCGCGAATCCTACGAAGGCACGATTGATGACTTGATCCAAGCCTCCGGGCTGGCAGTGCTGACGATTATGATCTTTTTGCGGAACTGGCGTGCCACGTTGATTACTGCCGTGGCGCTGCCGTTGTCCATGCTGCCTACCTTTGCCGTGCAATATTTGCTGGGTTACACCCTCAACAACATGACTTTGCTGGCATTGGCGCTGGCGGTGGGGAACTTGGTGGATGATGCCGTTGTTGAAATTGAGAATATGGATCGCCACATGGATATGGGCAAAACGCCCTTCCAAGCGGCTTTGGATTCTTCAGCGGAAGTGGGTTTGGCAGTGCTGGCGAGCGCGGCGACGATTATCGCGGTGTTTTTGCCAGTGGCGTTTATGGGTGGGATTCCGGGACAGTTTTTCCAGCCGTTTGGGGTGACGGTTGCTGTCTCGACAATCTTCTCTACTCTGGTGGCGCGGACGATTACCCCAATGATGGGCGCTTATTTGCTCAAACCTAAGAAAACCTCACCCGCCAATCACGCACCCGGAAATGGGAACGGGAACGGCGCTAACAGCCGGAAAAAAAATCGATTTCAACCGTATCGCTTTGTGCTGAAGTGGGCTTTGCGGCATCGCCTGACAACGATGGCGATCGCTCTGGCATTTTTCCTGGGCAGTTTGGCGCTAGTCCCGTTTATTCCTAAAGGTTTATTTGATAACGGTGACATTGGTTTCTCGGAAGTTGCCGTGCAACTCCCTCCCGGTTCGACGCTGGAAGATACTAAAAAAGTTGTACAGCAGACAACTCAGTTAATTCAGCAAAGCCCAGCCGTTGACAGTGTCTTGGCAACGACGGAAGTTAATACTGCCAATCTTTTTGTCAACCTGAAACCGAAGGAACAACGCGAGGATCTTCCTCAGAAAGAGTTTGAGAAACAAATGCGCCAAGCGTTCTCCCAAGTGCCGGGAGCGCGGATTAGTTTCCAAAGCCAGGGAGCCGGAGGAACGAGCAAGGATTTATCAATTGTCCTCAAAAGTGAAAACCCCGAAGCTTTGAACCTGGCAGCAGATGCTCTGGAAAAGGAGATGAGAAGCGTTCCCGGTTTAGTGGAAGCAACCTCTACTGCCAGTTTGGTGAAACCAGAAATTCTGATTATTCCCGATGCGGCACGAGCAGCAGATTTGGGCGTGACAGTGCAGGCGATCGCGCGTACTGCATCCCTTGCCACCATTGGCGACAATGAAGCGAATCTGGCTAAGTTTAACCTCCCCGATCGGCAAATTCCGATTCGAGTGCAGATAAATCCCGATGCGCGGCAGGATATTGACACGCTCAAAAATCTTCAGGTGCCAAGCCAAAACGGGAATCTGGTTCCCTTACTGTCGGTGGCAGATATCCGCTTTGGCAGCGGTCCGGCGCAAATCGATCGGTTTAATCGCGCTCGTCAGGTGTCGGTACAAGCCAACTTGCAGGGTCTTGCTTTAGGAGATGCGGTGCAAGCGGTGCAACAGCTACCTGCCCTCAAAAATCTGCCTCCCGGAGTCGTGCAGGAATCGGCTGGGGATGCCGAGATTATGCAGGAGATTTTCGGTCGCTTTGGTTCGGCAATCGGACTGGCAATTATGTGTATCTATGCCATCCTGGTGCTGCTATACAACAATTTCCTCCATCCCCTGACAATCATGGTGGCGTTGCCTCTTTCTTTAGGCGGAGCACTGTTGGGTTTAATGATTGCCCAAGAAGCGTTGGGGTTATATGCGCTAATTGGGATTGTGCTGCTGATGGGGATTGTGACGAAAAACTCCATCCTACTGGTGGACTATACCTTGATTAACCAGGAAGAAGGCAAGTCGCAATATCAGGCGCTAATCGCCGCTGGGATGGATCGTCTGCGACCGATTTTGATGACTTCTCTGGCTACGATTGCGGGAACGATTCCCCTTGCCTTGGGAATCGGTGCGGGGGCTGAAGTCCGCGCTCCAATGGGAATCGCGCTGATGGGCGGCTTCACAACTTCCACGCTGCTAACGCTGGTGGTAGTGCCGGTGCTATTCACCTATGTGGACAACTTGCAGCGCTGGCTTGTGCAACTGCCGAAGCGCGGATTTGGCAGAAAACGGGGGCACAAAAATGGGGAGGTGCGTCGGACGAAGTCACAGGAGAAGCGATCGCTTCCCACTACTCCCAACCCAGAACAAGATAAATTCCCCGTCGGTAAAAAGTAGTTAGAGTGCATTTCACAACTAAAACCCCGTAAGTATCAACCTACGGGGTTTTATTTTATAGAAGCGATCTCTTGTGAAAACTAGATGGCAACAGAGCGATCGCTTCTTAGAGCTGGAAAACCCCTTATAACTCGATAGCCACAGCGTTTTATTTTGTATGGGAGGCGATAGCGAAACTTCTTTGCCCAGCGCTTGATTTTTATAAGCCTAGGTTTCGACCTCTATAATTTTTCTTCCAATCCATTCTGCGATCGCAGGGACGATAGCGTTGCCAAGGAGTCTCCCTCTACGACCGTCCATCCGGGAGGAAACCCCATTAACTTTTCCCACTCTGTCCACGTCAAGTTTCTCGCCACAGAGAATTGGTCTGTCTGAATGACCTCCTTGATGTCCTCCAGTTTGGGCACGTAACGTGGGGCAGATGCTTTTTGCCAAGGTGTACCCGAAGCCGCCGCGACGTTGTACCACAAGCGGAGAGTCTGGGATAGTGCCTTCACAAACACTCGATCCAGTTTGCGTCCCCCTCGATTTTCGCGACGAAGAATCCCCAGACAATTCGCGGCTGTCAGTAAAGATTCGATAGGCACGTTTCGATCTAAAACTTGCGATAAAGAAGACTCGGTCTCTGTCGTGGGGTATGCCCGTATGGAGAGCGTTACACGATAGCCATCCCCCCAAATACCCATGCGTTTCGAGCGTGTCGATAACTGCCTCAAGAGCGGTTCCTTGCTCTGCCGAGAGCAAACCCGGCACATTTTCCAAGACCAACCACGCTGGGTGAACTTCTCCGACAAGTTCCATAAATTTGTAGAAGAGTCCGCTGCGTTGGCCTGTAAGTCCTTTTCTCTCTGTGTTGGCATTGCTGAGGTCTTGACAGGGCCATCCGGCACACCATAAGTCAGCGGTAGGGATAGTTGAAGGAACGAGGGTTGTGATGTCTTCATGAATCGGTACTTGAGGCCAGTGGCGTTTTAAGATTTTTTGGCAAAACGGGTCAATTTCGCATTGGAAAACAGCTTTCATTCCGGCTCTTTCAAAGCCTAGATCGAACCCTCCAATGCCCGCAAAGAACGAGGCAACCCTCAGCATTAACTCATCCCCAAAGGTTTCTTTACCTACATTGCTTCATTGATGCTGCTCAGGGCAACCTCTTTTTTAGACGATATTCGTCTACAACAGCAGACTGATTCAGGATAGCATCTTGATTCGGAGTTGCTTTCCCTAGGCTGGAATGGGCAATGCAAATATTAGCGGCCTAAGAATTAAACAGGCTCGTGAAAGACTGGATTGGGATCAAAGCGAGTTGGCTGCTGCACTGTCTGTGGATTTTCAGATAAAGCTCGATCAGTCTGATATTTCTGAGATAGAGCGACAAAAGCGTGGAGTCAAAGACTTTGAGCTAGATGCGATCGCTCGTTTATTGGGCGTAACTCCCGAATGGCTGCTGCGTGGAGAGGAAAAATCTCATGAATGAAGGGGAAGTTCCTAATGAAGCGCAACTACCTCAGTTACCCTCTCAAAACCCAGAGCAAACGTTTCAACAGGTTGAGCGTGAAGAATGGCTTAGAGATGCCTGTACTGGGTTTGTTACCACCAAGCCAGCCAATAGAAATTACTACAGACTGGTACTAGAAACATTATGGCCTCCTGGGCATGGCATACCAGGGCCAGTTGTTCCTTTATCGCGTTTACGTCGAGTGATAGATGATTTCAGAGGAGTAGGCGAACCCTATCAAGATGTACCCAGACGGATACGAGAGTTGCAAGGGGAAGAAGGCTTCTTGGGGATAGTTAGATTTGGTAGTGGAAAGACAACCAGGTATCAGTTAGTCAGCTTAGAAATCAGTGCTAAACGGGAACAGAGAGTAAAACTTAGTAACGATGTTTGGCAAAGAGTTCTGAGCAAATACCAAAATTGTTGTGCAGTTTGTGCTAGAAAACCCCCAATTGTAAGGCTCGATCAAGATCATAAAGTTCCGCGTCTTAGGGGCGGAGGTAATGAAGAGGATAACTGGCAACCTCTTTGTGCAGAGTGCAATAACTTTAAAAGTACTGCTTGTCGTGGCTGCCAGCTTAACTGTTTACAGTGTCCTTGGGCATTTCCTGAAAGTTTTTCTCCGATTAAAATGTTGTCAACAGATATTCAAAGAGTGAAGAAACTGGCTATCCGAAATGAAGTCAGTCCAGATACTTTATTAATCGAAATTATTGATAGGTACTTTGAAGACCAAAGTTAATTAGTTACGATTAAGGCTTTTTGCCTAATAATGTTCTGAGCGAGATCGCATTCCACGCACCAAAAGCGAGATCGCATCCTTCGCACCAAAAACGCGATCGCTACTGTAGTTGCGGTGAACCGAAGTAATCGGGCAGTTCTTCCAAAGTCCATTTCAGCAGCCGACAAAGTGCTTTCAAATCGCGGGGAGTAAGCTTTGGTTCATAAAGCCCTGTCTCCCAATTACTAACTGTCTGGACAGTCTTCCCCAGAGCTAATGCAACGTCTCTCTGCGTTAAGCCTAATTCTTCTCTCCGCCGCTTCAGGGGAGACTCCCGATCGTATTCTTGCTGTTGTTGGTCTTTGGTCATGTACTATAAAAATTCTTATATAATGATGCTTGACAAATAAATTCTAAGAGTGCTTATATAAGATAAATACAGAAGCGAACGAAGAGACTGAAAAGCCACCATCTGGCTCAGTCGTCTTCAGAGCTTCACATAGATGCCTGCCCTAACTTTAGTTTCTTACATAACTGTCACGCGATCGCATGATCGCTATCTTTGGCTGGGTTTGTTAGCGACAGCCTTGTAAATATCCATTCAAAACCCATAACTAAGTAACTCGCAGCTATGACTGGGAGAGTCTTATGACGTATTACTCCAAGCTACATCCGTGGTGCATCGTGCGATCGCTTCCGAATATGCGATCTCTGATTATCGCCCGTTTTCGTCGTCGCAGCGATGCCGAAGCGCAGTTGCAAATCCTCAAAGCGAATACTCCAAACGTTCTCTACTCCATCATTTTCAACACAACCCCAGAAACCAGCGACTCAAGAGTTAAACCTGGAGTGAATTGATTATGACAACGTTGTTTCGCCGGATTCAACCGCCAAAGACATTTCGCCTCACTGTTGCACTCTTGGCGAAATACCTGAAAATACCAGAATCCTTAATTGTGCGATTCGAGTGTTGGCAAAATGTCCTTTTTGTTCATCGCACAGATCGCGGCGGACAATTTGTAAGTTATCGTCAATTGCAACTCTGGTGGGATGGGATCGCGCTTTTATTTCAAACGTGCCACACCCCTACCGCACTGCAACAACTCGGACTTCAGATTAAAGAAGACAGCCAGAAATTCTCCGACTACTACCAAGAGATGATGCAAGACCTCCGCCAACTTTGGGTAAAACGCCGAGACTATCTGGGCAGCTTACCAGGAAAGGAAAGCGCCGCATAAAGTCAGTAAAATAGTACCTTTGGAGAAGTGCGAGAGCCAAGCTTATGTAGCCTTACCGCAAGAGCGCGATCGCTATCTCACCCCCAACGGCGTAAACTGTTCCGTGCGGCTTCCGCCCATAGACTTGCGGCGCGAGAAGGCACTGCGGGGTAGGACGCGCAACACTTCCTCAACCGTTGTGATCCCATTTGTTACCTTTTCTGCGGCTGCCATCCCGAAAGAGAAAAATTTGATTTCCCGTAGGTAGCGATTCAGCTGCGTCATCGTGCCGTCATAGATAATTTCGCGCACCGTATCATCGATATCCAGCAACTCGACAATTGCCTCTCGCCCCAGATAACCAGAATTGAAACACTTGGCGCAGCCCTTACCCTTGCGCCAAGTGGTTAAATTTGCCTGAGTTGGCTCCAAACTCAGTACCTGCAAATCCTTCTCCGTTGGCTTGTAGGGTGCTGCACAGTGAGGACAGACTCGGCGCACCAAGCGCTGAGCCACAATTCCCAAGAGAGCATCACTAATTAAGCCAGGATCTGGGCCAATATCTTTGATTCTGGGAATCGCACCAGGAGCATCGTTCGTGTGCAGCGTGGTAAAAACTAAGTGACCCGTTAGCGCCGCTCGAACTGCGGTTTCTGCGGTTTCGTGGTCGCGGATTTCTCCCACCATGATGATATCCGGGTCTTGGCGCAAAATTGATCTCAAGCCTGCCGCAAAGGTCATTCCCGCCGCTTCATTTACCTGGGTTTGGGTGATGCGGGGCAAAATGTACTCTACCGGATCTTCTACCGTCACCACATTGACGTGTTCCCTGGCGACGGATTGCAGACTGGTGTACAGCGTACTGGTTTTCCCGCTCCCTGTCGGTCCGGTGAGGATAATCATCCCTTGGGGCTGTTCCAACCAGGTTTTGTAGGTTTCGAGGGTTGTGGGAGTGAATCCTAAGTTTTGGATTTTAGAAAAGGGGTTTTTGCGCGGTAGTAAGCGAATCACCGCTTTTTCCCCACCCACACAGGGAAGGGTACTGACGCGCATATCCATTCCCAGTTCTAATTCTTCGCCAGAAGCATATTTCTCTCCAATCCGTCCATCCTGGGGGCGGCGGCTTTCGGCGATGTCGATTTCAGACATGACTTTGAGGGCGACGATGACCTTGCGGCTGACATCGACGGGCAGAGTGGTAATGTCCCGCAAGACGCCATCAATGCGATAGCGGACTCTCAAGCCTTCTGGCGCGGGTTCCATGTGGATATCGCTGGCGCGGTTCCGCAATGCCCCGGAAATCAGGGTTTTGAGCCGTCCAATCTGGTCAACTGCTTTGGAGAGGTATAGCTCAGTCGTTTCGCTGATGTTTTCTTGCTCTTGCTCGCCCGTGAGGGGATTCACTAAGGGAGTCGAGGAAATACGTTTGGGGTCGAGGTTTTGGGTGTGATACCAGGTGCGATAGCTCTTGTCGGCAATCGGGATAATTTTGATGTCGGTAAAGGTGCGATCGCTCAATTCTCTAATCGCCTCTAGAGAGAGAGCCATCGGACTTCCCAGGTAGTAACAGTTTCGCCACAGCAGCAGCGGAACCACTGGAGGTAAAAACTTTCTATCCGGAAATTCTCGAAAAAATCGGTAACTGACTTCCCGATCCAACAGAGCTAAGTGGAGCGTTCCTTGCTCGTCTACCAGGAGCTTTAGCGCTTCTTCACAGTTAATTTCACGATTTTTCAGCCGTTGCCAAGCGGATGAAGCAGGAGGGGAGGTTTGCATTCTTGTTTCCAGCGAAAAATCAACAGCTGGGGGTTGAGACTACACCAGCCTAACTTAGGCGATCGCTCTGTGACATCAGAAGTGTACGTAAAACGGTGTCTAAGGCGAAGCGATCGCGTTTGTAATGTGGGGGATGCGATCGCGAAAGCTCCAAAGCTCCAAACTTTGCCCTACACCATTTTTTTGCTGCCCAGAGTGAGAAAAGAAACCGCTAAGTAATAATAAAGGCAAGTATTGTAACAGCGAGTAGATAGCAATGGTAACTTCTATTATCTCAAAGGAATACTCACTAAAAGATTGGATGCTCAATCCCCCAGATAATACAGAGTGGGTGGATGGAGAATTGGTGGAGAAAAACGGAGTGACACTCAAGCATAGTCGGATTCAGTTAAAACTAGGCTCTTACTGGAGAATTTACAAAGACTCCAGCGGACAAGGGGGAGAAGTTTATACAGAGGTTCCTTGCCGCACTAATCAGCAGGGACGTTCTCCGGATGTTGCTTATCTGACAGCAGAACTAATTAACCAGTTTGGAGAACCTGCTGTATTTCCCAGGAGTTTCCCGCTAATTGCTGAGATTGTTTCGCCTACGGATATTGCTGAAGATGTAATTGCTAAATCTCAAGAATATTTACAATCTGGTGCTGAGGAAGTTTGGCTAGTGTTTCCTGATAATCTTTGGATTATTGTAGTGACTCAAAATCAACGACTTGTATTTATTTCTGGCGAAATTGCTAGCACTCAAGTTGTGCTACAAGGCTTTAGCGTGGCAGTCGATGAATTATTGGGGTGAGGTGTGGATTATTTAATTTTTAAAAGTCAAAAAACAAAAAGGGTGGGCACTGCCCACCCTTTTTAGAAGGTTAAATTAGAGGGTTAAAGATTGGGCATTGGTTTCAATCAATTTTGCCAAATCTTGCAGGAAAGCAGCGGCATCAGCACCGTAGATAATCCGGTGGTCGGCGGTAAGATTTACCTGCATCTGTCGGCGCACGCCCATCATCCCGTCTTCCGTGGCGACGACTTGAGGACGGGACGCTCCAATTGCTAAGATAGCCCCGGTTCCCGGCGGCAAGATGGCATCAAACTTGTCTACCCCATACATTCCCAAATTCGAGAGGGTAAATGTGCCAGAACTGTATTCTGCGGGTTGCAGTTGCTTGCTTCTGGAGCGTTCGACTAAATCTTTCCAAGTGCGAGATAAAGAGTAAATATCCTGTTGGTCGGCATTTTGCAGAACCGGGGTAATTAAGCCGCCGCCATCCATTGCCACAGCTACAGCAACGTTAATCGCACTGTGATAATGAATTCCTTGGTCTGAGAAGCTGGCATTCACCAAGGGATGTTTTTGCAAGGTTACGGCTACTGCTTTCGCAAGTAGCCCGGTCATGGTGACGCCCTTGGATTTAATCTGCTTGTAGAGCTTATCTAGATTATCCGTGGTGATAGTGTAACCGACGCGGAAGGTAGGCACTTGCAGACTGGCTACCATATTCCGCACCACGGCGTTTTGCAGCGTGTTGAGGGGGACGACGCTACCGGGAACGGCAACGGCGGGTGCGGTAGCTGCGGCGGCGGGTTTGACGGCGGGTGCAGGTGACGCGGGTGCGACGGGTGCTACTGGAGGGGGAGCCACGGGCGTCATTGTCGGTGTGGCAGTTGTACCGACGGGTTGTTTACCTTTATTCGCCAATGCTTCCACATCTTCTGCGACAATCCGACCGTGGGGACCACTGCCTTGCAAGGTACTCAAATCGACGCCCAGCTCTTTGGCTAACTTCCGGGCACGGGGGGAGACAATGCTGCGTCCATTGCGACGGGCGGCGGCTGGTGTCGTTTCTACAGGGACTGGGGCTGCGGTGGCTGGGGCTGCGGTAGGTTGGGCAGGAGCGGGAGCGGATTCGTTTACCGATGGCGTTGCGGGGGCAGAACCAGGAGCCTGTTGCTTGGCTGTTTCGATTTCGGCTTCGGTTTCGGCGACGAGCGCGATCGCAGCCCCGACCGGAGCTGCTTCACCGGCAGGTACGATAATGGTGGCAAGATATCCTTCGTAGAAGGACTCCACGTCCATATCAGCTTTGTCCGACTCGACAACCACCACGGTTTCGCCTTTTTCCACTTTGTCGCCGGGAGATTTGACCCAGGAGACAATCTTGCCTTCGGTCATGGTGGAACTAAGGGCGGGCATGAAAACTTCGTGAATCATGGGGTGTCTTCCGAATCGACAGTCTATATAAACAAGATTAAAGCCAGATTGAATTGTATCTTGACCGATGGTCATTACAACTATCCGACTCTACAACAGTCTATTGAGTTTGTATCCTTCAACGCCGAATTCTCCGGACGTTGGTGCTGCTGAATAGAATTGGATAGAGAAAACTAATTCAAACTCTCTATTATAACGATGTCTGGCAAGTTTAAATCTCTCGTGGTGTTAGTCGGTATGGCACTGGGCTTGAGTGCTTGCAGCATCAGCAACAGCACTCAATCAACTCCCACGCCTGCCAGCAGTCCAAGTGTTGAGCCATCCTCCCAACAGGTAAGCCAAAATGCACCTGTAGCAGAAGCTGAGCGAACTAAGTATAAACCGATACCGCTACAAGAGATTAAGTCCGCTAACTCTTTGAAGGGAACTGACCCCAAAGCGATCGCAATTGCTCACTTCGGTCAAACTGAATCCGAGGGGGGGACGCGGGAAGTTACGCTTGAGTATCCGCAACAAAATCTAGCGGTTGTAACGATTACCCAAACCGGCGTTGCAGATGATTCTGTCGGTGCTATCAGGCATCGCGTTGAATTGGTGCCGACCTCCCCATCAGCTCAAACACCCAAGGAATGGAAATTGGCATGGGCTGGTTCCCAAGTCAAGTGTCATGTGGGGCGAGGTCATCAAGATTGGTCAACTCAAAATTGTCAGTAGATGCCCCAATATTGGCAAATGGCGAATGGCAATCTCCGAATTACCCATTCGCCATTCGCCATTAACCATTCGCATTAAATTTCCCCGCGAATTTCTTCTACAATTCCATCGCGCAGGAGAATTTCTACCTGCATTTTTTGAATCAGATTATCTCCCGGCTCTACTTTAAAGAAGCCTTCAATCTGACCGTGATTCACTTCGTCGTTGAGTTCTATCAGCTGCACTTGTTGCAACTGTTGCAGAAGTTGATTTTTCTGCTCAAGCAGTTCGCTTTTCTTTTGATTAACCTGGATTTGGATATTGTCAATTTGTTGCATCACTTGAGGGCCAGGGGGTTGCAGATTCTGCTTTTGAATTTCTGAGATTGCCCGCTGTCCTTGCATTTCAAGCTGTTGCAACTGAGAGTCAAGCTGGTTAATTTGCGCCTGGAGTTGTTGCTGTGCTTCCTCTTTCCAACGAGGAGTAACAACGGCCTTGATTGTAACGGGTCGCTTCAGCAGCAGGTGTGATTGAGAAACATCCATATCCGTTTTGCTTGGAAAAATTAAAGAGTAAAGGTTTGTAGGAAAGGCGCTCAGGGTGAGAGCTAAAGGATGAAGGCGGTGTGTGTAGTTCGCACTACACTTCATCCTTCAGACTTTTTTCCAACTTTCCGACCAAATCAGGCAAACATCCCGTCGATCATATCGCGGTAGCGTTCCATTACGACAGGTCGGCGGATTTTCAACGTCTGGGTCATCATGCCATTTTCAATGGAGAACGGCTCCAGAATTAGCTTAAAGAGACTTATCCGGTCATCTGGGCGATAACCAGGGCGATTTTGCACCTCCCGGTTTAATTCTTTCTTGAATAATTCCTGAACAATCTTACTATTCAGGTCAATTTCTTGAGTGGATGCAGTAGGGATATTGCTGGGTAAAGAAGTTTCCTCTGGAAGACGCAAGTGCAGATTGTTATCTGCTGCCCACTTTTGCAAAGCTTCCAGATTGGGGACAATTAACGCACCAAGCGATCGCTCATCTTGACCTACCAGCACAATTTGGTCAATATAAGGACTCCGCAGACAGGCATCTTCAATCGGCTGGGGTTCGATGTTTTCGCCGTTAGTTAAAACTATCGTATCCTTCGCCCGACCTGTCAGCACTAAGTCATTCGCCTCTGTTAGCCAACCCAAGTCGCCGCTATCAAACCAACCTTCAGCGTCAATTGCCTTGGCAGTTGCTTGGGGATTTTGATAATATCCCTGCATCACTTGTGGCCCTCGTGCTAAAACCAGACCGCGACTCCCAGCCGGAAGGGGTTTTCGGGTTTCGGGGTCAACTATTTTAATTTCCGTTCCTGGCAGAAATCGCCCAGATGAACCCCGCAAATTACACCAAGACTGACGAGCTGTTAAGACGGGGGATGTTTCTGTAAGACCATAGCCCACCAGCACCTCAAGTCCAATAATTTCAAAAAAGTTTTCCAGGTGCATGGCAAGGGAGCCGCCGCCACTGATGACGTACTTTAATTTGCCTCCGGTGGCTTCTCGGACTTTTCCATACACTAATTTCTCGGCAAGCGCATGGGCAGGAGCCAAGGCAACCATTTGGCTTCCAGCTAATAGCCGTTCTTGCAGGGAGGGAGGTTGAGGTTGTAAGCGCAAGTTTTGCCAAGTACGGCGAGCTTCAATGTAGCGCTGACTAATGCTTAGCAGATTTTTAACCAGTTTCTGCTTGTTTGCAGGTTGTTCGCGGAACTGCTTCTGGACGCCTTCGTAGATAGATTCCCACAGTCGAGGGACAGCAATTAAATAATGGGGTTGGAATTCTTTAAAGTCTTTTTTGATGTGGCGAATGCTCGTGTAAATCTGGGTGCAACCGTGGGAGAGGAAAAAGTATTCGCCAGTGCGCCCGAAGCTGTGCCAAGTGGGGAGAATCGTCAGGACAGGTTCGCCTGGTTGCGGCTGAACGATGGTTCCCAAGTTGGTAATCTGATGGAGCAGGTTGCCATGCGTCAGCATCACGCCTTTGGGCTTGCCTGTCGTACCAGAAGTATAAATAAGCGTCGCTAGCATTTCTCGGGTTTGCTTCACCGGCTGCAAGGATTGATTTTCCCCTGCTGCCATGACTCCAGAGAAGTTCAGCATTTTCAGGGTGGATTCTTCGGGTGGTTCTTCATCGGAGAGCAAGACGACTAGCTGAATCGGGAGGTCGTTGAGGCGTTCCCTGAGTTTTTTTAGCGTCTTCAGGTCTTCTACCACTAAAGTAGTGCTGCCGCTATCTGCAAGTATAAATAGTAACTCTTCCCGCTCTGCCTGAGAGCTACGCACGATATCAACTGCCCCAGCGGTCATCGCCCCTTGGTCGGCAATAAACCAGCGCGGGCTATTATCCGCAATCAGGGCGAGGCGAGATTCTGGCTGTACTCCTAATGCCTGCAACCCAGCGGCAAACTGTTGAATTTGCTGAGCTAGTTCGGTGTAATTTATGACTACTTCTGGTTGAGCGTGGGGGTCGTGGAGGGCAATGGTATTACCAAAGTGCGATCGCGCTATCTGCCAGATAGCCGGTAGAGATTCCACCGAACTGTAATCTACCATACGGCTAAGGTTAGCACGGTCTCGCTCGCTGAGTTGGAAGGAAGTAGGGGCTTTCGACATATCTTTATTAATCGATGCAATCGTTAATCAGCTCTTTTTCCAAAATACTCCTCTGTTGCTTCAATAACAGGTTTTAGGGACAGAATTGATTGTGTCTATGCCATCTATGCAGAGCGATCGCATTTAATTATTTGTAATAATTGATACTTGACTATTGCTATTTAATAGCATATTCTTAGACAATGGGAATCCGTGCGCCCAAAAAAACTGAAAGAGGCACACCCATAAATTTTTTAAAAGGCAATACTTCACTTTAGATACGAGAAACGATCGTATTCTTTCCCAACCATAGTTAAAGAGTGCGCTTCTTTCCCAAGCACAGTTAAAGAGTGCGCTCGCTCAATCTTTGACGTGTTTCGCTACATTCCTATTTGGTTTAAAGGACATTGAATTACTAGCCGAAACCTCGTTTGCGCTTGTGGTTTTTAGGCTTTCTCTCAATAGAGGCGATACTTCCATTTTCATTTTTCACCCATTGTAGTTTTTCCATCCATTCAATGTCGGGTTCTAATGCTATCTCAGATGAAGTTGGGAACATCCCGGTCAATTCTTTGGAACCATAAGTTACTGCTATCTCTTCTGCGGCTAGCACAGACTGGTACAAGTGTAAAAGAAGATTTGATAATAAAGCATAGAGAGCGGACGGCGTTTTAGGAACCTTATGGTATGCAGGAAATATAGGAGCAAATATATCTTCCCTCATAAATAGAGCTGGTTTTATATGACCATCAGAATTTACAAACTGCCAAGTCACTGCACCATGCCCTAAAATACACAAACATCTAACAACTTCGAGTCTTTTTAATTTTTTATTGATATCGAAGAACCTCTCGACAATTTTGTTCATTTCAATTTCTTCTTTAAGAGATGTTGCAATAATCGCTGAGTAGAGAGGATTTTTTAATCCGTGAAAGCAGCCGTCAAGGTCATAATTTTCTACTAAACGATTAGCATTTGTCTTTGGTCGATCAAGTCTATTACAGACTACAAGCTTCTCCATCGCTTCATCAAGCACTTTATAGTCAATAGACTGTTTGACTTCGCAAATAGCGTAAACGCCCTCGATAGGACAATGAACTCTTCTTGACTCTGGTGTTGCCCCTGCTTTAATTGCAGGAAACCATAGGTCATTGAATATGATGATGTCACAGTCTCCCGCGGTTCTACCCTGCCCGTCATTAATTACTCCTGAATGCACAGAGTATCGATTAGGAAGAAGGTAGCGCAACTCTTCACGCAAAATATCCTCTACACCTGGTCCAGAGTCGTAATTGTCGATGTTCATCTCCTTCTCTAACTGAACTCTAAGACGAATGGCTTTTTCTAGACCAATACAACGCTTGAGGAAAGATTTTTGAAGTGTTTCAACCCTATCTTCTCTCGGTTGCCATTTTGTTGTATCAGGCAGTTCTGGCATCTTATCATCTGCATTTTTGGGGCTTCTTGCTGGTGGAACTGCTTTTGCTCGTTGACTTTTATTATTTTTTGACATAATGTAATTTACTGGTGGTTCGTGTGTCGTCTATGCATAAAAATCAAAAGCTAAAAGGATTTTGATTTTCGGCTCCTGACTCCTTCAGCTAAAGCTTGCAATTTAAATCTCAGACGCTCGACGGCTACACCGCCTCAACCTATGCTTGAGTCTCTGTTGATTGATGCACGCGCTCCTGTAATCGTTCAGCTTTGGAGAAGTTGTTCTTTTGCACGTGTTTCATGGCTCGCTTGTGTGTAAATTTCCACTCCAAACATCGCTCGTGAAGCGCTTTTCTTGCTTCATCTTGTCGAAGAAACTGACGGCTTTGCGGTGTGACAGATTACTTTCTGTTAGGGCGATCGCGTTGTCATTACCTTTTTAATTTTGCGCCTGCTGAAACGCTTCTATCTTTTCCTTGCCCGCAGGAAGATCAGAGCCGACGACATAAAAATCTTGTGGATAAATCCAGTGGGTGCCTAGAGGCCCATGAATTTGAATTCCGGTCATGACGGCGTAGTTAAACACAGAGCGATCGAGAATATTTAAGAGGGCTTCGACATCGTCGGAAATAATTTTAGATGCCAACTTTGTAATCTCTATCAAATCGGGTTTGTCCCCATAGGTAAGGGCTGAAAGAATTTTCTGCCGGATAATTGTTTGTTCAATATCCTGCATATCCATTTCTAGTTTCAGATGACCAGATGCCAATTCTTTGACGACTGTTTCTAATGCTCCACAAGCATGGGAAACTTTTTGAACACCATCTCGATAAACCTTACCAATATCACCATGTCTAGAAATAGCGATATGGGGCATCGCATAGAAGGTAAAACGACGGATACCATCAACGATAGGGGTATGGTCAGTCGCAGCGGCTAACCCCGTTTTCCCCATCATGACGAACCCGGCTAAGCTGCAACAATTAAAAGTTTTCCCCCAGTATCGAATTACTTCAATGAATAGGGGTTCGGCGACTTCATCCCGACAAATTGCTATCATTCCCATCGTGTTTTCGTCACAAAAACCGTAGGAGCTCAAGCTTTGGAAAGTCTTTCTCATGTACTTGCTCATGGGAAGTGCCCCTGGAAAGTGAGTTTGCAGCGTTTCATGAAATGCTGGAAACACGTTAGGGTCATATCCATTGAGCGTTTGGGGGATAGTTTCGCCAAGCTGATTGACGTGATGGGTCATCTCTTAACTTCTCCTAAAGAGCTTGCAAAATCCGTCATTGCGTAGCTTAAACTTAACTTCACACCCGTCCTTGAGGATTCGGGCAATATTATTGGTTTTAACACTAGATGAGTGAGAAAGCTCTTGCCCTTGCCATTTCAAAGGTTGGCAAAGCCTCCGAACTCCCTCAGCTAAAGCGTTTAACCACAAATTTTAGACGCTCAACGGTTGCGTCGCCTTCCTTAACCGATGCTTGACTATCAGACGAATGCTGCATCCGATTGAGCCAGCATTCGGCTTCAAAGTATTTACGTGATTTGATGGCTTGCTTGAAGTGCAACTGCACGCCCCAAACATTCCTAGTGAAGCGCTTTTCTTGTTTCATCTTGTCGAAGAACCCAACGAGCTTCAGGGAGTAACAGACTACCTTGTGTTATGGCGACACCAACATCCCTTTATACAGATTATTTACTATTGCACCATACGCCAAAAGTAGTATTTTTTGCTTGCTAACCACTTCAGGAAACGAGAGGTAAGCCCTTACCTTGCGTACCTTTGCGTTAAAAAATTAACCTTTGTTCTCTCGTTTCCACAGCCCTCGTACCAGTCGAATCTCATCAAAAGTATAGATTTCCCCTAGAGAATCTCGAATCTTTGAGAGTGAAGTAGCACCCACCTCTTGAATTGCTTTTAAAATGGGTTCTTGACGTTCTAGGGGCACTAATGAGTTTAAATCCACAGGCTGATTCATCGAAATCAGTTCCGCTAGATGATCTAAAATAGTGCCTATCCGCAAGTTACGTTTTAGAGCAATTTCCTCAATGCTCAAACCTTGCATATACAAATCCAGCGTCGCTAACTGGGTGTAGCTAGGGTGATTTTTTTGAGGAATTGCCGCAACAGAAGTGGACTTCAAAATTCCTTGTTCTTTACAATAAGTTTGGATTTCAGCAACAAATCGCTCACCGTATTGAGCTAATTTATAATCTCCAACACCGGAAATTTTGCCAAATTCCGGTAAGCTTTGAGGTTGCATCTGAGCCATCAGCTTTAGGGTAGAATCCGCAAAGACGACGTAGGGAGGCACGGATTGCTCATCAGCGAGTTGTTTGCGAAGCTGGCGCAATTGTTCATAGAGCATTTCTACTTCTACTGCCATTTGCGGTGATTCATCAATTGCAGTAACAATCGGAACGGCAATCTGCACCTCACGCTGACGCCGTAAGATTTCCCAGCTTAAAGCGTTGAGCTTTAAGACAGAATAACCGTCAGTGGTTTGATCGACAAGTCCTTGATGCAAGAGCGATCGCCCTAACATCTTCCAATCCTCTACACTTTTATCAGTGCCGATGCCATAGGTAGAAAGTTCCTGATGCCCATTCTGAGAAATCTTTTGATTTTTTGAGCCGCGTAGCACATCGATAATGTAATTCATCCCGTATCTTTCTTTGCATCTGGCGACACAAGAAAGAAATTTCTGCGCTTCAATTGTCCAATCTTGCACAGGTTTAGGAAAACGGCAGTTATCGCAGTTGCCACAATTTCCCGCAAAACGTTCGCCAAAATAACCCAATTGAATTGTGCGGCGACAGTCTGTTCCTTCCGCATAATCAATTACCTGTCGTAATTGTTGACGGGCAATTCTTTGCTCTTGCGGGTCAGTTTTTTGGTCGATAATATACTCAATCGTCTTCAAATCGCCATAGCCAAAAAACACAGTACAACGCGCAGGTTCTCCATCTCTTCCTGCCCTTCCGGCTTCTTGATAATAACTTTCTAAATTGCGCGGCAAGTCGTAATGAATGACAAAACGCACATCTGGCTTATTAATTCCCATACCAAACGCAATCGTTGCTACCATTACTCGCACGTCATCTCGAATAAAGCGGGTTTGATTGGAAGTCCGTTCTTCGTCATCTAGCCCCGCATGATAAGGTAGCGCTGAAATGCCATCTTTTTGTAATCGAAAAGCAATTTCATCTACACGGCGACGACTGAGGCAATAAATAATCCCGGAACCTTCAGTTGTGCGAATTTGCTTTAAGAGTTGGGAGTAAGCTTGTTTTTCTTTTGGCTGAACTTCGTAGTAAAGATTGGGGCGATTAAAACTAGCAATGTGAATACTGGGTTGCCTGAGCGCCAGCTGTTGGATAATATCTTGACGGACGCGATCGGTAGCAGTGGCGGTGAGTGCTAAAAAGGGCACATTCGGATAGCGTTGGCGTAATTGTCGCAATTGCCGATATTCCGGGCGAAAATCATGTCCCCACTCAGAAACGCAGTGCGCTTCATCAATGGCAATCGAGTGAATTCCAATTTGGTGTTGCACCAAATCTAAAAAGGGCAAAAATTTTTCTCCCAAAAGTCTTTCTGGGGCAACGTAGAGTAGTTTGATGCGGCGATTGAGGATATCTTGTTCGCGCGATCGCACTTGTCCCCAACTGAGACTACTATTGAGAAACGTCGCGCCAATGCCGTTATCCCGCAACGCTTCCACTTGATCTTGCATCAAGGCAATCAACGGCGACACTACTACGGTTAAACCAGATTTCAGTAGTGCAGGTAGCTGAAAGCACAAAGATTTTCCTCCGCCTGTAGGCATCACAACCAGCAAATCCTGGTTTTGTAGCGCTTCTTCAATAATCTGACGTTGCCCTAGGCGAAAGCTGTCGTAACCAAAGAAATGTTTGAGTGCCTGTTCGAGAGAATGAAACTGGGGCATCTTCCGAAGGATGAAGGATGTTAGCAAAGCGGCGCATCCGCGCAGGATCAAAAGGATGAATGAAGAAATTCCGAATTCTCCGCAAGGGAGTTTCAGAGTGCTGTGGGCATCCAAAACTGCTGCCCGAAATTGGTTGCGCTAACGAGAGCCTGCTTTACGAATCATAATGATACTTGGAAAGTCTATTAGTAAATTAACCCATGCCGAAAGCAATCTGGAATGGTACGGTTTTAGCCCAAAGCGATCGCACCGAAGTCGTGGAAGGCAACCACTACTTCCCCGCTGATGCTATCAACCAGCAATATTTCAAAGATAGCGACACTCACACCAGCTGTCCTTGGAAGGGCAAAGCCAGCTATTACTCCATCGAAGTCGATGGGCAAGTCAACAAAGATGCAGCTTGGTACTATCCCCAAGCCAAGGACGCCGCCAAGAACATTGAAGGGTACATTGCCTTCTGGAAAGGCGTCAAAGTCGAAGCATAAGCCAGTGGAGGCACGGCAATGCCGTGCCCCCAAGCCTGGAAGGAATTACCTATCACCTTGCACGATTCCAAACTACGTCTTCCAGAAGACGGATGTAGTGTCCCTTCCTTTGTTCAACCATCAATAGGAAACAGGTCAAAGTAGAGGAGGGGCAATGCAACTTGGTGACAAAGTAGCACTGATTACAGGTGCGGGTTCGGGCATCGGCAAAGCAGCAGCAGTGCTATTGGCGAAGGAAGGTGCAAAAATCGCAGCCCTAGGACGGACTGAAGACGAACTCAACGAAGTCGTTGCCCAAATCCAACAAGCCGGTGGAGAAGCCATCCCGGTACTCGCTGACATCTCCGAAACAGAGGAGATGCAACAAGCGGTGCAACAAGTCATAAATCAATGGGGACGCCTCGACATTGTATTTGCGAATGCTGGAATTAACGGCGTTTGGGCACCAATAGAAGAGCTAGAGCCTGAAGAGTGGGACAAAACGATTAAAGTCAATCTGAGAGGCACCTTCCTCACTGTTAAATACGCCGTGCCTCATCTCAAGAAACAAGGCGGTTCTGTGATCATCACCTCCTCCGTCAATGGTACGCGGATGTTCAGCAACAGCGGTGCGACAGCCTATTCTTGCACCAAAGCGGCTCAAGTTGCATTCACCAAAATGGTGGCGCTAGAACTAGCCAAACACCGCATCCGCGTCAATGTGATTTGTCCGGGTGCCATAGAAACCAATATTGACCAAAGCACCGAACGACGGAGCTTGGAACAAGCTCGTGAACCCGTGGAGTATCCGGCAGGAAAAATCCCGCTAACGGATGGTAAACCTGGCTCCTCTGAGCAAGTTGCCGAGCTGGTGCTATTTTTAGCCTCAGACGCCTCTAGCCTCATTAGTGGGACGGAAATGTGGATTGATGGTGCCGAATCCTTACTTGCTGGCTAAAACACCCAACCCCTTTTGAGAAGGTGGGCAAGAACAAATTTCTTAAAATGCTGATAATGGCGGGAGTTTCTGCTATGATAGTAAACGCCATGAGCGGATGTGGCGGAATTGGCAGACGCGCTAGATTTAGGTTCTAGTTTCGCAAGAAGTGAAGGTTCAAGTCCTTTCATCCGCATTACATACAGTATAAGGGTTTCAGCTTGTTAATAGGGCTGGAACCCTTTTTACTTTGGTACTGAATTGACGATTTTTACTTGACTTTTGACTATGGCGTGACTATGATTGGCGTCAATGGTACTAGAATTCATAGTCAAAAAATGAACACAACACAGAAAGCTTCTAAAGGGTCTGTAGGTATCGAATCATTTCAAGAGCGCTTACGCTTGCGTCTCCCACGTCAGCTTTTTGGAGGTAAGCAAAAATACTTAACACTTGGTCTATCAGATACCTCAGAAAATCGTAAGTCAGCAGAAATCAAAGCACGCCAGATTGAACTAGACATCATTTCCGGAAACTTTGACCCAACCTTAGCTAAATACAAACCACAGACATATCTAACTCTTATAGAAACGATTAAACCCAAGCAAGCAATAACGTTATCTGATTTGTGGAATAAGTACACAGAGTACAGAAAGCCTTTGATTGCTGAGACAACACTACGAATTCAGTATGCTGCTGTACGTAATCACATTGCCAAACTGCCTACTAAAGATTTAAATGATTCGATTAAGATTCGAGATTTCTTAGTTGCCAATCTCTCGAATGATGCTGCACGACGTACCCTAACACAGATTTCAGCCTGTTGTGAATGGGCTTGCGACTCTTTTCTTATCACCAATAATCCGTTTCACGGAATGGCTAAGAAAATAAAGGTAGTAAAGGACGAAGTAGATACTATTGACCCATTTACTGCTGAAGAGCGCGACACAATTATTGCTGCTTTTGAACAACATCCTTACTATTGCTTTTACGCAGCATTTGTCAAATTCCTGTTTATGACTGGATGTCGTACTGGTGAAGCCGTTGGTATAAAGTGGAAGCATATTAGTCAAGACTGCAAACTGATTACATTCTGCGAATCCGTTAGCAGTCAGCTAAAAATCCGAAAAGATTGCAAAACTCACAAAACACGTAAATTTCCTTGCAATCCGTCTTTACAAGCATTGTTGCTGAGTATTAAGTCTGAGAACTGCGATCCAGAATCATTAGTATTTCCTAGCAAACGCGGGGGTGAAATACGTTCAGGTCATTTTATTGATAGTGCTTGGAAGGGTCGCGGAGATAGAGGAGTTGGAATCGTAATGCAACTTGCTCAAGACGGGAAGATCAGCCGCTACCGAACTCAATATACTACTCGTCATACATTCATTACACTTTGCTTAGAAGCTGGGGTTACACCAGTACAAGTAGCTAAATGGGTAGGAAATACCCCTGAGATCATCATGAAGCATTACGCAGGTACAACTCTACAGATGCAAGTACCAGAGTTCTAAAATTCACTAACTATAACCTATAGAGGAGCGTAGAAAAAACTACTCTCCTTTTTCTATGTCTTCTATTTAGTCAATTTAATTGCTTCCTTTTAAAAGAAATCTACATCTAATTATCTTTATATAGATTCTCCTATAAAAACTATTTGCATCTAAATAAATGGCTTTACTTTTAGATATAAATCCTTAACTAATAAAGTAGAAAATATTAGAAAAAATAATTATAATGAAAATATAAGAAAACCTATTAAAAACAAAAAATATGAAAAGAAGGTTATTAACTGACTGGAAACCAATTACAGCAGCTATTCCATTTGAAACTATCGAAAAATTAGATGAAACAGCGGATAAACTTAAAGTAACTAGATCAATTGTTATTCGTGCTGCTTTAGATCAATACTTAGAAAAACAAGTTTTATAAAAATCCTAATTTCATAGTTCAAAAAAGCCAGACAACTAATATTGCTGGCGTTTATAAAAATTTATATTTTTATTACTAATTATTACATTCAAATTATATCATGAGCAAGGAATATATTCTAACTAAACAAGTTATAGACACTCATTTCTCTTCTAGATTAAAATATCATAGCGTAACTAAAGATATTTATTTGGACAATAAAATTTTTGACATTGCTGAATTTAGAGCGGAAGTATATAAAAATCACAACATCGTTCTAGACAAAGATACGTATATTTATGAAAATGCTTATTTAGCTGCAAAGAATAATCTTTTTAATCCTTTAAAAGATTATTTGGATAGTTGTATTCAAAAGTATCTAGATGTAAATCATCAGCAAGTTTTTGATGAATTAAGTGAAAAAGGATTACATATAGATCCATCTTCAATCGAAGCAAAATATTTATTTAAAACTGTAGTAGGTGCAGTTAAAAGAGTATTTAAGCCAGGATGTCAATTTGATACTGTGCTTATACTTAAAGGTGGTCAAGGTTTTTACAAAACATCTTTTTTCAGAGAACTTGCTAGTCAAGAATGGTTTACTTCTACCAATCTTCAGAATTATAATAAAGATGAATTAATGACTTGTCACAGCAAATGGATGATCGAATTAGGAGAATGTGATGAAACTCTTAAACCTCATTTAATGAGTAAATTAAAATACTTCATTACTACACAAGAAGATACATTTAGAAAACCTTACGATAGAAATGTTATTACAGCAAAACGTTCATTTATTCTTGTAGGTACTACTAATAAAGATCAGTTTTTAGTAGATCCAACAGGAAATAGAAGATTTTGGGTTATTGACATTAATCAAAAGATTGATATTGATTGGATTAAACTAAATAGAGATTTAATTTGGGCAGCAGCAGTTAAAGCATATAACCATAATTATCCTGTCTATCTAAATGAGACTGAACAGCAGATTAGTAATGCTATGAACATGAATCATCAAGAATCCGATATGTGGAAGGACTTAGTAATTAATTGGATATCGCAACAAAAAGAGCCATTTACATTATCTGATATTTTAGTTCAAGCTATCGGTAAAGAACCTAGAAGCTGGAAACGTTCCGATGAGACTCGTGTTACATCTATATTGGAATCTATAGGATTAGACAAACCTGATAAAGCTACGAGAGTCAATGGTAAATCTGGGAAATATTGGCATCCTAGCAACTTAGCTCTTGTGTAACTAGCTAATTGTTTAGTTACAAGTCAGTTACAAGCTGGAACTCCTATGATTAAAGGGTTTCAGCTTTTTTGTAACTATGTAACCATGTAACTGAAAAATGGAACCTTTTTTCAATAAATAAAGTTAGTAAAATATTAGTTACACCAGTTACAGTTACATAAATGATTGAAACTATTATTAGGACTAGATTATAGAAAATACTATCTAGTTACATCGCAGTTACATCAGTTACACCATGAAACAGAAATATGTATATACTTCAGCTCTTCTAGGAAGTCTTATAAAGACTGCTACTGTTTTGGCAAAGTATTTTTAACTCTTCAATAGAGAGCCAAGGTCGTTTCCTATGCAACATCCTATGACAGTTAGAACAAACAAGAGCTAAATCTTCAATCCTAGCTTTATGCTTATCTTCAAGCTCTGATACTGGCTTTATATGATGACACTCAATATAATCTTGTCCTAATTCTCCATAGGTACAAGAGAAATCAAAGTTACAGACATCACATCTAAGTGTACCTACTTCTTTCTTGCGTTTCTCTTTTGCTTTCTTTACTAAGCTCTGACTTCTTTCTCTTGTTCTGTGTATACGGTATAATACTTTACCTTCAGGAAATTCTTCTTCATCTTCATCGGTAAATACCCTATATGTATCATGTATTTCAGCTTTATTCTCTAAAACTGATTCAGTAATTAACTTAGCTATTTGCCTTAATTGGGTTTTATCAGATGAGAACTCTTCCCATATAATCTCTTCAAGCTTCCCTCCTGCACTTAGTCCTTTACCTTGATAATTAGGATCAAGTCTTAGAAAGTTACATAATTTCATGTAGACACCATTAGGGTTCCTAAACCTTTCTTGATCGGGACGTTCAGTATGTATTGGTAATCTATTAAGAATGTCGCTTAATGTAATTAGCTCAGGATGTGTTTGACTAATGCTGTATGGAGGATAACGAAAATAAAAGTCTAAAGCCAGAATTAATTCATCACGTTGCCAAGGTGGATTGCGTTTCATCCTGCTCTCTCCTAGCGATTTTATAAAAGCTAAATTCACAAACACCATGACTCATTCTTTTGAATCATCTCCTGAGTTTCATCTAGAGGTGATTTTGGGTCATCAAGCTTATCAGTACAGAATTATAAGTGAACTTTGTCTAAACCTAAATTTACATCACCTATACGTATCTCTATACTGACCTTTCCTTTTCCTGAACTTCAATGATTTCTGTCGATATTCAACTGAATAGGGTTTTATGCTGATTTTTATAATTGATAGGCTCGAATCATAGTATATTTCATAGATGTGAGAAATGTTATAAACTCAATAAGATAAATTGAGTTTGACTGGGTATGTATTAATCATTAAAAAACTCAAGTTGTATTTTTATCTACATAAATATGACTTAGGAATTTTTCTACTTGTATACTTTGGTTATAGTAATTTATTTTGACTAATAGATTCTATGCATCACAAACAAATAAAATTACTAAAAAATTTGATCAAAAATTTTCAAAATAATTTTTAAGGATAAATACTTATCCCCACTAAGCATAAATACTCATTATGTAGCGGGTTTAGCCTTATTTGGGTATAGCAGTGGTAAAAGCAAAGCTGATTTACGAAAAATCAAGGGTTTTGGGGCGATCGCCTATTCAGGTAGAAGGCTGAATATTTAATTGATTAAACCACTGAACGGCTGAAACCCTCACAAAATAAAGCTTTCAGGCTATTCTAACAGAAAGCCATAAAACCACATTAAAAACATTTTAGGTACTAGATGACCTAAAGCAAATTTCATGCCACTTAAAAGTGCTTATAGAGGCTAGGTACTTTTACTTAGGATCAATGGTTATGCTTTTAAAGACAGTGTGAACCGTAAAAATACGTGTTTCATAAATACTAAAGAATAATTTTCAGTAGAATTTACAATTTTTTAATTTCTTTATCTGTTGTATTTTATTACCACTATTAACTTAGAGTTTTAAAATGTCTGACGTTAAACCACAGAACTTATTGGAACTTTCTCAAGATAAACAATTAATTTTAAATCAGATAATAGAAAGATTACAAATTGATAGAACTTACCTACAGGAGAGTCCTAAGTTAATTTTTGGTAGTGTTGAGTTGATGAAAGAACAGGCTAATAAACTAATTGATATTGAAAATCAGTTGATGCACATAAACTATAAGGTAATTGCTGAAATTAAAAAACTTGAATCTAGAAATATAGTTGAGAATGTAGTTGTAAATGTAGTTGACAATGTTAGTAATACTGTTGATCGTACTGGAAAATTTGCTACTGGACTTGGTAAATTTGCATTAGGATTTAAACTAAAAGTAGTTACTATGCCAATCCCTGTTATATCAAATGTTGCCTCAGAAATAGGTCAAAACTTACTTGGAGATGGTGTTGATAACATGGTAAATGCTTTATTCGATAAAAGTAAAAAAGAAAGTAAAAAAAGCTTAGAACTTTCGGTGCTACTGTTTCTTATTAAGACAATCAACCTACTAATATCTGAAAATAGCAAGGTAAAAAGTTTAGCAGAAGAGTGCCTCAAGAACCCTAAGTTAAGGAAGCAGTTAGAGAAAAAACAACTAAGAAAAGAGTTTTTGAAGAAAAACTTAACGTTAATAATACTTTTAACATTTGCAAGTTTTATAAGTTTAAATGCTATTGTTTCAGAATTAAGGCGAATTCAATATCAACCAATAGTTGCTACTAAAAATATAGACACTAATAACAATGAAAGTGAAGCAATTGAAAATACAAATATATTATCCCAAAGTTTTGATAATCAAAAACAGGTAGTATCTAATATAGAGACTACTAATAAAATTTCAGAAAATCCTAATGTAAATGATGAATTACTTTCTGACAACCTAAAACTAGAAGCTGCACAAAAGAAAGCTATGGAAGCTTCTATTATTGCTCAAAATCCACCTCATTCACTGGAGGTTTGGCAACAGGTAGAATCTAAATGGCAGGAAGCGATCGATTTATTAGAAGTAATTCCTCCAAATTCACCTATCTATATTAAAGTAAAAGATAAACTTACTGCTTATCAACAAAATCATTCTATTATTAGTCAAAGAATTTTAATCGAACAGAAAGCAGCAGATAACTTAAAAACTGCTCAAGAGTTAGCATATGAAGCTGCTGTGATTGTTCAAAAACCTTATTCTATAGAAATATGGTTAAAAGCTCAATCAAAGTTGAAACAGTCAATTAATTTATTAAGTCTTATTCCTCAAGGAACATTTGTAGAATCTATAGCTAAAGAGAAGCGTATTACTTATCAAGCTAATTATGCTGTAATTAGTAGTAAATTAAAAAGCTATAAAAAATAGCTTGTAAATAACCATTTTAATCACAGCTAATATTTTAGGAGACTGTGAATTTATAGATTCTGTAAGTCCTTATAGAAAACATTTTTGATTTCTGCTGTTCGTCATCAACAATGTTTTTCAATTGTCAAATATACACTTTGCTCTATTCTAGAATAAGCATTTATATAAAAATATAGTTAATGTTTTCACCAATCCTATACACTTTTTTATATCCAGCTTGTTAAAATAAATCTTGCAAAAACATAGATTAATAGATTTTATGAGTAGCCAAAGTAAGACTTTGAGGAGTATTTAAACACTAATTTTTATCTATGCCTGTCTGATTAAATTCAGTTTTAAAGTTTATGTATATGTATATGTTTGACAAACTTAAGCTTCATCAATTTCTATATAAACCAGAAATAAAAAGGCGATATACACAAAGTAAATGATATCAATCATCAATATTTGTGATATTAATCACAAGAGCGAATAGTAACTGTAACTTTAAATTTGGGAATACTGCTAAAAGACGTACTAGACTTGGGAATTATAAACGATGGATAAGGCAATATCAATCTTGGGAGAAACTTTTGAAGAAGATATTATTAAAGCAAAAGATATTACGAAAGATGAATATGAACAATATATAAAGTTAGGCTTAATTTGTCCAGAATGTTATCTGCCTGTTTATTTTAGAGATGCTGCTACAGCACATTTTGCACATTTTCCTAATCTTCCAGAGTCTTGTCCAAGAGAAGAAAGCTCTCTATGTCAAACTTATTTAAGAAACGACAATATATTTAGAGGACAAAGTATAGAAAAATTTAAAGATGCTTTTTGGAATATTATAAAAAAGCGCAATCTCAATTTTGAAAAACAAGTTGATAAAGTTAAAAAAGTCAAACTATTAAATAACAAAAACATTACAAATATCGCAGCTATTGAAAAATATTGCAGGAATAATTGTAAAAATGAAGAAAATTTTAAAAAAATATCTACTAAAATAAAAAATGTTATTAATTTTTTGTATAAAACATTCGCTTCTGATTTTCTCACAGCATTGATTCACTACAGCATTTATAAGTGTAAAGAAGAAGCTAATAGTAGTAGCTTGAGAGAATGGATAAACAGTGACAATTTAGATATTTTGAAATCTCAAGTTATTAGCAAGTTATTGGAAATTATTGTATTAACGTTTGGTATCAGAGAAGATACTACACACACTATACTAAGAAAAGTATCAAGAGTTGTACCAGAATCTACAGGAATAGCAGAAGTTACTGAAGTTGTACCAGAATCTACAGGAATAGCAGAAGTTACTGATGATAACAAAAAAAAGATTAAACCTTTCCGCAAGTCATTCACGGTTACAGGTAACTCAGTATTTTTTCTATCCCACGTCACCCACGAAAAACGTCCGACAGTTTACCAACTTAACACAAAGGTTGAAACTGTATTTAAAAATAGAGTCAAAGACCGCCCACAATTATGCTTTATAGTAGAAGCGTTATATGGTGGAAAGCAGCGACCAAAAACAGCTTTCTCTATTCAGTTCTTTGAAGATTCCCATTTTTTCTATTCAGAACCACAGCCTAAAGATGTCAATCATATTGAGGACATAGTCAATGATTGGCTGACGTTTACTCAATCGTTTTATTCTGAAACTAGGGAGAAAATCTATTCGTTTAAACGGCTAGCGCAGGCAGTAAACGACGAGGATACGCCGATTTATTCGCTGTTAACTTTTATCCTGTTTACTCAGTTTCAACGACCAAAGTTTCAACTACCAAAAGCCGAACCGCTCAATTTATCGGACTTCTACGGTGCTTTGATCATTGCCTACCGAGCTGGCGTAAGCTTAGAACTTATAGAGAGTTGCTTCGGGCAAGATGAACAGGCAATAGAGGTGCTTAGAGGCTTTATTACAGACTCTGGATCTCAATCTAAGTATCTGGAGGGTAGTCTAGCTGATACAGAGTTGAAGAAAGCAATCTTTATAGACTTCACATCTGACATCTAGAACACGCAAATAAAGCTAAATTCTACCAATCTAGAGGGATACTTTACTTTTAATTAACTCTCTATTTTTCAATGTACATACTGAAAATTAACGGAGTTAAATCGATGTCAGTATGTCAATATTTAAAATATAGAAAGACAATCTAAAGATTGAGTATGCTTTAAAGGCTCTTAGTGAATAGTGTTTTAACAATGAGAATACTATAGTCAAACTTATTTATTTCCTAGCAATTATTGAAATAGTAAAAATCATTATAGTTTAATAAAAACTTTGAAAATAATATTACTGATTCTTTTATTGTTAATGTATCCCTATAATTACACAATTTATAGGCATATTGTGATTATTCATTAATATATTACATATTCATGTATAACAGTATGTTCTACTTTTGTAAGCTAATTGTAGATACTGTGTGTGTATTTAATCCCAATAATATTGTGTTAGAAGCTTGAATTTCTGTTGTTTACATCAGTTGTATGTGTCTTTCTATAGCAGAAATTGTAAAATTACATCTGCTATGTGTATACAGCAATTATGTGTTTGTAGTTATAGAGCTATTGGATTTATATATGATTAGCACTCAAGAACTGATGATCAGGAGTATAGATACAGATAAGCCATAGTTCTGTTAGAGCTATCTGTACTTCCTCTAGAATCGTCTGTAAGGCACGATATAAGCTTATTAGGTACACTGGGAAAGAAAAAGTTGTTTTAGTGCTTTAGAGGCGCAAATAAGAGGTAGGTAGTTTTACTTATTAAAATGAATCAAGCGCAAGACTGGAAGCTACAGGAAACTGTAATAGCGATCGCTACTGATAAACCTGGTGAATGGATTTATAGTACATACCCCAATTGGAATGAAGCACGAAAAGCTGTCAATTCAGCACGTAGCCAAGGAAAAGCTGCTGTGATTTACGACGGAGCTTGTCCACCAACACCTCCGGATTTTAGCTTAATGACCCGTTTGACTATGAAATGACTATATATTAGATTGACTATTATTGACTATCCTTGCAAATCAAGGGTTTCAGGCTTTTTGCAGCTAGATTTAGGTTCTAGTTTCGCAAGAAGTGAAGGTTCAAGTCCTTTCATCCGCATGAGTGACGATCGATAACTCCGTAACTAACCGAGGCTTTTAGCCTCGGTTTTGTTTTGAGTGGGTTGCGTAGGACAGAGTCCGAGGCGAAGCCATCGCGATTTCTCCACCCAACACCCAAAGCGCGATCTCAACCCGAAAAATATTATTGAGCCTTCAGCTTTAAATCTTGGCGCTGCTGCCAACGCTTCTTCAACTGAGATTTTTTCAACTCTCGCAGCCTCAGCCGCAACTGATTCACATTGGGATTCTGTTTACCATAGCGCCAACTGACATAAGCTTGGGTAATCTCGTCAATTGCCTTAGCAGATTCCGGTGGCTGGTGTTTATACGCCAGATAAGCGTACTCCGAGGGCGTCTGGGCTGGATGTTTGGCATATCCCTGAGTGCGTAAATTTGCCAACATTTCCTGGTAAAGACTTTCCATCGGAGGCAGCTTCGCTAACCAGCGACGGTACAGCCATACACGCACCCCATTCCAAGCTAGCCAGCCCAAGAAACCCAGGCAAATCGCTAAGATGAGACCGGCGAACAAGCCCACCCACCCCCTGGATAATAGCGCCCACAGCCAGATGATTCCCCCAATTAGCCAGGTAGCGATCGCACCGAACACGTTATTCAGCCAACTGGTGAGTGGCGAAGGCAACCAACCAGCAACCCACTTCCAGAATTGGCGCAACACGCTAAAAGTTTGATCTTCTTCAATTGAAGGGGGAATGAGTGGATGCGTGGGAATCGGATCGAAAGCAAACCAACCGTTACTCGGAAAATACACCTCCGTCATCATATAGGCATCGGTGTTGCGGACGATGTATAAGCCAGTGAAAGGGTTGAACTCGCCAGGGGAAAAGCCCCCCACCAGTCGCGCTGGGATACCAATCGAACGCAGCATGATCGTGAGGACGCTGGAAAAGTGGTCTGGATAGCCGCCTTTGTACTTGAAAAGAAACGTTTCTACTAAGTCTTCGTTTTCATCCAAAAATGGCAAGCTATGGGGATCTGGTGGAATTGTGTAGTTTTGTTTGAGATATTGAGCCAAGTAGAGGGCTTTTTCGTAAGGCGAGGTGATGGGTTTTCTCGACTTCGCTAAGATTTCTTCCGTTAGCTGCCGCACTTTGTCAGCAATTTGCGGAGGAACTTGCAGATAGTAATTTCGGATGGGTTTGGAATAGTCTGTTGACGCCTGCCCCAAGCGAGTGCGATCGCGGTAAGGGACTTCTGAAACTACCGTGTAGGTGAGTCCCTCCTGCAACAGTGCAGGCGATCGCACGCTGCCTTCTGTATCCAGTGCCACTCTCGGCGTGGGGTAGTAGAGTTCCTTGGGAAACGCCAGGGCTGGCAGCAGATTCGCCATCTCAGACACCACTGTATAGGTCTGAATCACCTCCCTGGTTTTCCCAGTAATGAACTGTCTGGGGATAAAAAATCGGTATGACCAAGGTGGACGCTCTACCGTCTGCGTTTGATTGTCGCGGGAAATCTCCCACCCTTGACCCGTGTAGCGGTCGAACCCCAGCACCCGCCAAAATCCCTCTGACTGGGAGCGTACCCGCATTAACACCTTGGGCTTCATCCCTCCCCGTAGGTTCTGGTTAATCTTGCTGTTAAAGCCGTAGTAAAAGGTATCATCTACTTTGCCAGGGCCAGTGTCTTGGTTTGACCCACCACCAGAACCTTCCTTGCCCTGTTTACCAGGGTTAACAATGCCACGGTTATTGTCGGGAAAATCCTTTTGGGCGAGATTGCTGGGGGCACTGACGGGAAATGTCTGTAGCTGATAGCTAGGAAACCGAGGCATCAGGGCAAAAATGGTCAGCCCCAGTCCTACAATCGCTAAAAAATTTATACTGAAAAATTTCCAATTAAAAATTGGGGAATTCCCCTTTTTTAATTTTTCATTTTTCATTTTTAAGTGTTCCAAACCGAGCCGCGAACGGTAATCTAGCACCAATACCGGCAGCCCGATGCCTAAGAACAACAGCAATATGGGTGCAAAAGCAAACGTCTGGCTCACCGTCCCAGCAACACCCAACAAAATCAGCCCGATCACCATCGAATACCCCAAGTCCTTGCGACGAGGTAGATCGAAGCTGTGCAGCACTTGCAGATGAATTAACAACTCTGCCAGCACCAGCCGGGTATCGTTCAATTGACCGAACAGATTTCTCAAGAAAACTGCCAGTGCCACCAACATTCCAATCGCCAGTAAGAACTTCACTGGCACATTGCGATCGCGTCGTCGATACCAACTCCACGTCGCACCGGCAATGCTGAGCGGCACAGCCCACAAGCTAATCTGCGTCTCGGCTGCTACATCCGTCGCAATGATTCCTACCACTACGAGCGCCTGCACCAGCACCCGTAACAGAATTGATTCTTCCGTTTCGGGCATCGGCATTGCTGCTAGCCGCTGCCTAAACTGATTAAAAACTGGTAGACGCCGCATACTGGTGATTAGTCAATCGCTAATTGCTCATTGCTAATTGTTCTATCACAGTTAGCCATTAGCCATTAGCCATTTAATTGCCGACCGCGATCGCAAAAATCAGCGGTTGCCGATCCAGTTCCTGAAACTGAATTTCCAGAGGATAAGTCTGGTTGGGTTCCAAATCAAAGGATTCTACACTCAGATAGCCAGGATAAGTGCGCTGTGCCGTTGCCAAGCCTTGCGGGGTTCGTAAGGTTAACCTGCCGCCGCGAGGCAAGCGCGTCTCAATTCGGCATCTGGGAACCCGCCCCTCTACCTGATATTCCGCTCTGAGAGTCATCAGTCCAACTGTCGTCTGCCACTGCCGCTCCACCGGCTGCCGATCCGGCGATACAGGCAGCGTCAGCGCGTTGATGATCTCTCTAGCGGCCAATAAGGACAGCGCCATTTGTTGGCTGTCCGTCGCCTCTTCATAACGATTTGTAAACAGTTGCTGCTCTTGAGGAGAACGGGTCGGATAGAGCAGCACCAATCCTGCTAACTGGTTCAGTGCTTGGGGTTGCCCTGGAAATAAAGCACTGGCGGCACGCACCATTTTTGCTCCCTGTTGCAGCTGCGACTGCATGGCCTCCTGGCAAGAGTTTAGCAGTTGTGTTAAAACCGTTTCGGGTAAGGTGACTGGCAGACTAAAGTTAGAGAGCTGCGGTGCCCATAGGGGAACCCAGCTATTTACTTCGCTGTCACAATAGTCAGGTTCATAATTACGAATCTCCGTCTCCCAGGGAAACAGGGGTGGATTACGTTCAATTTCTGTTTGGAGTTTGCGCTTCAAAAGCGCATGGAAACGATTTTGCACAGTCGGTATTTCTCCTCCCAAGTTGAGTGGTTGACAGCCTTGGGTCGCTTCACCGAAGTGGTCGGTCACTACGCTCAAGTCTTCTGAATCCAGTGGGTCTAACGCATCCAATTCCAGCTCTGCCGCCACCAAGTCGTCTGTAGGAGCAGGCGACTCTTGGGGTGGTGGCGCTGCTAAAGGATCGCAATCCTCTAGCAGCCTCGCCAGAAAGCGGTTGTCTATCGCTTCGGAATTGTTGTCTAGGTCACTATTCATCTTGAGATGCACTTGCTCCGGATACTGAACGATTGCGAATTTCCCAGGCAATCTCTAGCAGCTTGAACCACCGTTTCTCGACCTGGGAGACTGTGCAACCCAAAGTTTGAGCGATCGCTGCATTTGGGAATCCCTGTTGCTTTAATCGTAGTAATTCCGCCTGCTCTTGGCTCAGCATTCCCTGAAATGTTTGCCACTGTTGCGGCGTCAAACCCAAATTCCGTTCTAAATCTGCTTCCAACCACTGATGCACCAGTTCCCAGCGCTGGGAAAGAGCAAATCGAATCAAATGATATTTGAAGCGTTGCTGCAAATAATCCCTTTGGCGCGGCGTCAAACCTAAAATTGCTTCAATTTCCCCGGCGGATAAATCTTTCAGACGCAAAGTAAAATAATCGGCGCATTCAGTTTGCTGGCGCTCTTTCAGATAAGCCAGCAACTCCTTAATCACCGTCTGGCGCAGGCTTTTTTCCAGGGGTTCGGATTCGTGAGCGACCATCGCCTCCCGCACCTGCTGCACCGTCGCTTCATTCCAAACCGAGTCGGAATCAGTGGCAGATCCCTCTGCCGCTTGCTCCATATCTACGGAAGTTTCCGGGGGTTGTTGTTGCGAAAAAGTTTGCGCCCGCAGGATGATTAATTGCTGAGTGCGATGACCGGGCAAAGGAATGCGCCGCTTGCCGTAGCGCTCAGCAAAAGCCATATACTCTGCCAGTTCTAACAAAGTATGAGGACGATACGCCGGACCCATTCCGCTTTCTCGTCGAAATGCATTTAAGGACTCAGCATAAAATCCCTGTAAGAAATCTTCTATCAGAGTCAGCCGCGCCTGGTAGCTCGTAGGCACCTGCGACGGTGTAATGTAGCGATAGATAATCGCACTGAGGGTGCTGTGTAATTCTACTCGTCCCCGGTGTGCCCCCATTTGGTAATAATGAAGACATTGTTTCAGGCGAAGACGAGCCAGTGTTGTTGCCCAGGTTTCGATGTCTCCTGAGTCCTGGATGCGCTTACTCTCAGTGCAAATCCGGGCGACTTCGCTAGAGATGCGCGCCGCAACCTCACGACAGTTCTGCTCCGACGCCTTGGATGACTGTCGGAGTTCGTTAAATAGTAGTTGAAAGATTGCATCCACCACTCTCTGGTAGATTTCCCCACAATGGCTGATTGTTGTCAAGACCCTAGCATACCCAACTACGACACGTTAACGGCAGAAGACCCCATATAGTCCTTATGAACTTAGACCAACAAATTCAAGCTCTGATTGACAAAGCGTCCCTCTATCGCATCCCACCTAAGTGGATTACGGAAATTGCACCCGTTCTCGTAGACTATGCGACTGAGCTGCAACATTCCGAGTATTACATTCTCCAAAGTCAGGAAGATGGTTGGCTGTTGACGACCCTTAGCAATCGCGCTCAAGTCAATCTCGAAAAAAATGTGATACACGCCTTTTCAACTTTAGAAGACGCCAACCTTTTCTCTTCCGTGCCAGATCCGGAAATTATTGCCTTGCCCGAACCTGTAACTCACATTTTGTTTGAAATGGTTGGCAGAGATATTGTTAATAGCACGATTTTCTTTGAAACTCCCGGTAATCGTACCACCGGGGCTGAAATTTTTCGGGAAAATTTGCTGAACCGGATTAAAGAACACCGGCAACAACACTGGCCTTCCTTCAACTCTAATCCCAGAAATCTGCCCCCCGATATCGCTTGAGTCATGGGCTTTTTGTAGGGTGGTGTTGTCCGCCCTACGAATCATTATGATTCTTTGAGCGTGTAACGCCGAATAAACCCTGCTAATTTTTAGATTTTTTAATAAACCGGATTCGATCCGCTGCAACGTTCGTCAGATTAACTGACCCCCGTGGAAACGCCAACGCGGAAATAAAATTCGCATGATGGTATGCGACGCCAGATAGACGCTCAGCCACACGAGACTGTAGTGCAGCACAAACCATTGCAACGGCAGATCCCGTCCTACACCTGGTAAGCTAAATATTTTCACCAGCAACCCGATAAATACTGCTTCCCAAATACCGGCAAGCAACTGTAAAGCTCCAGGCCAATCTCGATCCCAACGGAATTTCTGGATATAGTCATATAGGAGATCCCAGCCGAGTCCAAAGACCGCAACATACCCTAGTATCCAGAAAAAAAGCAAGTTGGCACCGGGACTAATAACGCCCAAAGCAAAGGGCAACGTTACCAACGCGCCCACTGTTGCTAGTAGAAATAATCGGGTTTGCCAACGACCAAAGAGTGTCGGAGTCATGGTAAATTTTTAATCCACTTACCGCATCAGTTTTCAAGCTTCAGTTCGGGCAGTCCGGACGTTTCTTTCTTGCGTAAATGACCTTCATAGACTGTTCCGACTTCTAGCTTAGATGGGCATTTCACCCACACAGAATTTCCAACAATTGGCAACCCTGTCGTTTCAGACATGACATTTGCTTCTTCGGGGTCGGAAATACAGCCAAAACCCATGTAGTCAGCGATTTCCTTCATCGTTAAATCTTCTAGAAGGTAGCTGCTGCTCATCTCGGCTTCTTTACACTTGAACAGCCTGACTTCAGGTAAAACTTCGTTAAAAATTTTGAGTTTTCGCACTTTATGGCCTCCATTCCGATAAGTGCAATGGACTCGCATATTTTTGGCTCGCTCAGGGCGATGACAGCAGTTATTGATGGAGTCAACTTTCTTTCAGTATCTATCTATATTTTCTGCTTGCCCGCTTCTAGATGAATCAGCAATATTGCTGAAATCTACTCTGACAATCCGTTGAGTGCCCAGAGCAAGTTTAGTAAATTTACGGTGCTTGGTTCGCGACCCATTTTATCCATTGCCCAAAAGAACTCAAAAAGTTCAATCGATGGATTCCGGGGGCACGAGCTGCCGACAGACTATCAACTGCACAAAGTGCTGCATATTGCAACCCTAAGAAGCTATCAACAGCGGCGTAAGGCCCACCGAGGGTCATGGCACCAGCAGCATACATCCGACCCTGCGGCGATCGCATTTCGACAAGTTCAAAATTGTTGGCAACAGCTATCCGCCCATTTTCATGGAGGGGGAGTTTGTAATGGGTGACAAGGTCGTTCAGGAGAGGATTCGCTTTGACTTTGGCATCGAGTCCGGTGGCGTCAATGATAAAGTCAGCTTCGAGGCGAATTTGTCCTTTTAATCCCTTTTCTTGAATATAGGTAACGGTGCGCTCAATTCCTGACGAGTGAGGGTTGCGTTCGACTCGTTCCACTTCCCCAAAGGTAATTTGATACCAGCCTTGACGGATGCCTTCTTCAACCATACGTCGCCAATCCTGACGGTCAGCTGTGGTGGTGCCGCCCCAATCTGCGAGTAGGCGCTTTCGCTGTTCGGGTGCTGCTTTTTCAAGCATTATCCGCAATTCACCACCCCAAGTAGCTTTAGGCCAGTTAAAGGGTTGAAATTCGTAGTGATTTTCAACAGACCGTTGCGATCGCCCAAATTTGTTACCTTGGGGTTTGGGCGATCGCATCAAGTGTAGCAGCGAGATATTGGGGTTTTTTGCCCTGGCTTCATAAATTCGCTGTACGATCCGCGAAGCGACAATCCCCCGTCCCCGAATCATCACAGTACCGCCAAATTTCTCTAAATGCTCGTAGACGTGGTTATGTTCTTCGTAGGCATTAACGACGGACTTAAAATCATTGGTTTTTTCCCGGTAAGCTTGCAAATCCGGGAGAAACTGAATCGCCGGGTAGCCGGTAGCGAGTTGGACATTGCGGGCGATTAAGAACGCATGGTCGCGCTGGTTGGCACTGGTGCGAGAATAAGCGATCGCATATCGTCCATCCTCAGTTTTCCGAATCGAACGGACGCTGGCGTAGCGAAATATCTGTTCCCAACCAATCCGTTTTGCTTCCCTATCAAGGGCGTCAAAGACATTACCGGCGCGAGGGGTATAAGTTTGGGCAAAAGCCGGTTCGGCAAATACCTGCCACAAATACCCGAATGCTGTTCCTATGCTTCCCTTGAGCAAATCATGCCCAGCTTCCCGCAGGGCATAACTAGGCCAACCCCAAATATTATCGGGACAAGAATCTGAATTTGACCGCAAGCGTTCGTGCAGAGGTATTTGCGAATTCATGCACAACCGCTTGTAACGGGCATACGGTTGGGGTTCCATTCCCAAAGCTGCAATCTGGCTGCTTTTCACCCCGTAAATTCTTAATAAATCTACCCAGACAAAGCTGCCCAAACCGCCCCCAACGGCGGCATAGTCCACTTCATCGACTCGCAACCCGGTGGCATGGAGGTCTTGTACGACGACTTGCTGCGCCTGAAAAGCCGGTGGAGGAAACGCTGCCGTTCCCCCTGGTTGCGCGGGGGAAGCAAGCGGAGGCAGGGGTGCCGGATGACTAATCCTGGGGTCAGGGAGATCCGTGTCTGGGTGAAAGAAAATCTGAGAATTGCCAGAGGGGGGCGACGCAGGTGGATTGGCAGCGAAGGTAACGCTGATGTAATAAGGGCCAATTTGCAGCGAGTCGCCATTCCCCAGAACACTGCGCGTCTGACGTTGTCCATTAATCAAGGTGCCGTTGCTGCTGTTTTGGTCAATAACCACCAACCCGCCAGCGTCCATATCAATCAGGGCGTGGAAGCGGGAAACCTCAAGACTATTGAGGGTTAATCGGGAGACGCGATGCCCCTTCATTTCCCCTGGCATCTGATTAAATTCCCGTCCCAGTGCGATTGGAACTGCCAGCGTCGGTTCTTTCCGTTCTCCCGTTCCTGGATCGTCCCAGCTGAGGCGAAGGCGCATGGGTGCTGGATTCATGGTTGATTAGTTGCTGCTAGGAGTGACTAAAACGCTCAATGCTGCTGCTAGGGATGTGCCACACCACGGACACCCCAAATTCATTAAGTTATACGGTGAGACGCGATGGCAACTGGAACATTCCAAACCATAGGTTACAGCCGCTGGGTTAGGGGCGGTGGGGGCGGGTTTGCCTGCTGCGGGTGACAGCGGTGACAACAAAACCGTCGGAGGAACGCTCACCACTGCCAAGGAAACCTTTGTCACCTGGATTTCTATCTGTCCTAAACAGATCGTGCTACCCTGACTCAGAGGCACTTCGCCTTGGATGAGGGTGTGACCATCCACTAGCGGCGGATTACTTTCTCGCAGGTTCCGCAAGTAAAAGCTTTGCTGCTGTGGGTTAAAAAATATTTCGACGTGCAGCCCAGATACCGTGGGATCTGTCAAAACGATATCGCATCGAGCTGGGTCACGACCGATCCGGATAGTACCGGGATGTTTAGCGATTTGTCGATCGTGAATTGTTTGGGTTTGTCCCCGACCGGCTTCTTGCCACTCTAAAGTTAATTCATTCATATTGCTTAGCCTTTATATATTGTTTCTTTCTATAAACTGCTTCAAGTCTTAATGTCCTGATTTCTAACATGACCTGGAAGAAAAATCTGAAATTGTGTAGGAAGTTTAAAAAAACGAAAATCTACGGGAAATGACGATGAGCCGCTATCTTTGCTCAACTTTACTTCAGGAGAAGGCGTTACTTATGGGCAAACTTTGTCTATGTTCCCGATGTCGTTCTCGTATAATTTGTTTAACTTTGGGCATTCATGGTGGCACCAACCACCTCGCTTGCACAGTTTAATAATTTTGTCAACGGAAGCAAAATATAAAATTATAGCTGGCGTTGATACCAATTAGCGATCGCTTGCTCTTTTAGTTGCAAGGTTGGGAAACTGAAAACGGCAACTCCTGCCCTGTTGATGATTTCTGACTCCTCACCGCCTAGATTAAACCTAAAAAAAGTAGTTGCATTGTTGATAATATGACTGCATTCTAGTTGGAGTCAGCATTATCCCCGGATTGGAAACACCTCTTAATAAACTATGGTATGTCGTAAAAACCTTTGCTATGATTTACGCTAACTAAGATTTCCTCTCTAACAACCATGAAAGATTTTTTTAGAAAAGCTTTATATAACCTAGGAATAATTTTGGTTTCTCCTTTGTTAATTCCTTTCTTTTTAACCAGTGAAAAAGGAATTATTGATGCAGATGTAAAGCGTTGGGTGAACGTATTTGGCTGGAAAGGTGAATCACGTTTGGGAAATTTACTCTCTTTGCTGGATCGTCAAAAAGAATTTAGGAACTTGTATTATCATCGATTATTTAAAGGGAACTTATCCGCCAGGATATTTATGTATTTATTCAGTTATTTTTATAAATCTTGTCCTTACCTTTTCATAGATACATCTTCTAATTTTGGTCCTGGACTGTTTATCCAGCATGGCTTCAGCACAATCATTATGGCAGACATGGGCGAAAATTGCTGGATTAATCAACAGGTGACAATTGGTTATAGAGATAAAACCAGTCGTCCAAAAATCGGGGATAATGTCCGCATTACTGCCGGTGCTAAAGTAATTGGCGGAGTAACGATAGGGAACAATGTTACGGTTGGAGCTAACGCAGTTGTCGTTAAAAATGTTCCTGATAACTGTGTGGTCGTCGGCGTTCCCGCTTATATTGTGAAGAAGAATGGCATCAAAGTAAAAGAAGAATTGGTTTAAGTTAGGAATTGAATTCAAGGCTTATATTGAGACGCTCTATGAAGCGATCGCCCTTGGCAACCAATCTGTACGGCGATCGCATCCCTCTCAAGCTTGCATTATCGATTTGACGCCAATTTATCAGCAATGCGAGTTGTCTCTGGTAAGCGATATTTCGTAGTGCAACGCATCACATAATCAATCGCCGTTTCTAGACTTACCCGATGTCCGCTAGAAACATAAACGGGTTTTACACCCGTGCGCGTCCGCAATACTGCACCAATGATTTCGCGGCGATACCGCAACGGTTGCCATGCGCCTTTTTCAACTGGCAACTCATCATGCTTACCAACGAGCAAAGATTTGGCAACGCCAATTGTGGGAAGGTCGATTAGAACTCCGAGATGGGAGGCGATGCCAAATCGGCGGGGATGGGCGATCCCCTGACCATCACAGAGGATTAAGTCAGGCGTGATGCTGACTTTTTCTAAGGCGTCTAGCACGGCTGGAATTTCTCGGAAGGAGAGGAATCCGGGAATGTAGGGAAACGTAGTGGGACGGAAGGCGATCGCTTGCTCTTGTAACTGTAAATCTGGAAAACTCAGAACAGCAACGGCTGCTCTGCTAATGGTACCTGACTCCTCAAAACCCATATCGACCCCGGCGACATACTGCACCGATTCCAACTGGTCTGAAGTAATCACTTCTTTGCTCAGTTGTTGCTGAATAGCGATCGCTTCCTCAGCGGTATCAGGCCATGCGTGACGTTGGTGGATTTTCATGGATTTACTTCCACATCCTGGGGTTTTTCCAGCCACTCAATTACTTTGGCTGCTTCTGGAAGCCTAGCTTCATTTTGCCCTGCGGCTCTCGCGCGGACATTGATCAAATTAATCGGGGTCCTTAACAAGTCTACAAGCGCGGCTTTCCCCGCGATCGCTTTCACACCTGTCACCGGCACTTCCTTGACCAACCACCGGCTGAATCGATATAGATATTCCTTTGCACTCAAGTTTGCTGTCAGCTTGACACCATGCAGTTCGTGCAAGTATCGATTTGAGCGACCATACCGACGCAATTGACTTTGAAGTTCCTGGAACGTGGAGCGGTGACGGTGGCGGACAATAGCAGTTGGCGCAAAATGCAATTGCCAGTCACTTTCGCGTTGGATACGCCAACAGATGTCAGCATCGCCGCCAGTGGTTAGATAAGGGCGAAACAAACCTACCTGTTCCAAAGCTTTCCGCCGAATTGCCAAGTTAGCCGTTTGACCATAAGGACAGAACGGATTTGCTAAAGAATGCTTTTGAGACAAAACATTTTCTCGGTCAGCGTACTGTTCTAACAGGGTGTTCCCTGGCAATGCCATAATTTCACCGACGACGATGCCAATCGTTGGATTGGCAAACGGCTCAATCAGGTCTGCCAACCAGTGCGGTTGAGGACGACAATCGGCGTCGGTAAAGGCAAAAATTTCAGCCGTTGATGCCCGAATTCCGGCGTTTCGAGCCGCGTAAGAGCTTTGGATTTGGTTTTCCGCAATCGGGCGAATGGTTAAGCCGTCAGCGGCGGCTGAGGAGGCGGCTGACTGGAGAAGGGTGGCAGTGCGATCGCTACTATTATTATCGACCAGCAAATATTCGACAGACTCAGCGGGGTAAGTTTGCGATCGCAAGCAGTCGATTAAGTCTGGCAAGTCCCCCTCACCATTGTAGATAGGGACAATTACGGAAACCCTGGGCAGAAAGGGCTGTGTCATAGGGTGGGAATTCATATTTACCTGAAATCACCATAGCAAGCCTGCGAACGCCAAAGCAGGGTGCTGTATAACCGCTTCTGAGTTGAGTTTAATTATCAACATGGCTGCGTTGCTATTAAAAAGAACGTCATTTCCACTGAAATTTAGCAGCTATGAAATTTAATTTGGATCTTTATCTTGCTGATTTTCTTAGCTAGATACTCCATCTGCTCTCTGGGGCTGCTTCAATCAACAAATTATTGAGCGATTAATCGAAGTATTTCTACTTAATTTTTTGAAATATTACTACATTTCTATCAAGTATTTACGGAAGCTTCCTGAGAGTGAAATCTAGTTACTACTCGTAAACAACAATATATTCCTTGACAGTTAGCATTACCCAGACAAGCAGGCGGTTCCTGATAGTGTCCGGTGCGATCGCAACAAGTCAGAAGAGTAAATAGGCTGATCCCCTGCAAGGAACAGCCATGAACAATTCGTTACGATCGAAATGAAAAGAATTCTTGTGTTTTTGTTCCTGTTTGTGCTACCGCTCGTGCCAATATTGAGCCTGAGCCAAACAGGTTCTGCAATCACTGCCACGACCGGAAGCGCTCCAAATATTCCGGGTTGGACTCTTACCTTCGCCGATGAGTTCAACTCAACTTCTCTCGATAAAGCGAATTACGTTCGATACTGGGGTAAACCGAGTACAGCAGGAGCAGTTTCCTGGTGGAATGGAAACTCAGCATTGATTGTACAAAACGGACTCTTGCGCCTCAAGATTGCCAAGGAAACCATAACTAAGGATGGAGTCACGTTTCCTTATACCGCAGGCGGGTTTACCCAACTTACGGCTCAAACTTACGGGCGTTGGGTAGTTCGGGCGCGTTTTCAAAAGGGAGAAGGTACCCAAGGTTACATTTCGCTGTGGCGACAGGACTTTAAATGGCCTCCGGAAATCGACTTTGCTGAACTTAGGGGAAACATCCCTAACGAAAATATTTTTACGCAGCACTATTTGCTGGATGGTAAAAAGAAGTCAGAAGTTTCCAAGCTGTACGAAACTAACTACACCGACGACTTTCATGAATACACTGTAATTTGGGAACCCGGACGCTTGACATGGCTCGTCGATGGCGTGCAAAAGTTTACCACCACGCAAAAGTTTGATGCTTTTCCAATGGTTCTGGCGGTGGGCAATCTCGTGGGTAGCTGCAACAGCTTTGCGGGATGTCCTCTCACCACCACCCCATTTCCGACTTACTTGGATGTTGACTATATCCGCATCTATAAAAAGGCTTAATAGATGTTTTCTCGTCAATCCAATTCACTTTTTGGGTTCAATAAAAACGCCTGACAACTAAAGTCGCGACTACGCAAACGAATACCATTTGGGTTGTGAGGCGCTACATTATTGATTCCCCCAACCCCCCAATTTATTGGGGGGTTAAGAAGTCCATCGATTGCAAACAAGAAACAACAACGATCTTAAGCTCTCGTGAAAAACTAATCCAAATCGCGGATGTGTAGGCTGGGGAGCCACCTCCGGGCGCGGGGTGCGTGGCGCTTGAGTTGCGCGTTACCCAGCACTAGGGCAGTTTACCCTGTTACTCTTCCTTGAAAGCTAAAGCCTTACGGCACGAACGCACCTACGTTTACGTTCTACCCGACCTCCGATTGTGCAAGGGTTTCAGAGTTTTAGACGTGGTTGAAACCGCCGACTTAAAAATGGTACAAGATACGGAGATATTTACTTTGGCTTCCTCCGCAAGACGGAGTGGACTGTTCTGTATCACAAGTTACATTAATTTACAAGACCGGTTAAAAAAAATTTGTGAAGGGGGGCGAATGCAAGCTGTGGCTGACAGAGAACAGAAAAAAGTAAAAAATACGATTATTCATTGGCGCAATATTGACTTTCAGACGGTTAAGCAAAGAATTAATCAAATTACTAAGCAGCTGGAAGAAGTTCAAAAGAAATATGAACCCAGCAGCCAATTGAACTCCGATCCGCAAGAGAGCGCTCACAGCGATCGCGCACCAGAGTCACGCCGTTATTAATATCATCCTGTTGGTAAGCGATCGCGCAGGATAAACTCTGCTACGCTCAAATCCACCGGCGTAGTCACCTTCAGATTCGTCTCTTCTCCCTGGACAATCCGGACTTTCAAATTGCACTTTTCAAATAAAGCCGCATCGTCGGTAACTTCCCAATTTTGGCGTCGGGCTTCCGTATGACACTGTTGCAACAAATCAACTTTAAAACCTTGGGGCGTTTGAGCCGCCCATAGATGCTGTCGATCGGGTGTACTTTCAATGAACCCAGCCGCATCCACGACTTTAATCGTATCTTTCACCGGCACCGCTGCAATTAAGCCGGGACAATTCATCAGTTCCTCAGCACACCGATCCAGTAATTGGGGCGTCGCCAGACACCGAGCGCCATCATGAATTAAGACGTGGTGGGCGGATGGGAGCGCCTGCAAGCCGTTGTAGACCGACTCTTGACGGGTTGACCCACCAACGATCAATTGCACGGGCTTAGTGAGGGAGAGGTCAGCGAGAATCTCCTTGAAGTCAGAAAAGTCATCTGGATGAGCAATTAAACCGATCCAACTGATGTGACGGGAAGCTTCAACCGCCTGGAGAGTCCAGTGAATCAAGGGTTTACCGAGCAACGTCAAAAGGAGTTTATTTCGCTCGCTCCCCATCCGACGCCCCATCCCTGCTGCTGGAATCAATAAATGCACACGCTTCCTCTTTTGCTGACCGCTTTGTTAATCCTTGTTGCGCTAAGTATATCTTCCCCTAAAATGAAGCTGATAAGTAACCTCAATCAACAGTAATGCGAATACTTGCCCTTGTCCCCGGCGGGATTGGCGACCAAATTCTGTTCTTCCCTACCCTGGATGACCTGAAGCGGTATTACCCGGAAGCTCAGATTGATGTCATTGTAGAACCCAGGGCAAAGGGTGCCTACCGGGTTTGCAAGTCGGTTAATGAAATCCTCACCTATGACTTCAAAGACCGTACCGGACCAGCAGACTGGGGAAATTTACTGGGTATAATCCGCGATCGCGAGTATGATATCGCCCTATCTCTGGGGCGCAGGTGGAGTGTAGGGCTGCTGCTGTGGCTGACCGGCATTCCCACTCGAATTAGCTATAACGGGCCAGGAAACTGGTTTCTCACCAACCCAGTTCCGCTAAAAACCGAGCAGTATGCCGCTGATATGTATCACGATTTGCTGCAAGGTTTAGGAATAAATTCTCCTTGTCCACCGCTGGCGGTCAATGTACCTAAACCAGATATTGAGTGGGCAGAAAAAGAACAAAAACAACTGGGTGTTCAGCAAACTGGCTACATTCTGATTCATGGCGGTTCTAGCGCCTTGGCTCAGGCGAAAGGGATTGATAAAATCTATCCGGTCAAGAAATGGCAGCAGATTATTCAAGAAACTCAACAGCGACAGCCTGATTTACCGATT